>NZ_JBJGYO010000030.1:0-39806 GCF_054050035.1 Geodermatophilus sp. SYSU D00815 | reverse complement strand
GGGGGGGGGGGGGGGGGGGGGGGGGGGGGGGGGGGTGGGGGGGGGGGGGGGGGGGCGGGGGGGGGGGGGGCGCGGCCCCCCCCCCGCCCCCCCCCCCCCAGGACCGGTGACGGTCCACTCGTGCACGACCGCCCGCACGGGCGGGTACGACCGCGGCCCCCGGCGCAAGTTGCCCCGGGGGCCGCGGCGTACGACCCTCGAACCACCACCATTCCGCGTCCGCAGTCAGGATTGCCGGCCCGATCCCGGCAGCTGCGTGGATCTCCCGAGCGGCGGCTCTCCCACCGGAGGACTTCCGCTCCCGGCGTAAGGTGCCTCGGTGCTCTTCTTCACGATCAGACGGATCATCGGAGCCGTTTTCGTGTTGCTGGCGAGCTCGTTCCTCGTCTTCGCGCTCTGCGCCGCCAGCTTCGACCCGCTCTCGCGGTACTACACCCTCCAGCCGCGTCCCCCGGAGTCGTTCTTCAACAACCTGCGCGAGGAGTTGGGCCTCAACGACAACTTCTTCGTCCGCTACTGGAACTGGCTCACCGGGGTGGTGCAGGGGGACTTCGGGCAGACGGTCAACAGCACGCCCGTCGTCAACGAGCTGCCGGGGCGGTTGCTCGTCACCGGGCGGATGATCCTGATCGCGATCATCCTGGCGGTCATCCTGGCGATCGTGGTCGGCGTCATCGGCGCCGTCCGGCAGTACAAGCCCTCCGACTACGCCTTCACGTTCCTGGCCTACCTGCTGATCGCGCTGCCCACCTTCTGGTTCGCCGCGCTGCTCAAGGAGTTCGTGGCCGGGGGCATCAACGACCTGTTCGGCCGGCAGGTGCTCTTCACCATCGGCGAGCAGACACCGGGCATCGAGCTCTACGCCACCGGCAGCGAGATCTGGATGGACCGGCTGGGCCACCTGGTGCTGCCGACCGTGAGCCTCGCGCTGCTCACCTTCGCCGCCTGGAGCCGATTCCAGCGCGCGGCGATGCTCGACGTGCTCGGCTCCGACTACATGCGCCTGGCCCGCGCCAAGGGCCTGACCTACCGGCGCACGGTCCTGCGGCACGGCCTGCGCAACGCGCTCATCCCGCTCACGACCGTGGTCGCGCTCGGCATCGGCACGCTCTTCGGCGGCGCCGTCATCACCGAGCAGGTGTTCGTCTGGCACGGCATGGGGGAGTACCTGCTGTCGAACGGCATCGGGAACAACGACATCAACGTGGTGCTGGGCTGGCTCCTGGTGAGCGCCGCGTTCGTCGTCCTCTTCAACCTGATCGCCGACATCCTCTACGCGGTCCTCGACCCGCGTATCCGCCTCGCCTGACGCGCCGAGGACCAGAGAGAGAAGAGGGACATGGCCACCACCCAGGCCACCACCGCGACCGCCGGCTCGCCGGTCCCGGCCGAGCCCGGCACGCCGCAGGGGGGCGGCGCCGACCGCGAGTTCACGGTCCAGGCCCGCAGCCAGCGTCAGCAGATCGTCCGGCACTTCCTGCACAACAAGGTCGGGATGACCGGCCTGGTGATCTTCGTGCTCATGCTGCTGTTCGGCTTCGTCGGGCCGCTCGTGCAGGGCGTGGAGTACGGCACCCAGAACCGCGACGCGCAGTCGGTGCCCCCGGGCACCGCCGGCTACCTGCTCGGCAGCGACGAGATCGGCCGTGACGTGCTCGCCGGCCTCATGCAGGGCGTGCAGCGGTCGATGTTCATCGTGCTGCTGTTCGTCGCCATCGCGCTGCCGCTCGGCGTGCTCGTCGGCTCGCTGGCCGGCTACTTCGGCAAGTGGGTCGACAGCGTGCTGATGCGGATCGTCGACCTGATCCTGACCGTGCCGCTGCTCGTCGTCCTGCTCGTCGTCGCGAGCAACTTCCCGGGCGCGCGGACCCCCCTGGGGGTCGGCATCATCCTCGGCCTGTTCGGCTGGCTGGACCTCGCCCGGATCGTCCGCAGCCAGTTCCTCTCGCTGCGCGAGAAGGAGTACGTCGAGGCCGCGCACGCCCTGGGCGCCTCCAACTCGCGGATCATCTTCAAGCACCTGATCCCGAACGCGCTCGGGTCGCTGATCGTCTGGACGACGCTGGCCGCGGCGACGGCGATCATCCTCGAGGCGTCGCTGACCTACCTCGGCTTCGGCGTGAACGGCGCCAACCAGACGTCGCTGGGCCGGCTGGTCTCCGACGGCGTCCAGGCCGCCAGCACCCGCCCCTGGCTCTTCTACTTCCCCGGCATCACGCTGCTGGTCATCGTCCTGTCGATCAACCTGATCGGCGACGGGATCCGCGATGCCTTCGACCCGAGCAACCGCCGCGTGCGGGCCTGAGAAGGAGCTCCATGTCCCTGAACGACGGTGCGCCCACCGGCGCGACCTCCGTCGGCACCCTGCAGCCCGAGCGGGCGCACAGCCTGCCCGGCTTCGACCCGACCGCCCCCCTGCTCGAGGTCAGCGACCTGCGGGTGGACTTCCCCACCCAGGACGGGCTCGTCCACGCCGTGCGCGGCGTGGACTACACGCTGCGCTCCGGTGAGGTGCTCGGCATCGTCGGCGAGTCCGGCTCGGGCAAGTCGGTGACGTCGCTGGCGGTCATGGGGCTGCTGCCGGCGTCGGCGCGGATCACCGGCTCGGTGCGCTACCGCGGCCAGGAGCTGCTCGGCCAGTCCGACCCGTCGATGTCGCGGGTCCGGGGCAAGGGCATCTCGATGATCTTCCAGGACCCGATGACCTCCCTGGACCCCGTCTACCGCGTGGGCTACCAGATCGAGGAGACGTTGCGGGTCCACGACAAGCGGCTGTCCCGGCAGGCCGCCGCCGCCCGGGCCACCGAGCTGCTCGAGCTGGTCGGCATCCCGAACGCCGCGGCGCGCACCCGCTCGTACCCGCACGAGTTCTCGGGCGGCATGCGCCAGCGCGTGGTCATCGCGATCGCCATGGCGAACCAGCCGGACGTGATCATCGCCGACGAGCCGACGACCGCCCTCGACGTCACCGTCCAGGCGCAGATCCTGGAGGTCCTGGGCAAGGCGCTGGAGGAGACCGGCGCGGCGATGGTGCTCATCACCCACGACCTGGGCGTCGTCGCCGGCGTCGCCGACCGCGTGCTGGTCATGTACGCCGGCCGGCCGGTCGAGGTGGGCAGCGTCGAGGACATCTACTACGAGCCGCGGATGCCCTACACCCTCGGGCTGCTCGGCTCGCTGCCGCGGCTGGACAGCTCCAGCCGCGAGCGGCTGACGCCGATCGTCGGGTCGCCGCCGTCGCTGGTGAACATGCCCCCCGGCTGCCCGTTCGCCCCCCGCTGCCCGCTGCACATCCCCGAGTGCGACGCCGCCGAGCCGCCGCTCATCGGGGTCGGCCGTGACCACACCGCCGCCTGCATCCGCACCGAGATCGTGGAGAAGGCGCACGGCCACGCCGCGGAGGTCTTCGACGAGACCAGCGCCGACACCCTGCTCGGCGACGGCGCGTACCCGGCCGACGGCGCCGGTGCTCCCGAGCTCGGCCGCGACAGCGACGTCCGCGACACCCCGCCGCACGACCAGACCGAGCCGACCGCGCGCGCCGGGGGAGAGACCGGCACGGTCACCAGCCCGAGAGGAAGCCAGCAGTGACCGCCCCCACCACCGACCGAGCCGCGGCCCCGCTGGGCGACGGCGAGCCGATCCTGTCGGTGCGCGGTCTGGAGAAGCACTTCCCGATCAAGGGCGGCGGGCTGGTCAAGCGCACCGTCGGCGCCGTGCGCGCCGTGGACGGCGTCGACCTGGACATCTACCCCGGCGAGGTGCTGGGGCTGGTGGGGGAGTCCGGCTGCGGCAAGTCCACGACCGGGCGCGCGATCCTCAACCTGCAGCCGGCCACCGGCGGCTCGGTGAAGTTCATGGGGCAGGAGATCGTCGGCCTCGACCGCAAGCAGATGCGGCCGCTGCGGCGCGACATCCAGATCGTCTTCCAGGACCCCTACGCGTCGCTCAACCCGCGGCTGCCGGTCTTCGACATCGTCGCCGAGCCGCTGATCATCCACGGGCTGACCAAGGGCGACCAGGAGCTGCGCAGCCGGGTGCGCGAGCTCGTCGAGCAGGTGGGGCTCAACCCCGAGCACACCAACCGCTACCCGGCCGAGTTCTCCGGCGGCCAGCGGCAGCGCATCGGCATCGCCCGCGCGCTGGCGCTGGAGCCCAAGCTGCTGGTGCTCGACGAGCCGGTGTCGGCCCTGGACGTCTCCATCCAGGCCGGCGTGATCAACCTGCTCGAGGACCTCAAGGACCGCCTCGGCCTGTCCTACCTGTTCATCGCGCACGACCTGTCGGTGGTCCGGCACATCTCCGACCGCGTGGCGGTGATGTACCTGGGCCGGATCATCGAGGTCGCCGACCGCGACGAGCTGTTCGAGCGGCCGGCGCACCCGTACACGCAGGCGCTGCTCTCGGCGATCCCGCTCCCCGACCCGCGCCGGGAGCGGCAGCGGCAGCGGATCATCATCAGCGGTGACGTGCCCAGCCCCGCCAACCCGCCGTCGGGCTGCAAGTTCCGCACCCGCTGCCAGAAGTTCGCCCACGTGCTCTCCGACAGCGAGCGCGAGCTCTGCATCGCCCAGGAGCCGGCGCTCGAGGACCGCGGCGCCGGGCACCCCAACCGCTGCCACTACGCGGAGCCGCTGAAGGTCCTGTGAGCGACGAGGCATAGGAGGCTCTGCACACGCTTCTCGCCCCGAAACCGTGTGCATAGCCTCCTATGCCTGTTCGGCAGGATGGGGGCGTGACCGCAGACCGTCGCTTGCTGCTCGTGCACGCCCACCCCGACGACGAGTCGATCAACAACGGGGCGACGATGGCCCGCTACGTCGCCGAGGGGGCCTCGGTCACGCTGCTCACCTGCACGCTGGGCGAGGAGGGGGAGGTGCTCGTCCCCGAGCTCGCGCAGCTGGCCGCCGACCAGGCCGACCAGCTCGGCGGCTACCGGATCTGGGAGCTGCGGGCGGCGATGGACGCGCTCGGCGTCACCGACGTGCGCTTCCTCGGCGGCGCCGGCCGCTACCGCGACTCCGGGATGATGGGGACGCCGGCCAACCAGCACCCGCGGGCGTTCTGGAACGCCGACCTGGACGAGGCCGCGGCGCACGCCGTCGCCGTCGTCCGCGAGGTCCGGCCGCAGGTCCTCGTCACCTACGACACCAACGGCGGCTACGGCCACCCCGACCACATCCAGGCCCACCGGGTGGCCATGCGCGCGGTCGACCTCGCCGCCGACCCGGCCTTCCGCCCCGAGCTCGGCGAGCCGTGGGAGGTGGCCAAGGTGTACTGGTGCGCCATGCCGCGCTCGGTGATCCAGCAGGGGATCGAGGCCATGGCGGCCCTGGGGGAGGCCTCGCCGTTCGAGGGGCTCGGCGACATCGAGGAGGTCGACTTCGTCATCGCCGACGAGCTCGTCACCGCCGCCGTCGACGCCCGCGCGTACGCCGCGCGCAAGGACGCCGCCCTGCGGGCCCACCCCACGCAGATCACCGTCGACGGACCGTTCTTCGCCCTGTCGAACAACCTCGGCCAGGAGGTGCTGGGCACCGAGTACTACCGGCTGGTGCGCGGCGCCCGCGGCCCGGCCGGCGAGAACCCGCAGGGCTGGGAGGACGACCTGTTCGCCGGCCTGACCCCGTGACGGCGCTGCGGGCGCTGGCGCTCGTCGGCTGGGGGCTGCTCGCCCTCGTCGTCGCCACCTGGCTGGCGCTGGTCGAGGTGTTCTGGCTGCCGCTGCGGGTGGGCGGCGTGCTCCTGCCCGTCTCGGTCGTCGTCGCCGTCGCCGGCAACCTGCTGGTGGTGGCGACCGCGCACCGGTTGTCGGGCTCCCGCGTCGTCGCGGTGCTGCCCGCGCTGGCCTGGCTCGCCGTCGCGCTGGCCGCCGCGCAGCGCCGCCCCGAGGGCGACCTGCTGCTCCCCGGAGGCGGCGCGCTCGGCGTGGTCAACCTGGTCTTCCTGCTGGTCGGCGTCGTGGCCGCGGCCTTCGCCGTCGGGCGGGTGCTGGCCGCGCCGCGGCGACGCGGCACCCCGGCCGTCGAGGCTCAGCCGGTCGCCGACCGGTAGTGGTAGCGGTGGTGCTCGGTGAACCCGAACCGGCCGTACAGCGCCAGCGCGGGGGCGTTGGACGCCAGCACCTGCAGCACGCAGGAGCGCCCGCCGCGCGCGGCCGCCCACGCCGCCAGCTCGGCCATCAGCGACGTCGCCAGCCCGCGGCGCCGCGCGCGCTCGTCGACGGTGACGGCGGTGACCACGAGCCAGCCGTCGACCACGACGCCGCGGGCCACCGCGGCGAGGGGAGCGGGCGGCGGATCGAGCCGGACGGCGGCGAACACCGGGTCGTCGGCCGCGGTGAGGACCGCGCGGGCCACCGGCGGCAGCGCCGCCCCGCGGTGGCGGTAGGCGTCCAGCCAGGCGTCGTCCGGCTCCGGCGCCAGGACGACGGGCGCCGTGGCCGCCGGCCAGCCGTCGAGCGGCGCGGTGAGGACGACGGTGTCCTCCTCGCGCCGCCACCCGGCCGCGGCGAAGGCGGCGTCGGCGGCCCCGCCTCCGGGCAGCGGCACCTGCGCGCGCGGCCGCAGCCCGCGCGCGCGGTACCAGCCGGTGACGGCGTCGACCGCCGCGGGCAGGCCGGCCGGCGGCTGCCCGACCACGAGCACCGAGTTCGCGCGGCCGGTGAACCCGCCCCCGGCGCGCAGCAGCCAGTCGCCGTAGCGCTCCCGCTCCAGGCCCCGCCAGGTGGCGGCGGTCAGCAGCTCGAGGTCGGCGACGTCCGGCACGGCGGCGATCCTGCCCGACCGGCGTGCGGGGCCCGCGCCGACGGGGGAGAGGGCACCGGTGTCGGCCGGTCGCGCCGGGGCCGCGGGGGCAGGTGATACTTATGGCGGCAACAACGCGCCCCGGGAGGACCCACCGTGACCTACGTCATCACCCAGCCCTGCGTCGACGTCCTCGACAAGGCCTGCATCGACGAGTGCCCGGTGGACTGCATCTACGAGGGCGACCGGATGCTCTACATCCACCCCGACGAGTGCGTCGACTGCGGCGCCTGCGAGCCGGTGTGCCCGGTGGAGGCCATCTACTACGAGGACGACGTCCCGGACAAGTGGAAGGACTTCTACAACGCCAACGTGGAGTTCTTCTCCGACCTGGGCAGCCCCGGGGGCGCGGCCAAGACCGGCAAGGTGGGCAAGGACCACCCGCTGGTCGCCGCGCTGCCCCCGCAGGGCGAGGGCCACTGACCACGGCTGAGGCCGGAGCGGCCGCGCGCCGGCTGCCCGACTTCCCCTGGGACGCGCTGGGCGAGGCGCGGGCCCGCGCGGCCCGGCACCCCGGCGGGGTGGTCGACCTGTCCATCGGGACGCCGGTCGACGACACCCCCGCCGTCCTGGAGCAGGCGCTCGCGGCGGGTGCCAACTCGCCCGGGTACCCGACCGCGCTGGGCACCGCGGCGCTGCGCACGGCGGCCGCCGACTGGCTGCGCCGCCGGCTCGGCGTGACCGTGCCCGACCCGCTCGGACCGGACCCGTCGGTGATCCCCACCGTCGGGTCCAAGGAGCTGGTCGCGCTGCTGCCCACCCTGCTGGGGCTGTCGGGCAGCGGCACCGTGCTCGTCCCGGAGGTCGCCTACCCGACGTACGAGGTCGGAGCGGTGCTGGCCGGGCTGGCGGTGCGCCGGTCCGACGTCCCGCCGGACGACGCCACCGGGGTGGTGCTGGTCTGGCTGAACTCGCCGGGCAACCCGCACGGGCGGGTGCTCACCGACGACGAGCTGCGCGCGTGGGTGGCCTGGGGCCGCCGGCACGGGGTGCCCGTCGTCGCCGACGAGTGCTACGTGACCCTCGGGTGGGACGTCGAGCCGCGGTCGCTGCTCCACCCGTCGGTGGCCGGGGACGACCACACCGGCCTGCTCGCCGTGCACTCGCTGTCGAAGCAGTCCACGGCCGCCGGGTACCGCGCCGGCCTGCTCTCCGGCGACCCGGCGCTGGTGCGGCGGGCCTGGGAGGTGCGCCGCCACCTCGGGCTGCTGGTCCCCGGGCCGGTGCAGGCGGCCATGGCCGCGGCCCTGGCCGACGACGCGCACGTGGCCGAGCAGAAGGAGCGCTACCGGGCCCGCCGGTCGAAGCTGCTGGCCGCGGTGCGCGCGGCCGGCGCGCGGGTCGACCACTCGGCCGCCGGCCTGTACCTGTGGGTCACCCGCGACGAGGACTGCTGGACGACGATCGGCTGGCTGGCCGACCGCGGCATCGTGGCCGCGCCCGGCACCTTCTACGGCCCGGCCGGCGGCCGCCACGTCCGCATGGCGCTGACCGCCACCGACGAGCGGATCGAGGCCGCCGTGGAGCGCCTGACCGCGTGAGCGACGGCGTCGTCGTCCCGCCCCGGCTGCGGACGGCGATGACCGCGATCCACGGCGAGCGCGGCGCCGCCTGGTGCGACCGCCTGCCCGCGCTGGTGCGCGACCGGGCCCGGGCCTGGGGGCTGACGCTCGGCGCCCCGTTCGCCGCCGAGTACCACTGGGTGGCCCCGGGGCGCCGCGGCCCCGACGACGTGGTGCTCAAGCTGGGCATCCGCAACGCCGATCGCGACCTCGAGCGCGAGGCCGGGGTGCTGGCCGCCTGGGGCGGGTCGGGTGCGGTGCGCCTGCTGGACGCCGACCTCGACGGTGCCGGCGCGCTCGCCCTGCTGCTCGAGCGGGTGCGTCCCGGCACCGACCTTGAAGGCGTGCCGGACGACGAGGCCTTCCCGCTGCTCGGTGCGGTGGCGCGGGCGCTGCACGGCGGCGGGACGTCGCGGCCGGCGGTCGCGGTGGAGCCCGCGGACCTCGCGGACCTGGCCGCCGGGCACCCCCTGCTCCCGGCGGGGCTCACCGCGGCCGCGGCCCGGCTGCGCGACGAGCTGCTCGCCACCGCCGGGGACCCGGTCCTCTGCCACGGCGACCTGCACCACGGCAACGTGCTGCGCGGGCCCGGCGGGGCGGTGGCGATCGACCCGCGCGGCGTCTGGGCCGAGCCGGCGCTGGACGTCGCCGTCGCGATGCTCAACCCGCTGGGCACGCTGCCGCCCGGGCGGGCCGCCCTGGCCGCGCTGCTGGAGCGGCGGCTGCGGCTCGTCTGCCCGGCGATGGACGTCGACGTCGACCGCGCGCGGGCCTGGACGGCGGTCTACGCGGTGACCTCGGCGCTGTGGTCGGCCGAGGACGGGCTCGGCGTGGAGGAGGAGAGCCTCGCCGTCGCCGGCGTCCTCCTCTGAGTCAGCCCTCGGTGCAGAGCGGCTGGTCGGCCGCGAGGGCGCTGGTCAGCTCGACCGCCAGCCCCTCGTGCTTCTGGTACGCCTCCGGGAAGGCGCTGCGCTGGACGGCGTCGGCCGCCTCCGTCAGGCGTCGCGTCTGCCAGTCGGGGATCCGGACGAGGCCGTCGTAGAACTTGCCGGCCGCGTAGACGGGGTCCTGCACCTGCTCCGGCGTGCCCCAGCCCATCGACGGGCGCTGCTGGAACAGGCCGAGGGAGTCGCGGTCGCCGTAGTCGAGGTTGCGCAGCCGCGACTCCTGCATCGCGGTGGCCAGCGCGATGACGACGGCCCGCTCGGGCAGCCCGCGGTCCCAGCCGACCTGCGCGATCGTGCGCGCGTTGGCGATCTGCTCGGCGGTGAGCGTGATGCCGGTGGCGGGCAGCGTGCACTGGGCGGTGGCCACGGGCACGTCCTGCCCGTCGCCGTCCCAGACCAACCCCACCAGCACGACCAGCGCGATCAGCAGCGGCGGCCACAGGTGCGCGGGGGTGAGCCTGCCGAGCGAGAAGCCCTTCGAGCGGCCCCTCGACGCCCGGCGGGCCGGTCGGCGGCGGACCACTGGTCGCGCCGCCGTCCTCTTCCGGGGCCCGGCCGACGGGCGGCGGGTGACCGTGCGTGCGGAGCTCATCACCCTCGACTGTAGGTGCGGATGCTGTGCGTCCCGGGCAGCCGACGACGTCGCGCCGGACACCTGTCGCCGGGCGCCGGTGATCGTTACGGTGGGCCGCCGTCCCCGACCACGAGGAGCCCGCATGAGCGACCACCTGCTGCCCGGCATCACCGCGACCCGGGTGGAGACACCCCGGCTGACCCAGCAGGTGCTGGCCGCCGAGGGCACCGGGATCGCCGGGCCGGGCGAGGCGGTGCTGTTCGTGCACGGCAACGTCAGCTCGTCACTGTTCTGGCAGCAGCCGCTGCTGGCCCTGGCCGAGACCGGCCGGGTGCGGGCGCTCGCGGTCGACCTGCGCGGCTACGGCGGCACCGACCCGCTGCCGATCGACGCCCGCCGCGGGCTGCGCGACTGGGCCGACGACGTCGCCGCTCTGGTCGACACCCTCGGCCTGGACCGCGTGCACCTGGTGGGGTGGAGCATGGGCGCCGGCGTCGTCCTGCAGTACCTGCTCGACCACCCCGACCGGGTGGCGTCGCTGGCGCTGGTCGCGCCGGTCTCGCCCTACGGGTTCGGCGGGACGGCGGGCTCGGAGGGTCGGCGGGTGCACGAGAGCGGCTGCGGCTCGGGCGCCGGTGCGGCCAACCCCGACTTCGTCGCCGCCATCGCGGCCGGCGACACCACCGCCGACAGCCCGACGAGCCCGCGGTCGATCCTGCGCGCGTTCTACGTCGCCCCGGGCTCGCTGCCGCTGGACCCGCAGCTCGAGGACGTCTTCGTGGCCTCGATGAACACCACCCGCACCGGCGCCGACCACTACCCGGGCGACGCCGTCCCCACGGAGGCGTGGCCGGGCGCGGCGCCGGGGGAGCGGGGCGTGCTCAACACGATGTCGCCGACGGTCTGCGACCTCTCCGGCATCGTCGACCTGGAGAGCAAGCCGCCGGTGCTGTGGATCCGGGGCGACGCCGACCAGATCGTGTCCGACACCTCCGCCTTCGACCTGGCGTTCCTCGGCTCGCTCGGCGCCGTGCCGGGCTGGCCGGGGGCCGAGGAGTTCCCGCCGCAGCCGATGGTCACCCAGACCCGCGCGGTGCTCGACCGGTACGCGGCCACCGGGGGCGCCTACCGCGAGGTGGTCCTCCCCGACGTCGGCCACTCGCCGCACGTCGAGCGCCCGCAGGAGTTCGTCGTCGCCCTGCTCGAGCACCTCGACGCCCCCGCCCAGGAGCCCGCCCACCTCACCTGAGGCAGGACTGGCGCAGGAGGCTCTGCACGCGGTTCCGGGGCCCGGACCGTGCGCGGAGCCTCCTGCGCCTGGCGGGGACGCCGGGAGGGGGTATCAGACGGGGACCTGGGGCAGCTCGCGCAGCGACCCGGCGAAGCGCTCGTCGGGGACGTCCTCGTCCACCATGCGCCCCGACAGGTAGGCGTCGTAGGCGGCCAGGTCGAAGTGCCCGTGCCCGCACAGCGCGGTGAGGATGACCTTCTCCTCGCCCGACTCCTTGCAGGCCAGCGCCTCGCTGATGCACGCGGCCAGGGCGTGCGTCGGCTCGGGCGCCGGGACGATCCCCTCGGTCCGGGCGAACTGCAGCGCGGCGGCGAAGCACTCGGTCTGCGGCAGGGCCAGCGCCTCGATCAGGCCGAGCTCGTGGACGTGCGACAGCAGCGGTGACATGCCGTGGTAGCGCAGCCCGCCGGCGTGGATGGGGTCGGGGACGAACCGGTGCCCGAGGGTGTGCATCTTCAGCAGCGGCGTCATGCCGCTGGCGTCGCCGAAGTCGTAGGCGTACACGCCGCGGGTCAGCGACGGGCAGGACGCCGGCTCCACCGCGCGGATCGTCGGCGACATCCGCCCGGCCAGCTTCTCGCGCAGGAACGGGAACACCAGGCCGCCGAAGTTCGACCCGCCGCCGGTGCAGCCGACGATCACGTCGGGCCGCTCGTCGACCGCGGCCAGCTGCAGCAGCGCCTCCTCGCCGATGACCGTCTGGTGCAGCAGCACGTGGTTGAGCACGCTGCCCAGGGCGTACCGGGTGGACGGGTCCTGCGCGGCGACCTCCACCGCCTCGCTGATCGCGATGCCCAGCGAGCCGGGGTGCTCCGGGTCGCCGGCGCGGATCGCCTTGCCGGCCTGGGTGAGCTCGGACGGCGAGCGGTGCACCTGCGCGCCGTAGGTCTGCATCATGATCCGCCGGTACGGCTTCTGGTCGTACGAGGCGCCGACCATCCAGACCTCGCACTCCAGGCCGAACAGCGAGGTGGCGAAGGCCAGCGCGGTGCCCCACTGGCCGGCGCCGGTCTCGGTGGTCAGCTTCCGGACGCCGGCCTTCGCGTTGTAGTACGCCTGCGGGACCGCGGTGTTCGGCTTGTGCGAGCCGGCCGGCGAGACGCCCTCGTACTTGTAGTAGATCCGGGCCGGGGTGCCCAGCGCCTTCTCCAGCCGGTGCGCCCGGTACAGCGGCGCGGGCCGCCACAGCTTGTAGACGTCGAGCACCTCACCCGGGATGTCGACGTAGCGCTCGCCGGTGACCTCCTGGGCGATGAGGTCCGCCGGGAACAGCGGCGCGAGGTCGTCGGGCCCGACCGGCTGCAGCGTGCCCGGGTGCAGCGGCGGCGGTGGCGGGCTCGGCAGGTCGGGGACGACGTTGTACCACTGCGTCGGCAGCTGCGACTCGTCCAGCAGGATCTTGGTCTGCGTCCCGGCCACGGCCTTCCCCTTCCTGCC
Organism: Geodermatophilus sp. SYSU D00815; assembly: GCF_054050035.1. Taxonomy (NCBI): domain Bacteria; kingdom Bacillati; phylum Actinomycetota; class Actinomycetes; order Geodermatophilales; family Geodermatophilaceae; genus Geodermatophilus; species Geodermatophilus sp. SYSU D00815. The sequence continues at coordinate 27,189 of NZ_JBJGYO010000030.1, read as the reverse complement.
CGCACCAAGATGGCCACAATGGCGCAGGCGGGCGCCGCGGGGAAGGCCTCAGTCAGTTGGCGTGCAGGGCGGCGTTGAGCTGGCCCCAGCTGCCCGCGCGCGGCAGCACCTCGAGCGCGCCGCTGACGCTGTTGCGGCGGAAGAGCAGGTTGTCGCGGCCGGAGAGCTCCAGCGCCTTGACCACCGAGCCGTCGGGCAGCGTGACCCGCGACCCCGCCGTCACGTAGCAGCCGGCCTCGACGACGCAGCCGTCGCCGAGCGAGATGCCGATGCCGGCGTTGGCGCCGAGCAGGCAGCCGCTGCCGATCGAGACGACCTGCTTGCCCCCGCCGCTGAGCGTGCCCATGATCGACGCGCCGCCGCCGATGTCGCTGTCGGGACCGACGACGACGCCGGCGCTGATCCGGCCCTCCACCATCGAGGGCCCGAGCGTGCCGGCGTTGTAGTTGACGAAGCCCTCGTGCATGACCGTCGTCCCCTCGGCCAGGTGCGCGCCCAGGCGCACCCGTGCGCCGTCGGCGATGCGCACCCCGGTCGGGACGACGTAGTCGACCATCCGCGGGAACTTGTCGACGCCGAAGACGGTCACGTGCCCGTGGGCGGACCGCAGCGCCGCCGCCCGGCGCGGCAGCTCCGTGGCGAGCACCGGCCCGGCGCTGGTCCACGCCACGTTGGTGAGCAGGCCGAAGACGCCGTCGGTGTTCGCCCCGTGCGGGCGGATCAGCCGGTGGGAGAGCAGGTGCAGCCGCAGCCAGACGTCGTAGGTGTCGACCGGCGGCGCCGAGAGGTCCTCGATGTCGGTGCGGACGGGGATGACCTGCACGCCGCGGGCCTGGTCGCTGCGGACCAGCCCGGAGTAGTCCGGTCCGAGCGCGCCGCCGAGCTCGAGGGTGCCCATCTGGTGCGTGCCCGTCGGCCCGGTCGCGGTGTCCACGGTGGGCGAGGGGAACCAGACGTCGAGGACGGTCCCGTCGTCGGTCACGGTGGCCAGGCCGATCCCGCTGGCGCTCACGTTCGTCACGGGGCACGACGCTACCGAGGCGCACCGGTGCTCCTCCGGCCGGAGCCCGGCGGCGCCCGTAGGCTCGACGGTCGTGGGTGCCAACGCGAAGCTCGACCTCTCCGCCGACGTCCTGGAGCTCACCCGCGCGCTCGTCGACATCCCCTCGGTGTCGGGCACCGAGCAGGTCCTCGCCGACGCCGTCGAGGCGGCGCTGCGCGACCTCGGCGGCCTGGAGGTGGAGCGGGTCGGCGATGCCGTCCTGGCCCGCACCAACCTGGGCCGGCCCACCCGCGTCGTCCTCGCCGGGCACCTCGACACCGTGCCGATCGCCGACAACCTGCCCAGCAGGCTGGCCGACGGCCTGCTCCACGGCTGCGGCACCTCCGACATGAAGGCCGGCGACGCGGTCATGCTGCGGCTGGCCGCGCGCTTCGGCGTCGCCGGCGCCGAGCCGGCGCACGACCTCACGTTCGTCTTCTACGACAACGAGGAGGTCGAGTCGGCGAGGAACGGGCTCGGCCGGGTGGCGCGCGAGCGCCGGGGCTGGCTCTACGGCGACCTGGCGGTGCTGCTGGAGCCCACCGACGGGGAGATCGAGGCCGGCTGCCAGGGCACGCTGCGCGCGGTCCTGCAGGTGCCCGGCCGGCGCGCGCACAGCGCCCGCAGCTGGCTGGGGACGAACGCGATCCACGGCGCCGCGCCGGTCCTCGCGACGCTGGCCGCGTACCGGGCCCGCGAGGTCGAGATCGACGGCTGCACCTACCGCGAGGGGCTCAACGCCGTCCGGATCGAGGGCGGGGTGGCCGGCAACGTCGTCCCCGACGTCTGCCGGGTCACCGTGAACTTCCGCTACGCCCCCGACCGCGACGAGGACGCCGCCGAGGCGCACGTGCGCGAGGTCTTCGCCGACGCGCTGGCCGCGGGGGCCAGCCTGGAGGTCGTCGACAACGCCGGCGGGGCGCTGCCCGGGCTGGCCGAGCCCGCCGCGGCGGCGTTCGTGGCCGCGGTGGGCCGCCCGGCGCGCGCCAAGCTCGGCTGGACCGACGTCGCCCGGTTCGCCGCCTTCGGGATCCCGGCGGTCAACTACGGCCCCGGCGACCCGCAGCTCGCCCACACCCGGGAGGAGCACGTCCGCGTCGACGCGCTCCAGCCCGCCGAGGACGCCCTGACCGCCTACCTCTCCGGGAGCACCACGTGAGCCAACCGTCCGAGAACGGCCGGCGTGCCCGGCCCACCCGCCACCGCGGCCCGATCGTGCTGCGCGGCGGCGAGCCCGACCCCGCCTACCAGGGCACCACGACCGACCAGCGGCTGCTCGACCGGCGCGGCCCGACCGACTGGGTGCACACCGATCCCTGGCGGGTCCTCAGGATCCAGAGCGAGTTCGTCGAGGGCTTCGGCCTGCTCGCCGAGCTGCCGCGCGCGGTCAGCGTCTTCGGCAGCGCGCGCACCCCCCGCGACCACCCGCACTACGCGGCCGGCGTGGAGCTGGGCGCCGCCCTGGTGCGGGCCGGCTACGCGGTCATCACCGGGGGCGGCCCCGGCGCGATGGAGGCGGCCAACCGCGGCGCCTCCGAGTCGGGCGGGCTCTCGGTCGGCCTGGGCATCGAGCTGCCGTTCGAGCAGGAGCTCAACGAGTGGGTCGACCTCGGCATCTCGTTCCGCTACTTCTTCGTGCGCAAGACCATGTTCGTCAAGTACGCGCAGGCCTTCGTGATCCTGCCCGGCGGCTTCGGCACGCTCGACGAATTGTTCGAGGCGCTCACCCTCGTGCAGACCCGTAAGGTCACCCGCTTCCCGGTGATCCTCTACGGCTCCGAGTACTGGTCCGGGCTGGTCGACTGGGTGCGCACCACGCTCGTCGAGGCGGGCACGATCAGCCCCGGCGACGTCGAGCTGCTGCACGTCACCGACGACGTCGAGGAGGTCGTCCGGGTGATCCAGGAGGCCGAGGCCGCGCGCGCGGCGGCCGGCGACAACGGCGGCGGCATGCGCGCGCCGGTGCGCCACGACCGGCCGCGCGTCGACCAGACGCCGGCGGGCGGGCCCGTCGAGGGCTGACGTGGTCTCGTTCGTCCTCTTCGTCGTCGGGGTGCTGCTGGTCGGCGGCCTGCTGTTCCTCGGCGGGTCGGTGCTGCTCGGCCGCGGGGAGACCCAGCCGCCGGCCGAGCTGGACCGCTCGCCGGTCGAGCTGCCCGACGACCGGCCGGTGGCCGGCGACGACGTCCGCGCGCTGCGCATCTCGGTCGCGTTCCGGGGCTACCGGATGACCGAGGTGGACTGGCTGCTCGACCAGTTCGCGCAGGCCCTCGACGAGCGCGACGCCGAGATCGCCGCGCTGCGCGCGCGCCTCGCGGAGCGGGACGACGACGGCGAGCATCCCCCGGACGGCGGCGACGACCAGGAGCACGCCGGTGCCTGAGCTGGTGGAGAGCATCGACGTCGAGGCGCCGCCCGAGCGGGTGTGGGCGGCGCTGACCGACTGGGTGCGGCAGGGCGAGTGGATGCTCGCCACCGACGTCCGCCCGGTGGTCGGGCCGGCGCAGGGCGTCGGCGGGCGGCTGATCGCGGTGACCGGCCCGCGGCTCCCGGGCGGCCGGCGGGTCGGCGTCGTGGACACGTTCGAGATCACCCGCTGGGAGCCGCCGACCCGGGTCGACGTGCTGCACACCGGCCGGGTGGTGCGCGGGCCCGGCACGTTCGAGGTGCACGCGCGCGGCGAGCGCTCGACGTTCGTGTGGTCGGAGCGGGTCGACCTGCCCCTCGGGGTGCTGGGCCGGCTCGGCTGGCCGCTGGTCGCACCCGTCGTCCGCGCCGGGTACCGGGCGTCGCTGCGCCGGTTCGCCGAGCTCGCCCGCACCCACCCCGGCTGATCGGGCCCGCCCGCGACGATCACGGACTCCGGGGAGCGGCGCGCCGTCCGACGGCGGCGTGTCGCGTCCCGGACTCCGTGATCGCGGCGGGCCCGGGCCGGCCGGGTCAGGCCAGGCCCGCCTCGGCGCGGGCCGCGGCCCGCAGCGCGGCGCGGTCGACGCCCAGCGCGGTGAGCGCCCGGGCGGCGGTGCCGCGCTCGAGGTCGCACACCGCCGCGACGACGTGCGCGCCGCGCAGCCGCGCCGGCCGCGCCGACTTCGACAGGCGGACCGCCTCCTGGAAGACCTGCTGCGCCTGCGGCGTGGAGCGGAACGCGCCCGTCGCCGGCGCCCGCAGCCCGTCGGCGTCGGCCGGGGGAGCGGCGTCGACGCCCACCGCGGCCAGCGCGTGCCGGTGCGCCTGCTCCACGGCGGCGCGCAGCCGCTCCGGATCGGTGCCCACCTGCCGCAGCGCCCGGACGGCGGTGCCGTCGGGCAGCGCCGCGGCCGCCAGGAGCAGGTGCTCGGGGCCGGGCAGCTCCTCGCCGGCGGCGCGCGCCTCGGCCTCGGCCCGGGTGAGCAGGTGCTTGATCGTGCGCACGTCCCGCACGGCGTCGACGAGTCCCAACGGTCGACCTCCCGGTCATCGGCCGCGGCGCGCGCGGACCTCGGCAGCGAACTTCTTGTGGGCGGCCTGGGCGCTGATGCCGAGCGCCTCGCCCACCTGGGCCCACGTCCAGCCCTGGGCGATCGCCTCGGCCACCGCCGCCGACTCGAGCCGGCCGGCCAGCCGCCGCAGGGCGACCACCGCGGCCAGCGCGGTCTCGGGGTCCTCGGGCCCCGGCAGCGCGTCCGGATCGACCACGCCCATCAACCTAGGTTGATGGCGCGGCGCCGTCAACCCTGGTTGATGCGCTCCGCCGCTCGAGACGGGCGCGCAGGCCGTCGAGCATCAGCGCCAGCCCCTCCTCGAACCGCTCGTCGTCGTCGCCGACCGAGCGGGTGGCCGCGTCGAGCAGCGGGAACCGGGCGGGATCGCCCTCCGGCGGGTCCTCGGCCGGCCGGTCCCGGGCCGCCTGCGTCTCGAGCGCGTCCCCGAGCAGGTACGAGCCGAGCGCGGTCAGCACGCGCACCGCCTCGGCCGGCTCGAGACCGGCCGCCACCAGCACCCGCAGCGTGCTCTCGATGCCCGGCAGGGCCTCGTCGGTGGGCCGGTTGCCGGCGACCACCTGCACGCTGTCGCGGTGGGCGAGCAGCAGCGCCCGCCGCAGCCGGGTGCTCTCGGCCAGCCACTCCCAGATCGACTCGCCCTCGCGCGGCGCGCGCGTGCTCTCCGGCACCTCGGCCAGCACCTGCTCGGCGACCAGGTCGAGCAGGTGCCGCTTGTCCCTGACGTGCCAGTACAGCGTCGGGGCGCTCACCCCGAGCCGAGCGGCCACCGCGCGCAGGGTGAGCCCGGGCAGCCCCTCCTCGTCCAGCACCTCGACGGCGGCGCGGACGACGTCCTTCCGGGACAGCGGCACGGTTGACACTCTAACGGTGTTAGAGGACGCTGCGGGAGTGGCTCTAACAGCGTTAGGGATCCCGTCGGGGGAGGCCGTCGTGGACCGGCCGCCGGCCGTGGAGGCGAGCGGCCTGGTCAAGACCTACGACGAGGTGGAGGCGGTCCGCGGCATCGACCTGGCCGTCCGCGCCGGCGAGGTGTTCGGCTTCCTCGGCCCGAACGGCGCCGGCAAGTCCACCACCATCAAGATCCTCTGCACCCTGCTGCGGCCCACCGCCGGCAGCGCCCGGGTGGCGGGCTTCGACGTCGTCCGGGAGCGCGACGACGTGCGCCGGCACATCGGCCTGGTCTTCCAGGAGACGACGCTGGACGACCACCTCACCGCCGAGCAGAACCTCCGCTTCCACGCCGACATCTACGGGATGCCCAAGGCCGCGGTCGGGCCGCGGATCGACACGGTGCTCGAGATGGTCGGCCTGAGCGACCGGCGCGGCTCGAAGGTGCGCACCTTCTCCGGCGGCATGAAGCGCCGGCTGGAGATCGCCCGCGGGCTGCTGCACTCGCCGCGCGTGCTCTTCCTCGACGAGCCGACGATCGGCCTGGACCCCGAGTCGCGCGCGACGCTGTGGCGCTACGTCGACCAGCTGCGGGCGGAGGAGGACATCACCGTCTTCCTCACCACGCACTACATGGACGAGGCCGAGCGCTGCGACCGCATCGCCATCGTCGACGCCGGGAAGATCGGCGCGCTGGACACCCCGTCGGCGCTCAAGGCCAGCGTCGGCCACGACCGGGTGCGCCTGACCACCACCGACGACGACGCCGCCGAGGCGCTGGTCCGGGAGCGGCTCGGCGTCGAGACCGCGCGGGAGGGCGGCGCGCTCGTCGTCCTCACCCCCGACGGCGAGGAGTTCGTGCCTCGGCTGTTCGAGCTCGGCCTGACCGTGCGGTCGGTGAGCGTCTCGCGGCCCACGCTCGACGACGTGTTCCTCGCCTACACCGGCGCGCGGATGGCCGACCGCCAGGCCGCCGCCGGCCCGCACTGGATGGCCCGCGCCATGGGAGGACGGCGATGACGACGACGATCGCACCGGTCCGGGTCGCCGCCCGCGGGCTGCGGCACGAGCTGCGCGCGGTGAAGGTGGTCTGGTACCGCGACCTGCTGCGCTTCCGCACCGACCGCGGGCGCATCCTCTCCTCCTTCGCCCAGCCGCTGCTGTTCCTGTTCGTGCTCGGCCAGGGGCTGGGCGCCTCGCTCGGCGCCCGCGGGTTCGGCGGCGCCGACTACTCGACGTTCCTCTTCCCGGGAGTGCTGGCCACCTCGGTGATGTTCACGGCCGTGTTCTCGGCGATCTCCATCGTCTGGGACCGCGAGCTGGGCTTCCTCCGCGAGATGCTGGTGGCGCCGGTGAGCCGCACCAGCATCGTGCTGGGCAAGGCGCTCGGCGGCGCCACCGTGGCCACGCTGCAGGCGCTCGTGCTGCTCGCGCTGGCCCCACTCGTGGGCGTCCCGTACGCGCCGCTGATGATGGTGGCCACGGTGCTGCTGCTGTTCGTCGTGGCGTTCACCATCACGTCGCTGGGGCTGGTGCTCGCCGTCCGGGTCGACCAGATCCAGACGATCATGCCGCGGGTGCAGCTGCTGCTCGCGCCGCTGATGTTCCTGTCGGGGGCGTTCTTCCCGGTCAGCGGCGCGCTGCCGGCCTGGCTGCACGTGCTCGCGCTGGTCAACCCGGTCACCTACGGCGTGGACGCGGTGCGCCGCGTGGTGCTGGGCGCCGTCGACGGCGCCGAGGACGCCGCGGTCGCGCTGCACTGGGGGTCGTGGACGGTCCCGGTCTGGCTCGACGTCGTGATCGTGGCCGGCACCGGCGGGCTGCTGCTGGCGGTGGCCGCCTGGCTCTTCAGCCGCCCGGAGTGAGTGGAGTGCCACGGCGCGGAAGGTGCGCCCGTGGCACTCCGGTCACTCGGTGGCGAGGCGGGCGCCGAAGCCGAGCAGGGCGACGCCGGTCGCGGCGTCCAGCGACCGGCGCACCCGCCGACGGGCCAGCCAGCGCCGGGCCCGCGCGATGCCGGCCACGAGCACGACCAGCCAGGCCAGGCTGAGCGCGGCGTGCGTGACCGCGTAGAGCAGCAGCGTCCACACCGGGGCGTCGGGCCCGAGGAACTGGGGCAGCACCGCCAGGTAGAAGACCAGCACCTTCGGGTTGGTGATGTTGGAGAGGAACCCCTGCCGCCAGCCGGCCAGCGCGACGCCCGACGCGGGTCGCTCGTCGGGGGAGTCGGGGTACTCACCACGCACCGCCGAGCGCAGCGCCTGGACGGCGAGCCAGAGCAGGTAGGCGATGCCCGCCCAGCGGATCGCCTGGAACAGCGGCTCGACCGCCACGATCAGCGCCGCCAGCCCGGCCGCCGCGGCCGCGCCCTGGACGACGTTCGAGCCGGCCACGCCCGCCGCGCACCACCACCCCCGCCACCGGCCGCCGACCAGCGCGTTGCGGACGACGACGGTGAAGTCGGCGCCGGGCACCAGCACCAGCACCGTGGCCAGGACGACGAAGGAGGCGTACGCGGACCAGTCCACGTCGGTCCAGCCTACGGGCGGGCGCGCGACCCCACGAACGCCAGCGCCTCCTCCGCCAGGGCCAGGTCGGACTCCGGCGTCCCGTGGTCGAGGGCCACCCACTCGCGCATCGGGGTGCCGTTGGCCGCGGCGAAGGGCAGCCCGGTGCCGGCGGCGACCAGGCCCTCCACGCGGTGCCGCGGCAGCTTCAGCACCACCGCGCCGCCCACCACCATCGCGAAGATCGAGCCGTGCACGGTGAGCGCGGCCGAGCCGAACCCCCGCCGCGCGCTCGAGCCCGGCGGCCCGACGCCCGGCCGGGTGGCCAGGGCCTCCACGAGGGCGGCGAAGCGCTGCGCGGCGTCCACGGCACGATCCCAGCGGTTTCCGGCAGGGGAGCGCAACGTGGACCCGCGCCCCCGGCTGGGAGGATCGCCCGGTGAGTCGCCGTGGCTGGGTCCTGTTCGTCGCGATGTCGCTCGTCTGGGGCGTGCCGTACCTGCTGATCAAGGTGGCCGTGGAGGACCTCTCGCCGGTGATGGTGGTGTTCGGCCGGTGCGTCGTCGGCGCCGCCCTCCTGCTGCCCTGGGCGCTGGCGAAGGGCTGGGTGCGGCCGGCGCTGCGGCACTGGCGGCCGCTGCTGGCCTTCACCGCGCTGGAGATGACCGCGCCGTGGCTGCTGCTGTCCTACGCCGAGCAGACGCTGACCAGCTCGCTCACCGGGCTGCTGATCGCCACCGTCCCCTTCGTCGCCGCGGTCGCCGCCCGGGTCGCCGGTGACGAGGACCGGCTGACCCCGGTCCGCCTGCTCGGCATGGGCATCGGCGTGGTCGGCATCGTCGCGCTGCTCGGCCTGGACGTCGCCGGCGCGCACCTCCTGCCGATCGTCGCCGTCGCCTTCGTCGTCGTCTTCTACGCGGTCGCGCCGATGATCGTCAGCCGCAAGCTGCCCGAGGTGCCCGGCGTCGCGGCCAGCGCGATCGCGCTCACCGTCACGGCGGCGGTCTACGCGCCGTTCGCCGTGCCGCAGCTGGACGACGCCGTCGCCGCCCCGCCCGCCGCCCTGCTGTCGGTGGTGGCGCTGGGCGTCGTCTGCACGGCGCTGGCGCTGGCCGTGTTCTTCGCCCTCATCCGCGAGGTCGGCCCGCAGCGCGCGCTGGTCATCACGTTCGTCAACCCGGCGGTGGCGGTCGTGCTCGGCGTGCTGCTGCTCGGCGAGCCGTTCACCCTCGGCATCGCCCTCGGCCTGCCGCTGGTGCTCGTCGGCTGCGTGCTGGCCACCCGCCGCAACGCGCCGCAGCCGGCCGAGGAGCCGGTGGAGGCGGCGGTGCGCTGAGCCCGTCGGACCCCCTGGCTAGCGTGCCCGCCGTGGACGACGGACGAGCCCGCTGCGCCTGGGCGACCAGCACCCCCGACTACGTGGCCTACCACGACGAGGAGTGGGGGACGCCGCTGCACGGCGACGACGCCCTGTTCGAGCGGCTGTGCCTGGAGGCGTTCCAGTCGGGCCTGTCGTGGATCACGATCCTGCGCAAGCGCCCGGCGTTCCGCGCCGCCTTCGCCGGCTTCTCGATCGAGGCGGTGGCGGGGTTCACCGAGGAGGACGAGGCCCGGCTGATGGCCGACGCCGGCATCGTCCGCAACCGCGCCAAGATCACCGCCGCCGTGCGCAACGCCCGCGCCGCCCGGGACCTGCCGGAGGGGCTCGACGCGCTGCTGTGGTCCTTCGCCCCGGACCGTTCCCGCCCGCGCCCGGCCACCCTGGCCGACGTCCCGGCCACCAGCCCCGAGTCGACGGCGATGGCCAAGGAGCTCAAGCGGCGGGGCTTCGTCTTCGTCGGGCCGACGACCGCCTACGCGCTCATGCAGGCCACCGGCATGGTCGACGACCACGTGGCCTCCTGCTTCCGGGCGACGCCGTGAGGGGGCTCGTGTTGGACGGAAGCGCCCGATACGGGATCATTGACCCGGAGCACTGCAGCGACGGACGCCGCCCGCGCACCCAGGACGGGACGCGGACGGCCGGCGAAGGAGGCACGCATGGCGGCCATGAAGCCGCGCACGGGTGAGGGTCCCCTCGAGGTCACCAAGGAGGGCCGTGGGCTGGTCATGCGCGTACCGCTCGAAGGCGGCGGTCGCCTGGTCGTCGAGCTGTCGCCGGACGAGGCGCAGGCGCTGTCCGAGGCCCTGAAGGGCGCGACCAGCTGACCGCCTCCGCGAGCCTGCCCCCGGGCAGCCCCGCGCAGGACGACACGGCCCCGGCCACCGGCAGCACGCCGGCGACCGGGGCCGCGCCGTTGCCGCGGGTCGAGGTCCTGACCACCCTGCCCGCCCTCGACGAGGACGACGTGCTCGCCGTGCCGGTCGGGGCGCGCGGCGCGCTGCCGGCCTGGCTGCCCGCCGAGGTCGACCGCGGTCTCCTGGCCGGCGCCCTGGGCGACACCGGCAACGGCGGCAAGCCCGGCGGCGTCACCGACCTGCCGGTCCCCGGCCGGCGTCCGCGCACCGTGGTCGCGGTCGGCGTCGGCGACGCCACGCTGCCCGACGTGCGCGGCTACGCCGCCGCCGCGGTCCGCCGCGCGCAGACCCTCGCCGAGCACGGCGCCCGCCGGTTGGTGCTGCCGCTCGACACGACCGTCGCGCCGGCCGGCGCCGACGAGGTGCGCGCCGCCGTCGAGGCGGTGCTGCTGGCGAGCTACCGCTTCCGCGAGACGTCGAAGCCGCACCCGCGGCGGCTGCCGGAGGTGGTCCTGGTGGCCACCGACGCCGACGACCCCGCCGTCGTCACCGCCGCCCGCGCCGGGCAGGTGGGCGCCGAGGCCGTCGCCTGGGCGCGCGACCTGGTGAACACCCCGAGCAACACGAAGAACCCGGCCTGGCTCGCCGCCGAGGCGGGGGAGCGGCTCGCCGGCTTGGACGACGTCACCGTGCACGTGCTCGGTGCCGACGACCTGCGCGCCGGCGGCTTCGGCGGGGTGCTCGCGGTCGGCGGCGGCTCGGCCACGCCGCCCTGCGTCGTCGTCGCGTCCTACCGCCCGCAGGGGGCACCGCCGGCGCACCCGGTGCTGGTGGGCAAGGGCATCACCTTCGACACCGGCGGCCTGTCGATCAAGCCCAACGCCGGCATGCGGGAGATGAAGACCGACATGGCCGGCGGTGCGGCGGTGCTCGCCGCCGTCGACGCCGCCGCCCGGCTGCGGCTGCCGGTGGCGGTGACCGCCGTCGTCCCGGCGGCCGAGAACGCGGTCTCCGGGTCCTCCTACCGGCCGGCCGACGTGGTCCGGCACGTCGGCGGGCGCACGACGGAGGTGCTCAACACCGACGCCGAGGGGCGCATGGTGCTCGCCGACGGGCTGGCCTACGCCCGCCTCGAGCTCGGCGCCACGGCCCTGGTCGACGTCGCGACCCTCACCGGCGCCATCCGGATCGCGCTCGGCGCGCGGACGGCCGGGCTGTTCGCCACCTCCGACGCCCTGGCCGGGGCGCTGACCACCGCCGGCGCCCACGCCGGCGAGGCGATGTGGCGCATGCCGCTGCCGGAGGAGCACGTCGACCTGCTGGAGAGCGCGGTCGCCGACGCCAACAACGCGCCCGGCAACCCCGGCAGCAGCACGGCGGCGCTGTTCCTGCGGCCGTTCGCCGGCGACCTGCCGTGGGCGCACCTGGACGTGGCCGGCGCCGCGCGGTCCGGCTCCGACGACGGCGAGATCGTCAAGGGCGGCACCGGGTACGGGGTGCGCACCCTGCTGCGCTGGCTCGAGGCCGGGGCGCCGGCCGGATGACCGGCGCGGTCCGCGTCGATCGCGCCGGTCCGGTCACCACCGTGCGGCTGTCGCGGCCCCACGCCCGCAACGCCGTCGACGGACCCACGGCCACCGCCCTGGCCGAGGCGTTCCGCGCGTTCGACGCCGATGACGAGGCCGCGGTCGCGGTCCTGCACGGCGAGGGCGGCACGTTCTGCGCCGGCGCCGACCTGCGCGCGCTCGGCACGCCCACCGGCAACCGCGCCGAGCCCGACGGCGACGGGCCGATGGGCCCCACCCGGCTGCGGCTGTCGAAGCCGGTGATCGCGGCGATCGCCGGGCACGCCGTCGCCGGCGGGCTGGAGCTCGCGCTGTGGTGCGACCTGCGGGTCGCCGACGAGACGGCGGTCTTCGGGGTCTACTGCCGGCGGTGGGGCGTGCCGCTGGTCGACGGCGGCACCGTGCGCCTGCCCCGGCTGATCGGCGCGAGCCGGGCGATGGACCTGGTGCTCACCGGCCGCCCGGTCGACGCGGCGGAGGCGCTGGCGATCGGGCTGGCCCACCGCGTCGTCCCGGCGGGGGAGGCGCTGACCGCCGCTCAGGGGCTGGCCCGGCAGCTCGCCGCGTTCCCGCAGACCTGCCTGCGCGGGGACCGCGCCTCGCTGCTCGAGCAGGAGGGCCTCGACGAGGCAGCGGCGCTGGCCAACGAGTTCCGCCACGGGCTGGTCTCCCTCGCCGTGGACGCGCTGCCGGGTGCGGCCCGGTTCGCCGCGGGTGAGGGACGCCACGGAGAGGGAGTGCGGTGAGCGAGGAGACCGGGGTCGTCTTCCCGGCCGGGCCGGACGGACGGCGGAGCACGGCGGCGCTGGGGCGGGCGGTGGTCGCCGACGCGCTGCGGCCGGTCGACCCGGCCGGTGCCCTGGCCGCGGAGCAGGAGACCAACTGGCGGACCGGCTACCTGGTGCACTTCCGCCGGCTGGTCGAGGCGGGGCTGGCCTCCGGCGACGCGGCGCGGTCGATCGCCGCGGCCGGCCTCTCCTCGCTGCACGAGCGCATGCGCGTCGTGCTCCCCGACGGCGAGGAGACCGGCCTGGACCGCTGGGCGGCCGCGCCCTCCCCGCGGTCGCTCGACACCGTGGAGGTGCACGGCACCGGGGCCCGCGAGGAGGAGTTCTCGCTGCCCTACGCCGGCACCCGGCTGCGCGGGGACGACCTGCGTCGCCGGCTCGACACCTGGACCGCCTGCGGGGTGCTGGAGCCGTCGGCGGCCGACGCCGTGCACACGGTGCTGGCGAACCCGGAGTGGCTCCGGCTGCCCGACCACACCGTGGTCGTGCTGGGCGCGGGGGCGGAGATGGGCCCCCTGCCGTCGCTGCTGCGGTGGGGCGCGCGGGTGGCCGGCGTCGACCTGCCGCGGCCGGCGCTGTGGCAGCGGGTGGTCGAGACCGCGCGCCGCAACGCCGGCACGCTGCTGCTGCCGGTCACCTCCGGCGGCGACCCCGACGACCGCCAGGTGGCCGGGCACGCCGGCGCCGACCTCGTCACCGAGGTGCCGGCGGTGGGCGACTGGCTGGCCGGCCTGCCGGGCACGCCGGTGCTGGGCAACTACGTCTACGCCGACGGCGCGGCCAACGTGCGGGTGTCGGTGGCGGTGGACGCGCTGACCCTGCGCCTGCAGGAGGCCCGCCCGACGACCGCGCTGGCCTTCCTCGCGACGCCCACCGACGTGTTCGCCGTCCCCGGGGAGGCGGTGGCGCACTCGGTGCGCGCCTACGACGGCCGCTCGGCCCGGGCGAAGCTGGTGTCCCGGCCGCTGCGCACGCTGTCGGCGGGCCGGTTGCTGCGCCGGGCGTACGTGCCGGGCGCCGACCCGGGGATCAGCGACGTGCTGGTGGCGCAGCAGGGGCCGAACTACGCGCTGGCCAAGCGGCTGCAGCGGTGGCGGGCCACGACCGCGCGGGCGGCCGGCGCGACGGTGTCGGTGAACGTCGCGCCCCCCACCCGGACGCGCTCGGTGGTGAAGAACCGCGCCCTCGCGGCGGCCTACGCCGGGGCGCACCGGTTCGGGGTCGAGGTCTTCGAGCCGGCGACGTCCAACGTGCTCATGGCCGCGCTGCTGGTGCACGACCTGCACACGGGGGGCGGCCCGGCGCACGAGCACCCCTGGCAGGACGAGGCGCACGACGCGGTGCACGGAGGGCTGTGGCGGATGCCGTACGCGGCTCGCAGCGCGCTCGGCCTCGCGGCGCTGCTGGGCTACGGCGCGGCCCGCGGCTGACCGTCAGCAGCGCTCGTCGGCCAGCGGGCCCGGCGACGGCCAGACCCGCCCCTGCACCAGGCCCTCCACGTCGGCCTCGGGGACCGGGCCGAAGTGCCGGGAGTCGACCGAGGCGTCGCGGTTGTCGCCGAGCAGGAACAGCTGCCCTTCCGGCACCTCCACGGGCCCGAAGAACACGCCGTCCATCAGCGCGGGGTCGATCGCGGCCTCGCAGACCGGGGTCCCGTCGACGACCAGCACGCCGTCCTCGATGCCGACCGTGTCGCCCCCGACGGCGACCACCCGCTTCACCAGCGTCTCCCCGGAGGTGGGGTCGGGCACGACGACGACGTCCCGGCGGCCGGGGGAGCCGCCCCAGTGCTGCACCAGCAGCAGGTCGCCCGGGCCGATCGTCGGCGTCATGCTGTCGGAGGCCACCCTCTCGACCTGGAAGGGCAGGACGCCGGTGACCGAGCCGACGACCGCCAGCAGCAGGACGACCAGCAGGGCGTCGACCGCCCGGCGCCGGGCCCGACGCCGGACCGGACCCGGCGGCCGCACGGGGGGGACGGCCGCCGGGCCCGGGGCTCCGGCAGGAGCGCCCGACCGGGCACGGCGGCGGGCACCTGCCGTGTCCATCAGGACTCCTCGCTCGCGACGTCTGGTGGGGTGCACCCACTGTGCCGCGGCGCCGGCGCCGTTCCCAGCCGCTTCCTGGGGTGCGGGGGGCTCCCGCATCCTGGGGGGACGCCGCCCGCGCGCGGGGGCGTCGTCACGGTGCGTCCTCGACGGGCACCGTCACGCACACCACGGCCCCGCCGTCGGGGAGGTTGGCCAGCTCCACCTCGCCGCCCACGCCGGCGACCCGGTCGCGCAGGAGGCGCAGGCCGAGGTGGCCCTCGGGGGTGACGTCGGGGCCGAGGCTCGGGAAGCCGGCGCCGTCGTCGGAGACCTCGAGCCGCACCCGGCCGTCGCCGAGCTGCAGCAGCGCGACGTGGACCCGCCCGGCACCGGAGTGGTGGGCCACGTTCGACAGGGCCTCGCGGGCCGAGCGGTAGAGGACCGCCACCACCGCCGGCGGCATGTCCGGCAGCGGCCCGGCCGTCACGTCGACGGTCACGCCGCGGTCGCGGAGCGGCTCGGCCAGGTCCTCCACGGCGACGGGCAGGCCCGGCCCGCTCAGGTCGGGCGGGTAGATCTCGATCATCAGCCGCCGCAGCGACGCCACGGCGTTGCGCACGGCGCCGATCACCCGGTCGACCGCCGGGAGCCGGTCCGGCGGCAGCGAGTCGCGCAGCGCGGTCAGCGCGTAGCCCACGCCGGCGAGGTCCTGGACGGGCCCGTCGTGGACGTCGGCCGCGATGTCCCGGCGCTCCCGCTCGGAGGCGGTGAGGCTGCGCTGCATGAGCCCGGCCCGCTCCGCCTCCTCCCGGCGCAGCCGGCGGGCCCAGGACAGGGCGATCGGCAGCTGCACCAGCTGCAGGACGACGAGCGCGCCGACGGCCAGCGGGATGATCCCGCCGCGGAGCAACCGGGCCTGGCGCTCGACGCCGAGGAAGTCGTAGTAGACCTCGACCGCCACGGGGTCCCCCCGGACGGTGATCGGGACGTAGACCTCGAGCTTCGGCCCGGCGCCCTCGTCGCCGTAGCCGGACTCGGGGTGCTCGTCGACGTCGGAGACCGTCGTGCCCTCGGCGAGGGCCTCGGCCAGCTCGGCGTTGCCGTCGGCGATCCGGCCGACCCGCTGCGCGTCGTCGGCCCAGAGCACCTCGCCGTCGCCGCTCCAGACGACCACCGCCGACAGCGAGCCGTCCTGCAGCCGGTCGGTCACGACGCGCTCCAGCTCGGCCCACCGCGGCGGGGTGGCGGCCAGCGCGTCCTCGAGCAGCGGGCGGACGACGGAGCGGGCCAGCCGCTCGGCGGCCCGCTCCACCTCCGCCAGCGCGTCGGCGCGGGCCACGCGCTCGCTGACCAGCACGGTCCCCACCGAGATCGCGGCGAGGACGACGAGCGGGATGGCGAGGAACGCCAGGAGCTCCCGGCGGGTGCCGGCCCGGCGTGGGCGGGGACCCTGCCCGGCGGGCAGCGCTCGTGCGGCCGGCGCCGGGCGCTTCCTCGGTGGCGCGGTGGTCAGCCGGCGTCCCGGGAGTCCAGCAGACCGAGGCGCTGGGCCTTGACCACCGCCTCCAGCTGGGACCGCGCGTCGAGCTTGGCGTGCAGCGACTTCACGTAGCCGCGGCAGGTCTCCAGCGTGATGCCGAGGACGCGGGCGATGCCCTTGACCTGCATCCCCTGGCCCAGGTACTGCAGCACCTCCTGCTCCCGGCGGGTCAGCTGCGGCACCTGCCGGCTCTGCGAGGACGGCGGGGAGGACTGCCGGCCGGTGCCGAACGCCGACGGCGCGACGATCATCTGACCGGACTGGACGTTGCGCAGCACGTCGAGCATCTCCGTCAGCGACCCGTCCTTGGGGACGAACGCCGAGGCGCCGGCCTGCGCCGCCCGCATGACCCACTCGGGGTCGCGGTGCGCGGTGACCACGGCGACGACCGCGTCGGGGCACACGTCGCGGATCCGCCGGGTGGCGGCCAGCCCGTCCTGGTGCGGCATCTCGATGTCCATGACGATCACGTCGGGGCGCAGCTGCTCGGCCATCGCCACCGCCTGCGCGGCGGAGTGGGCCGTGCCCACCGGCTGCATGCCGGCCGACTCGAGCGCACCGATGAGCAGTTCGGCGAAGGTCCGGTGGTCGTCCACCACCAGGACCCGCGCCCCCTCCAGGGTCCGGTCGTTGGTGATCAGGCCCGGCGGCATGGCGTCTCCCCGTGGTCGTGCTCGTGACATGGCGTCGTGACGTAGCGCGAGAATCGAGCCAATAGCACATGTGGTTGTGCTGTGCGACCAGGGACCTTCGGCCAGGATCTCCCGCAGGCGGGTGACCGTCCCGTGGCGTCGCCACGCCTCGTGCTCGCGTCGATGGCATTGCGTGACGGCCGTCCCACTCTCGCGGGTGACGAGCCCCGTCGGCTCGGGGCCGGACCGGGTGCTTCCGCGCCGGCCGGCGCGGGGGGACGCTGCCGTCGTGGAGACCCTCGACCTGGTCGGCGCGGTGGTCCTCGGCCTGCTCCTGCTGGCGGGCACCCTGGGGGGCCTCGTCTGGCTCGACCGCGGACCGGTCGGCCGGCACGGGCGGGAGCTGCGCGAGTCGCGGCCGCCGGTGGAGGACGACGACGGGTCCTCCGGGCCGGGGAGCCCCGCCGAGCCGCGCTGAGCGGCCGGCCGCCGTCAGGCGGGGCCCACCAGCCCCGCCACGATCTCGGCCGAGAGCGCCACCAGCGGCAGCCCACCGCCGGGGTGCGCCGACCCGCCCACGAGGAACAGCCCCGGCACGGGGGAGGCGTTGGCCGGGCGCAGGAAGGCCGCCCGCGCACCGTTGCTCGACGTCCCGTAGATCGAGCCGCCGACGCTGCCGGTGTCGCGCTCCAGGTCGGCCGGCGTGCGCACGACGCACCACTGCAGCCGGTCCCGCACGTCCAGCCCGCGGCGGGCCATCACCTCCAGCACCCGCGCCGCGTAGGCGTCGGCGAGGCCGGGCGCGGTCCAGTCCACGCCGGCCGCCGGGTCGTGGCGGGCAGCGTTGACCAGCACGAACCACGACTCGGCGGCGTCGTGCGGCCGGGTGGCCGGGTCGTCGGGCGCGCTGACGTACACCGTCGGGTCGGGCACCGGCCGGGGACCGCCGCCCACCCCGAAGACGGCGTCGAACTCGGCGTCGTAGTCCTCGGGGAAGAGCACGGTGTGGTGCGCCAGGCCGGGCGTGCGCCCGCGCAGCGCCAGCAGCAGCACGAACCCCGACAGCGACGGCGTGGCCCGGGCCAGCCCCGCGCGCACGGGCCGCGTCCGCCGGTCGGCGGGCAGCAGGTCGCGGTAGAGCGCGGTCGCGTCACCGGCCGAGACGACGACGTCGGCGGCGACCACCTCGCCGTCGGCCAGCCGCACCCCGCGCGCCCGGCCGCCCTCGACCACCACCGACGCCACCGGCGACGACGTCCGCACGACCGCCCCCCGCTCGACCGCCCGCTCGGCGACGGCCAGCCCGAGCCGCCGCAGCCCCCCGCGCACGTACCAGGACCCGAACCGCTGCTCCGCGTAGGCGACGGTGGCCAGCACCGCCGGCGCCCGCCGCGGGTCGGAGCCCGAGTAGGTGGCGTAGCGGTCGAGCACCGTGCGCAGGTGGGGGTGCCGCAGGTAGCGCGCCCCGAGCCCGCGCAGCGTCTCCCACGGCGCCACGGTGGCGACGTCGGCCGGCCGGCGGGCCAGCCGGGCCAGCGTCGCCGCGCCGGCCAGCGGGGAGCGCAGGAACGGCTGCTCCGACACCCGCCACATCGCCTCGGCCCGCCGCATCAGCGCCGTCCACTGGACGCCGGCGCCGTCGCCCAGCGCGGCGTCCAGCGCGCCCGGCACCGCGGCCGCGCGGCCGGGCACGGTCAGCCGCGTGCCGTCGGCGAAGCGGAGCTCCGCCGACGGGTCCAGCGGCACCAGGTCGAGGACGTCGTCCAGCGGCGCGCCGGTCGCGGCGAACAGGTCGCGGTAGAGGTGCGGCAGCGTCACCAGGCTGGGGCCGGTGTCGAAGCCGTGGCCGTCGCGGGCGTACCAGCCGAGCTTGCCGCCCACCTCCGCCGCCTGCTCCAGCACGGTCACCGCGTGGCCGAGCGCGGCCAGCCGGGCGGCGGCGGCGAGCCCACCGAGCCCGGCGCCGACGACCGCCACCCGCGCCACGGCGACCACGGTAGCCGGGGCCCGTCGCCCGGCCGGGTGATGATCGTTTGGCCGCCGAGCAACCCCGGGTAGCGGACGCGCGTACCGGTCGAGGCGACGGCCGGGCCGACTGCTGCTGGAGGAGGAGTGGTGCACCGGAGTTCCGCTCTTCTCGCCGGGGCGGGTGCCCTGGCCCTGCTGGCCGGCTGCTCGAGCGCGGCCGAGCCCGACGTGCGCGCGGTGGCGACCGCGTTCGAGGACCCGGCCGGCGATCCGCAGGCCCGCTGCGACCTGCTGGCCCCGGCGACGCTGGCGACGTTCGAGTCGGCGGAGTCGGCGCCCTGCGCCGAGGCGATCAGCGACGTGCCGCTGCCCGGCGGGACGGTGACCGCCGTCGAGGTCTGGGGCGGCGACGCGCAGGTCCGGCTCGGCGACGAGACGGTCTTCCTGACCGAGACCGACGAGGGGTGGCGGGTCACCGCGGCCGGCTGCGAGCCGCGCGGCGAGGCCCCCTACGACTGCGAGGTGGAGGGACCGTGAACGGTGTGCGGGGGGTCTTCGTGGCCTACCTGGTCGTCATCGTGCTGGGCATCGCCTACGCCTTCGTGCTGGGGGCGACCGGGCGATGACGGTCAGGGAGCCCAGCTACGGATTCCTGCGCAACAACGCGCTCAGCCTCGCCTTCGGCGGGCTGTTCCTCGTCACCCTGGTGGGGCAGGCGGTCTCCGGGACGGCGGACTTCAACGCCCAGCAGGTCGCGAACGGCCGGGAGCCGGTCGGCCTCCTCGACTACGTGACGTCGTCGTCGTTCATGGTCGACGTGATGGAGAACTGGCAGTCGGAGTACCTGCAGTTCTTCCTCTTCATCTTCGCGACCGTCTGGCTCGTGCAGAAGGGCTCGACCGAGTCCAAGGAGCCCGGGCAGGAGGGCACCGAGTCCGACGAGGAGCAGCGGGTCGGCCGGCACGCCGACGAGGACTCCCCGGCCTGGGCGCGGGTCGGCGGCTGGCGGACGGCGGTGTTCTCCCGCTCGCTGGGCCTGCTCATGGGCGGCCTGTTCCTGCTCACCTGGGCGGCCTCGGCGGTGACCGGCTGGGCGGCGTTCAACAGCGAGCAGCTCGGCCAGCGGCAGGACCCGGTCAGCTTCGCCGGCTACCTCGGCGAGGCCGACTTCTGGAACCGGTCCTTCCAGAACTGGCAGTCGGAGATGCTCGCCGTCGGCTCGATGGCGATCTTCGCCGTCTACCTGCGCCAGCGCGGCTCACCGGAGTCCAAGCCGGTCGGCGTCGCGCACGCCGACACCGGGCAGAGCGGCTGATCAGAAGGCGTAGCGGATGGTCAGCCAGGGGGCGTGCGCGGCGACGAGGTCACCCATCCGCTGCACCCCGGCGCGCTTGACGTCGTTGCGGTAGCGGACGTTCCACTGCCCGTTCTGGCTGCGCTTGGGCTGCTGCAGGTCGGGCCGCCAGAGCAGCTCCTCCGCCCTGGGGTGCCAGCCGAGGTTGACCTGGTGCAGGTCGCGGTTGTGGGTCAGCAGGATCACCTCGGCCGCGGCCTGCGCCTTGGCCCGCGGTGAGAGCTCGTCGTCCAGCCGGTCGAGCAGCGCGGCCCAGTCGGCCTCCCAGCCCTCGCGCAGGATCACCGGCGACAGGTTGAGGTGCACCTCGTACCCGGCCTCGACGAAGTCGTCGACCGCGGCGATCCGCTCGGCGACCCGGCTGGTGCGGACGTCGACCACCTTCGCGTCGGCCTCGGGCATGAGGGAGAACCGGACGCGGGTGCGCCCGCGCGGGTCGAGGTCGAGCAGCTGCCGGTTGACGTACTTGGTCGCGAACGAGGCCTTGGCCGCCGGCAGGTCGCGGAACGTGGCCACCAGGTCGGCGACGTTGTCGCTGACCAGCGCGTCGACCGAGCAGTCGCTGTTCTCGCCGATGTCGTAGACCCAGCTGTCGGGGTCGCACTGGTCGGGCTCGGTCTTCGGCCTCTGGCGGGCGACGTGCCGGCGCAGGTAGCCGGTGATCTGGTCGATGTTGGTGAACACGGTGATCGGGTTGGCGTAGCCCTTCTGCCGCGGCACGTAGCAGTAGGCGCAGGCCATCGCGCAGCCGTTGGCCGTGGAGGGCGCGATCCAGTTGGCCGATCGGCCGTTGGGGCGGGCGGTCAGCGACTTCTTGACGCCCAGGACCAGGGTCTCGGTCTTGACCCGCACCCAGCGCTCGACGTTGCCGGCGTTGCCGTGCAGCTCGGGGATCTTCCAGTGGGAGTCGACCTCGACCACCTCCGCGCTCGGGAAGCGGTCGAGGACGTCGCGGCCGCGCGGCGAGCCGAGCGCGGCGGGTTCGGCGTAGATCGTGCGGACCTGGAGCAGGGCGGGGGGCACGTGGGGTTCAGCGCCGCCCGCCGACCAGGGATTTCCCGCTCGCGGGTGGCGGTCGACACCCCTCCGCGCACCGCCCCGCGTGCGGTAGGAACGACGGGTGGCACGCATCAACGACGTCGGCGGGATGGCCGGGTTCGCCGCCATCGTGGAGGAGCCAGACGAGCCCCCGTTCCACAGCGACTGGGAGGCGCACGTCTTCGCGCTCAACGGCGCGCTGATCAGGCGCGGCGTGTACAACCTCGACGAGTTCCGCGACGCGATCGAGCGCATGCCGCCGGCCGAGTACCTGGCCGCGTCGTACTACGAGCGGTGGTTCGCCGCGATCCGCACCCTGCTGGTCGAGAAGGGCGTGGCGACGGCGGACGAGCTGGAGCTCCCCGGTGGCTGACCGGTTCGCCCCCGGCGACCGGGTGCGCACCCGTTCCGTCGACCCGGCCGGCCACACGCGGCTGCCCCGCTACGCCCGGGGCGCGGTCGGGGTGGTCGTGGAGCCGGCGGGGCGCCACCCGCTGGCCGACGACCGGGCGCGCGGGCTCCGGTCGGAGCCGCAGGCGGTCTACCACGTGCGCTTCGCCGCGGCGGACCTGTTCGGCGACGGCGACCACTCGGTGACCGTCGAGCTGTGGGAGCAGTACCTGGAACCGGTGGAGGGGCGATGAGCGGCGTCCACGCGAGCGCGGCGATCTCGGCGGAGGTGCGGCACGTCGAGGCGCTGCTGGAGGGCCGCGGCCTGCTCGCCCCCGGCGAGATCGACACCCGCATCGACGAGTTCCTGGCCGGCGGCTCGCCGGCCAACGGCGCGCGGATCGTCGCCCGGGCGTGGGTGGACGCCGACTTCGCCGAGCGGCTGCTCGCCGACGCCAACACCGCCATCCGCGAGGTGGGTCTGTCGATGTCCGGCGGGCTGCAGGAGCAGCGGCTCAAGGTGGTCGCCAACACCGCCGAGGAGCACAACGTCGTCGTCTGCACGCTGTGCTCCTGCTACCCGATCGCGCTGCTCGGGCCGTCGCCGAGCTGGTACAAGAGCGAGGCCTACCGCTCCCGGGTGGTCCGCGACCCGCGCGGCGTCCTGCGCGAGTTCGGCCTCGAGCTGCCCGCCGCCACGTCGATCGCGGTCTGGGACGCCAGCGCCGAGTCGCGGTACATGGTGCTGCCGCGCCGCCCGGAGGGCACCGACGGGCTCACCGAGGAGCGGCTGGCCGGGCTGGTCACCCGCAAGGGCCTCATCGGCACGGCCGCGGTGTGAGCGTCGACCTCAACGCCGACCTCGGCGAGGGCTTCGGCGTCTGGCGGCTCGGCGACGACGACGCGCTGCTCGGCGTGGTCAGCAGCGCGAACGTCGCCTGCGGCTTCCACGCCGGCGACCCCTCGACGATGCGCCGGGTGTGCGCGGGCGCGGTGGCCGGCGGCGTGGCGATCGGCGCGCAGGTCTCCTACCGCGACCTCGCCGGCTTCGGCCGCCGCTTCGTCGACGTGGCGCCCGCCGAGCTCACCGACGACGTCCTCTACCAGCTGGCCGCGCTCGACGGCATCGCCCGGGCCGGCGGCGGTCGGGTGGCCTACCTGAAACCGCACGGCGCGCTGTACAACGCCGTCGTCACCCACGAGCCGCAGGCGCGCGCGGTGGTGGAGGCGGTCACCGCGTACGACCCGTCGCTGCCGGTGCTCGGGCTGCCCGGCTCGGTGCTGCTGCGCACCGCGCAGGCCGCCGGGCTGCGCACCGTCGCCGAGGGCTTCGCCGACCGCGGCTACACGCCGGAGGGCACGCTGGTGCCGCGGCGCTCGCCCGGCGCGCTGGTCGAGGACGCGCGTGCGGTCGCCGAGCGCGCGGTGCGCATGGCTGCCGAGGGCGTGGTGGTCGCCGTCGACGGGACGCCGGTGCAGGTCGCGGTCGACTCCGTCTGCGTGCACGGGGACACCCCCGGCGCGGTCGAGCTGGCCCGCCGGGTGCGTGCCGCGCTCGAGGCGGCCGGCCTGCGGATCGCGCCGTTCGCCGGCTGAGTCAGCCGTCCGCGCGGCGCAGGTCGCCGGGCTCCAGGCACCCGGCCACGACGTCGGCGGCGACGTCGTCCACGGTGCGCCCGGAGCCGTAGGCCGTGCCGCGCAGCAGGTCGAGCGCGACCTCCTGGGGGACGCTGACGGCCAGCGCGACGCTGCCCATCGCCTCCCAGACCAGCGAGCGGCGTTCGGCCGACGGCCCGTGCAGCCAGTCGGGGCCGCGGGCCGGCTCCCAGGTGGACCAGACCGCGGTCTCCGACAGCGCCGAGGTGACGAGGTCGCCGACGGCCATGGCCTCGAACACGTCGACCTCGGCGACGCCGTCGTCGCGGACCAGGTACAGGTCGATCGCGCCGAGCCCGGCGATCGCCTCGCGCAGGGGCAGCGCGATCACCGCGCAGTAGGGGGTGCGCTCGGCGAGCAGGTCGGTGAAGGCCGGCCACCGGCGGCGCAGGTCCTGGTGCAGCGCGAACACCGGCTGGCGCGACTCCTGCGCGCTCATGCAGGGGCCGGCGCCGACGGTGAACTGCAGCCGCTCGGCGAGCGCGGCGTGCTCGGAGCTGGCGCCGAGCGGGATCCGCTGCCCGCCCGGGCCTGACAGGCTGATGCCCGCGCCGTCGACCGGGAGCATCCGGGCGCACGCGCGGGCGAGCCGGACCGGCAGGAGCTCGGGCCCCTCGAAGCCCGGCTCGGTGACCGAGTCCAGCGCCTCCTCGAACCGACCGGCGATGGTCATCCCCCTTCGGTGCCCCGGGCGGTGGCGCCTCACGCCTGCCCGGGGCGGTAGGTGTAGGCCGCCTCGCGGACGGCCTCGTCGCTCTCCAGCCCCGCGCCGAGCGCGCCGCCGACCGTGGCCAGCGAGCTGGTCAGCCAGGCCAGCTCCAGGTAGTCGGAGAGGCGGGCCGGGTGCCCCAGACCCTCGGCGAACAGCGGCGGCACCACCAGCAGCAGGGCGCCGGCCAGCGCCAGCGCGAACAGCGCGAGGTACAGCGACAGGACGCCGATCGCGACGGTGGCCGAGGTGGCGAGGTTGAACAGCGCCACCTGCTTGCGCGCGCCCCGGACCGGCGCCCGCTCCCACAGCCGCGCGCCGACGACCAGGGTGACCGAGATGGCCACCACGGACCCGACGGCCACCGCGGTCAGCCGCACCGCGCCGAACCGGTCGGCCAGGCGCCAGATGTCCGAGGTGACCAGCGCGAACACCCCCGCCGCGATCGCCGCCGTCAGGGCGCGGGTCAGCCCGGCCGCCGGCCGCCAGGGGCGGTTGGCGCGCACCATGCCCAGCAGCAGGCGCAGGTTGCCGGTGAGCACCCGGGTGGTGAAGCGCACGCCCTCGGCCTGGTCGGTGGCCAGCTCCCGCAGCCGGCGGCCCATCCCGCCGGCGCCGTCCTCGTCGTCGTCGCCGAGCAGGGCCCGGACCAGGCCGCCCGCGGTCGACAGCGCGCGCTTGTGCAGCCCGACGGGCCCCAGCGCGGGCAGCGAGAGCACGCCCACCCCGTGCACCGGGCTGGCGTGCGCGACCACCGGCCGGCCGGCCACCCCGATGGGCAGGTCGGTCAGGCACAGGACGAGGTCCCAGTCCTCGGCGAGCAGCCGGTCGCGGGCCGCCGCGACGATCTCGGCGTCGTCGGCCGGCGGCCGCACCAGCCCGTCCTCGACGACCGGCACCCGCCACCGGACCTCCGGGTGGCGCGCCGACAGCTCCGCGGCGAGGTCGCCGGCCAGCCGCGTGGCCAGGTCGGCCGGTGAGCCGGGCGCCGCCACCAGGCCGACCACCAGTTCGGGCGCGGCCGCCTCCGCCACCGTGCGACCTCCCGTGCTCCCGGTCCGGCCGGACTGCCGCGGCCCCGGAGCATTCTGCGCGGCGGGCGGGTCACAGCTTCAGCCGGTCCTCCCGCCCGCTGCGCCACTCGGCCAGCACGATCGTGGCGTCGTCCTGCAGGCGCCCGGCCTGGTGCTCCATCACGCTGGCCATCAGCCGCCGCAGCGTCTCCGGCGGCGGGTCCCCGGCGGACTCGGCCCGGACGACGAAGTCGGCGAGCCGCTCCTCGCCGAAGAACTCGCCCGTGGGCGAGCGGGCCTCGACGATGCCGTCGGTGTAGAGCAGCACCCGGTCACCGGGCTGCAGGTGGGTCGTGGACTCGTCGGGCGGGCGGTGCTGCAGACCCAGCGGACGGGAGGGGCGTCCCGCGGGCCGCAGCAGGTGGCCGTCGCGCACGACCAGGGGCGGGGGGTGCCCGGCGTTGACCCAGCGCAGGTGCCCCGTGCCCAGGTCGAGCCGCGCCAGCACCGCGGTCGCGAACTGGCTGCCGGGGAACTGCGCGGCGATCACCCGGTCCATCAGCGCCGCCACCTCCGGCAGCGGCAGCTCGCGCCGCCGCCCGGCGCGGTAGGCGCCGACCGCCGCGGTGGCCAGCAGCGCCGCCGGCATCCCGTGGCCCACCGCGTCGAGCACCATGAGCTCGGCCACCGGCCCGTTGACGGCGTAGTCGAAGGTGTCGCCGCCGATCTCGTACGAGGGCTCCAGGGCGCCGGAGATCACCACGGAGCGCGTGCCGTAGGTCAGCGGCGGCAGCAGCTCCCACTGCAGCTCCGCGGCCACCTCCATCGTGCGGTTGCGCCGCAGCCGGGCGAACACGTCGCTGTACGCGTCCCGGGTGACGGTGAGCTCGGCGACCAGCGACCCGTAGGTGCGGCAGTCGTCCTCCAGGTCGGGGCCCACCTCCCCGTCGAAGACCAGCTCCAGGACGCCGAGGCGTTCCGCCCCGTCCAGCAGCGGCACCCACAGCGTCGTCCCGCCGGAGCGGACCACCTCCACCCGCCGGAAGGCGCGCCCGCCGACCGAGCGCTCCACGCCGAGCGGCGCCCGCTCGGGGGTGCCCGCACCCTGCACCGGGACCAGCGAGTGCTGCTCGTAGTCGGCGAGGTAGACGACCGCCTCCCGGGCCCCGAGCAGGTCCGCCCGGTCGGTCACGACCGCGCCGAGCCGGTCGGCGGGCAGGTGGTGGGACGCGCGCAGCAGGGAACGGACGGCGTCCCGGTCCCTGGGCGGCGTCCCGGCGGTCATGGTCGGCCAGGATCGCACCGGAGCGCCGGCCTGGCGACGCCTGCGCGATCATCGTGGCCGTGGCGGCAGGGGACGACGGCATCACCGTGCTGCCGTGCGGCGACCGGGCGCTGCTGGTCGAGGTCGCCGACCTGGCGGCCGTCGCCGCCGTCCGGGCGGCGCTGGAGGCCGAGCCGCTGCCCGGCCAGGTCGACCTGGTGCCCGCCGCCCGCACCGTGCTGGTGCTGCTCGACCGCATCCCGTCCGACGCCGACGCGGCCCGCCTGCGCCGGCTGCCGCTGACCGGGTCGGCCGGCGCCGCCGCCCGGCGGGAGGTCGAGCTGCCGGTGGTCTTCGACGGCCCCGACCTCGACGACGTCGCGCGGCTGACCGGCCGGCCCGCGCGGCAGCTGGTCCAGGAGCTGGCGGCCGCCGAGCTGACCGTCGCCTTCGGCGGCTTCGCGCCCGGCTTCAGCTACCTCACCGGCCTGCCCGAGCACCTGCACGTGCCCCGCCGGGGCACGCCGCGCACCCGGGTGCCGGCGGGCTCGGTGGGGCTCGCCGGCCCGTTCGCCGGCGCCTACCCGCGCGCCTCGCCCGGCGGCTGGCAGCTGGTCGGCCGCACCGACGCCGTCCTCTTCGACGTCGACCGCGACCCGCCGGCGCTGCTCACGCCCGGCACCCGGGTGCGGCTGGTGGAGGTGGGCTGACGTGCTGCGCGTCCTCGCCCCCGGCCCGCTGGCCACCGTGCAGGACACCGGGCGCGCGGGCTGGGCCGCCATCGGCGTGCCGCGCTCCGGCGCCGCCGACCGGGCCGCCCACGACCTGGCCAACCGGCTGGTCGGCAACCGGCCGGGCGCGGCCACCGTCGAGGCGACCGCCGGTGGCCTGCGGGTCCGCGCCGAGCGGGCGCTGCTGGTGGCAGTGACCGGCGCGCCGACGCCCCTGACCGTCGCCGGCCGCCCGGCCGGGCTCAACGCGCCGCTGACCCTGCCGGCCGGGGGGGGGGGGGGGGGGGGGGGGGCGCCCCCCGGCCCGGGGGGGGGTCATCGCGGCAGGTGGGGGGGGGGCGGAGCGGTCGC
>NZ_JBJGYO010000029.1:0-40284 GCF_054050035.1 Geodermatophilus sp. SYSU D00815 | reverse complement strand
CGATCCAGTACAGCGCGCCGATCCGGTCGCTGGCGGAGAACTCCGCCAGCGCCCAGCTCTTGCCCGCCTTCTCCTCGCCCTCCAGCAGGATGCACGGCCACGGCACCCGACCGGTCGGCTTGCGCGTCTTCAGGCCCGAAACGGCCATGATCGGTAACTCCTTCGACATGGGGAAGCTGTCGACCCGGAATCTACGAAGGGGTGCTGACAACTCTGGTCACACGCGCCCCGGGCGGCACGGGCCGCAGGGCGGAAGCCCAGGTCGGGGCGGCTCGGCCCGTGGTGGAGGGGGGCGATGTTCGCCGTCGGCGTAAAGCCGCCCGGGGGGCGCGCCGCCTCAGACGGCGACGGGCTCGCCGGCGACGGCGGCGCCGCGGGCGCCGGGGGCGCCGGCGCGCAGCCGACGGGCGAGGGCGGTGTGCCGGCGCCCGGAGCCGGTGGCGCGCACGGCCTGGCCCAGCGCCCGGGACGACCCGACCAGGACGACGAGCTTCTTGGCGCGGGTCACCGCGGTGTAGAGCAGGTTGCGCTGCAGCATCATCCACGCGCTCGTGGTCAGCGGGACGACGACGCAGGGGTACTCGCTGCCCTGGGAGCGGTGCACGGTGACGGCGTAGGCGTGCACCAGCTCGTCGAGCTCGGCGAAGTCGTAGTCGACGGCCTCGTCCTCGTCGGTGACCACGGTGAGGGTCTGCTCCACGGGGTCGACGGCGGTGACCACGCCCTGGGTGCCGTTGAAGACGCCGTTGCGCCCCTTGTCGTAGTTGTTGCGGATCTGCGTGACCTTGTCGCCGACCCGGAACACCCGCCCGCCGAAGCGCTTGTCCGCGCGGTCGGCACGCGCCGGGGTGAGCGCCTCCTGCAGCAGGGTGTTGAGCGCGCCCGCCCCGGCCGGGCCGCGGTGCATCGGCGTCAGCACCTGGACGTCGCGCCGGGGGTCGAGGCCGAAGCGGGCCGGGATGCGGCGCACGGCGACGTCGACGGTGAGCCGGGCGGCCTCCTCGGCGTCGTCGGTGCTGAACAGGAAGAAGTCGTCGAGCCCGCGGACCTGCGGGAACGAGCCGGCGTTGATCCGGTGGGCGTTGGTGACCACCCCGGAGCGGCTGGCCTGCCGGAACACCTGCGTCAGCCGCACGTGCGGGATCGGCGTGCCCTCGGCGAGCAGGTCGCGCAGCACCTCGCCGGCGCCGACCGAGGGCAGCTGGTCGACGTCGCCGACGAGCAGCAGGTGCGCGCCCGGCGGGATCGCCTTGACCAGCTTGTTGGCCAGCAGCAGGTCCAGCATGGAGGACTCGTCGACGACGACCAGGTCGGCCTGCAGCGGCCGGTCGCGGTCGTAGGCGGCCTCGCCACCGGGCCGGAGCTCCAGCAGCCGGTGCACCGTGACCGCCTCGACCCCGCTGAGCTCGGTGAGCCGCTTGGCCGCGCGGCCGGTGGGGGCGGCGAGCACGATGCGGGCCCCCTTGGCCGCGGCGAGGGTGACGATCGAGCGGACGGTGAAGCTCTTGCCGCAGCCGGGCCCGCCCGTGAGGACGGCGACCTTCTCGGTGAGCGCCAGCCGCACCGCCTGCTCCTGCTCCGGCGCCAGGTCGGCGCCGGTGCGCGTGCGCAGCCAGGCGAACGCGGCGCCCCAGTCCACGCCGGCGAAGGCCGGCATGCGGTCGTCGGCCGCGGTCGCCAGCGCCCGCAGGCCGGCGGCGAGCGAGACCTCCGCCCGGTGGAACGGCACCAGGTAGATCCCGGGCTCGTCGTCCTCGACGTGGACCACCTCGCGGACGACGCCCTCCTCGGCGACCAGGACGGCCAGGCACGGGACGACGAGGCGGGCCGGGACCTGCAGGACGTCGACCGCCCGGGCCACCAGCTCCGTCTCGGGCAGGAAGCAGTGGCCCTCCCCGGTCGCCTCGGACAGGACGAACTGCAGGCCCGCCTCGATCCGCTCGGGGCTGTCGTGCGGGATGCCGACCGCGGCGGCGATCGTGTCGGCGGTCTTGAACCCGATCCCCCACACCTCCGACGCCAGCCGGTAGGGCTCGGCGCGGACCACGCCGATCGAGGCGTCGCCGTACTGCTTGTAGATGCGCACGGCCAGGGAGGTGGAGACGCCCACCCCCTGCAGGAAGACCATCACCTCCTTGATGGCCCGCTGCTGCTCCCAGGCGGCGCAGATGAGCCGGGTGCGCTTGGGCCCGAGGCTCGGCACCTCGGCCAGCCGGCCCGGCTCCTCCTCGATCACCCGCAGCGCGTCGACGCCGAAGTGGTCGACGATCCGCTCGGCCAGCTTGGGGCCGATGCCCTTGATCAGCCCCGACCCCAGGTAGCGGCGCACGCCCTGGACGGTCGCCGGGAGCACGGTGGTGTAGTCCTCGACGTGGAACTGCCGGCCGTACTGCGGATGCGACCCCCACCGGCCGCGCAGGCGCAGCGTCTCCCCCGGCTGCGCGCCCAGCAGCGCACCGACGACGGTCACCAGGTCGCCGCCCCGCCCGGTGTCGACCCGGGCCACGGTGTAGCCGGTCTGCGGATTGGCGAAGATGATCCGCTCGAGCGTCGCCTCCAGCACCGACCCGGCCCCGGCCTCGCGCACCCGCACCCCCTCGCCACCGCACGGTCCCGCCGTCCGATGGTTCCACGGCGCGGCGACGATTCGTCCGGCTCGGGCCTCCGGTGCAGGTGGGCCCGGCGCCCGGCGGCGGTCAGCCGGCGGTCCGCTCCCAGAGCTCGAAGCGCGCGCCCCCGGGCGCCTCGGCCGCGACGGCCCGTCTCCCGTCGACGACGACCGGGCTCCGGAAGTCCGCGGACGGCAGCGCCGCCACGGCCCGGTCGAGGTCGTCGACGCGGAAGCCGGCCGCGTGCAGCCCGCCGTGCAGCGGCCAGTTCGGCCGCCGGCCCACCCGGGCCTCGGGGTACTGCATGAACTCGATGCGCCGGGTCCGGGCACCGTCGGCGACGTTGACCACCCGCAGCGGCGTCTCGTACGGGTGCGCCATGAGGTCGACCATGCCCTCCTCGCCCTCGAAGCGGTCGACCACCACCTCCAGCCCGGCCTCCTCCGTCCAGAAGCGGCGGGCCGCGTCGAGGTCCTCGACCACCCAGACCAGCATGTTGACCTGGGAATGCAGGCGGTCGGGCTCGCGGTCGAGGACGGTGGGGAAGCGGTGACCGCAGGCGGCGAGGTCGCTGACGTAGACCGACAGCGCGTCCGGCCCGACGTAGCGGGTCTCGAACTGCGGCTCCCGCGACTGCAGGACGTCGCCGCGGACGTCGTAGCGGACCAGGTCCGTGGCGTACGCGCCGGTCGCGCGGGCCAGGCCGGTGCTCAGCTCGACGTCGGTCGTGTAGACGTCGAGGCCGTACGGTCCCGCCATCAGCGGCTGGAAGGGCTTGGCGGCGTGCGGGGTCTCCACCAGGCGCACCGAGCCGGCGGTCCCCGGCGTGGTCAGCCGCAGCTGCCGCGCCGGCCCGTGCAGGCCGTAGAGCTCCCGCGCCGCGTGCTCGTCGAGGGTCGGCGCCGCGCCGACCTGCATGCCGAGCACGCTGAGGAACGCGGCCGCGGCGAACAGGTCAGCGGCCCCGAGGACGGTCTCCTCGACCCCGCCCAGCACCGGTCGGCCCGCCACTCCCGTCATCGACTCCCTCGTCTCCCCGTCGGTGCCCACATCTTTCAGCTCGGCGTGCCGGACCCGGGATCGGGGGCCAGGCCGGCGTAGACGTGCAGCGCGTTCCGCCCGAGCACGAGCGGGACGACGTCGTCGGGGATGCCGAGGCCGGCGACGGCGCGGGCGTTGGCCGCCTGACCGGGGACGCCGGGCCAGTCGGTGCCGTAGATGAACCGGCGCGCCAGCCGGGCGAGGTCGAAGCGGGCGTAGTACTCGGGCAGCCGCTTCGGCGGCAGGCCGGAGAGCTCGATCCACACGTTGGGCCGGGACAGCGCGAGAAAGGCGGCGGCGTCGTACCACCAGCCGCGGCCGCCGTGGGCGAGCACCACCTGCAGGTCGGGGAAGTCGCGCAGGACGGCGTCGAGCGTCTGCGGGTCGGCGTTGGCGTTGGTCGAGCCCGGGAAGCTGCTCGTGCCGCAGTGCACCACCAGCGGCACGCCGCGCTCGACCAGCACCGCGTAGGCCGGGTACAGCGCGGCGTCGTCGGCCCGGAAGCCGCCGTGCACCGGGTGCAGCTTCAGCGCGGCCGCGCCGAGGTCGAGCTGGCGGATCAGCTCCTTCGCGATCGGGAAGTGCAGGTGCGGGTTGACGTTGGCCACCGGCCGGAACCGCCGCGGGTTCTGCTCCACCAGCGGCAGCAGGTCCTCGAAGAGCTGGTAGCCGGTGGCCTTGGGGCTGTACTCGCAGAACAGCAGGGCGACGTCGACGCCCTCGGCGGCGAAGTGGCGGTCCAGCGCCGCCGGGTCGGGCGTGCCGTCGGGGCGCCAGATCTCCTCCAGCACGCCCGGGCGGCCGAACCGGCGCGCCCACTCCACCCACGCCGGCGCCAGCGATGGCAGCACCGGCACGTGCACGTGCGCGTCCACCAGCACGTGTCCGTCGAGCACGGCCCCGATCCTGCCTCAGCGGAACGGGCGGAAGTCGGGGGGCCGCTTCTCGGCGAACGCCCGCGCCCCCTCCATCCCCTCCTCGCTGTGCACGAACTGCTCCAGCCCGTCGAAGGCCAGGTGCGAGATCCCGCTCTGGTGGTCGGTGTCGGCGTTGAACGAGTGCTTGAGGAAGCGGATCGCCGTCGGCGAGTAGGAGCCGATCTTGCGCGCCCACTCGCGCGCGGTGTCGAGCAGCTCCTCCTGGGGGACGACGGCGTTGACCAGCCCCCACCGCTCGGCGGTGGCCGCGTCGTACCGGTCGAGCAGGAACCAGATCTGCCGCGCGCGCTTCTCCCCCACCACCCGCGCGAGGTACGCGGTGCCGAAGCCGGCGTCGAAGGAGCCGACCCGCGGGCCGGCCTGGGCGAAGGTGGCGTGCTCGGCCGCCACCGTCAGGTCGCAGAGCACGTGCAGCACGTGCCCGCCGCCGATCGCGATGCCGTTCACCGCGGCGATCACCGGCTTCGGGATGTCGCGGATGATCCGGTGCAGCCGCTCGATCTCGAACGTGCCCCACTCGGTCTCGCCGTAGCCTCCGGTCTCGGCGCGCTCCTTGACGTCGCCGCCGGTGCAGAAGGCCCGCTCCCCCGTCGCGGTGAGGATGACCGCCGCCACCCGCCGGTCGGCCCAGGCGTGCTTGAACGCCGCGATCAGCTCGTCGACGGTGCGCCCGCGGAAGGAGTTCATCCGCTCCTGCCGGTCGATGGTGATGACCGCGTGGTTGTCCTCCTCCACGGCGTAGCGGACGTCGGTGAACTCCTCGAGCCGCATGCTGGCACCCTCCGTCGTGGCGGTATGTCGTCATGTTGACGGTCGTAACGGAGGGGTGGCAACCTCCGCCGCATGCCCGCCCGCCGCTGCCTGGTGACCGGCGCGGGGCGCGGCATCGGCGCCGCGGTCGCCCGGCGGCTGGCGGCCGAGGGGCACGCGGTGGCCCTCACCGCCCGCAGCGCCGACGAGCTCGCCGCGGTGGCCGCCGGGCTGCCGGGCCCCGCCCTCGTCGTCCCCGCCGACCTCACCGAGCCCGCCGCCGCCGACGACGTCCTCGGCCGGGTCGAGCGCGAGTGGGGCGGGCCGGTGGAGGTGCTGGTGCTCAACGCCGGGACCGGGCACTCCGCGCCGCTGGCGCGCACCACCGACGCCGACTGGCAGCGGATGCTCGAGGTGAACCTCACCGCGCCGTTCCGCCTGCTGCGGCGGGCGCTGCCGCCGATGGTCGACCAGGGCTGGGGCCGGGTCGTCGCGGTCGCCTCGATCGCGGCCAAGCGCGGCGACCCGTACGTGGCCGCCTACACCGCGGCCAAGCACGGCCTGCTCGGGCTGGTCCGCTCGGCCGCGGCCGAGGTCGCCCGCACCGGCGTCACGGTCAACGCCGTCTGCCCGGGCTACGTCGACACCCCGATGACCGACCGCACGGTCGAGACGATCAGCGCGACCACCGGCCGGACGGCGGAGCAGGCGCGCGAGGCGCTGACGCGCAAGCAGCCCATCGGCCGGCTGGTCACGCCGGAGGAGGTCGCCGACGCCGTGCTGCTGTGCGTGGCGAACGCGGCGATCACCGGGCAGGGCATCGACGTCGACGGAGGGGCGGTGCAGTCGTGAGCGAGCGGGTGGACCCGCCCGAGCTGGCGAGGCCGGCGGGCTTCTCGCACGCCGTCGTCGCCGGGCCCGGCCGCACGGTGTTCCTGGCCGGGCAGACGGCGATGGACGCCGAGGGCCGGATCGTCGGCGACGGCGTCGTCGCCCAGTTCGAGCGGGCGCTGGGCAACCTGCTCACCGCCCTGCGCGCCGCCGGCGGCGAGCCGGCGCACCTCGTCTCGCTCACCGTCTACGCGGTCGACCTCGCCGACTACCGCGCGCACGCCGGCGAGATCGGCGCGGTGTGGCGGCGGCTGGTCGGCCGCGAGTACCCGGCGATGGCCGGGATCGGCGTGGCCCGGCTGTGGGACGACGAGGCGCTGGTCGAGGTCCAGGGCACCGCCGTCCTCCCCGACTAGGGGCTTCCGGTACCGAGAGCCCCCTCTCCGACCGGGCTTTCGGTACCGGGAGCCCGGTCTCGGCCGAGGACGGCGGTGACGTGGTCCCCCGCGGGGGCGGCGAGGACGGCGCTCAGCTCGGCGAACAGCTCCGCCGCCCGCGCGCCGTTCCAGTTCGTCGGCAGCAGCGCCAGCGGCAGGCCGGGGTCGGCGTAGGGCAGCCGGCGCCAGTCGGTGACCAGCCGGACGTGGTCGGCGAAGGCCGTCCCCGCGGTCCACCGCCGCCGCACGGGCTCCTGCCGCTCGAGGAACTCCGCGTACCGGGCCTGCAGCGCGTCGAGGTCCCACCACCGGGCCACCTTCGCGGCGAGGTCGCCGGAGCCGACGTGCCGGCCGGCGAACAGCTCGGCGTAGCCGTCGAGCCCCCGCCGGTGCAGCACCTCGGTCACCTCGTCGGCGAGGTGGCCGGGGGCGATCCACGCGCCGGGGGCCACCGTGCCGCACCCGAGCCGGGTCAGCTCCGCGCGCAGCCGGTGCCGCTGGTCGCGCTCCGACTCCGGCACCGAGAAGACGACGGTCAGCCACCCGTCGGCGACCTCGGCCCGGCGGCGGCCGAAGATGCGGGCGTCGCCCTCGGCGAGCAGCTCCAGCGCGTCGTCGGACAGCGCGTACCCCGCGACGCCGGCCACCGGGCGGGCCACGAGCAGGCCGCGCCGCTTGAGCCGGGAGATCGACGAGCGGACGGCGGGCTCGTCGACCCCGAGGTCGGCCATCAGCCGCACGATCGACGCCACCGACAGCCAGCCCCCGCGCTGCCGGGCCCACAGCCCGTACAGCGTCACGATCAGCTGCCGCGGCTGCAGGCCGGCCCCGGCGGCCGCCTCCTCGGTGACCGTCACGCCGGTCACGATAGGCGGTCCATGGCGTCCCGTTGACTCCCGTCAGGACAGCGGCATACTGGCCCGAGGGTGCGCCGGCCCACCGCCGCGCCGGCGACCGCTGCCGGGAGGCCCCCGATGACCCTCACCCCCGCCACCCTGACGCCGTCGGCGCACGTCGACACCTTCTGCCGCGACTCCCTGCCGCCGCCCGAGCAGTGGCCGGTGCTCGACCTCGGCGACCTCGACTACGGCCCCCGGGTCAACTGCGCCGCCGAGCTGCTCGACGCGACCATCGACCGGCTCGGCGCCGACCGGCCGTGCCTGCGCACCCCGGACGGCGTCGTCTGGAGCTACGGCGAGCTGCGCGCGCACGCCGAGCGGATCGCCGCCGTGCTGGTCGACGACCTCGGCGTCGTCCCCGGCACCCGCGTGCTGCTGCGCGGGTTCAACGAGCCGTGGCTGGTCGCCTGCTGGTTCGCCGTCCTGCGGGCCGGAGCGGTGGCGGTGACGACGATGCCCCTCCTGCGGGCCGGCGAGCTGGCCACCGTCGCCGAGATCAGCCGCCCCGCCGTGGCGCTCTGCGACGCCCGCCTGCGCGCCGACCTCGACCGCGCCGCCGTCCCCGGCCTGACCACCGTCGCCTTCGGCGGCGACGGCCCCGACGACCTGGTCGCCCGGGCCCAGGTGAAGCCGACCGGCGCCCGCCCCGTCGACACCGCCGCCGACGACGTGGCGCTGCTGGCGTTCACCTCCGGCACCACCGGCCGCCCGAAGGCCACCATGCACTTCCACCGCGACGTGCTGGCCATCGCCGACACCTTCTCCGCGCACGTGCTGCGCCCCCGGCCGGACGACGTCTTCTCCGGCACCCCGCCGATCGCGTTCACCTACGGCCTGGGCGGGCTGGTGGTCTTCCCGCTGCGCGTGGGCGCGAGCGTGCTGCTGCTCGAGAAGGCCACCCCCGAGCAGCTGGCCGAGGCGGTGGCGGCGCACGGCGTCACCGTGCTGTCCACCGCGCCCACGATGTACAAGGCGCTGCTCGCCGGCGGCTGGGCCGGTCGCCTGTCCGGGCTGCGGCGGGCGGTGTCGGCCGGCGAGACGCTGCCCGAGGCGGTGTGGCGGGCCGTGCACGAGGCGACCGGCGTCCGGATCATCGACGGCATCGGCGCCACCGAGATGCTGCACATCTTCATCGCCGCGGCCGACGACGACATCCGGCCCGGCTGCACCGGCCGCGCCGTGCCCGGCT
This sequence comes from Geodermatophilus sp. SYSU D00815, assembly GCF_054050035.1. Classification (NCBI taxonomy): domain Bacteria; kingdom Bacillati; phylum Actinomycetota; class Actinomycetes; order Geodermatophilales; family Geodermatophilaceae; genus Geodermatophilus; species Geodermatophilus sp. SYSU D00815. The sequence continues at coordinate 31,590 of NZ_JBJGYO010000029.1, read as the reverse complement.
ACACGGCGGCGGTGCTCGACGACGACGGCAACCCGGTGCCCGACGGCACCGACGGGCACCTCGCCGTCCGCGGGCCCACCGGCTGCCGCTACCTCGGCGGCGACCGGCAGACCGAGTACGTCCGGCACGGCTGGAACTACACCGGCGACACCTACGTCCGGGACGCCGACGGGTACTTCCGCTACCGGGCGCGCACCGACGACATGATCGTCTCGGCCGGCTACAACATCGCCGGGCCGGAGGTCGAGCAGGCGCTGCTGGGCCACCCGGAGGTCGTCGAGTGCGCCGTCGTCGGTGCGCCCGACCCCGACCGCGGCACGGTGGTCAAGGCGTTCGTCGTGCTCAACCCCGGGCGCACCCGCGAGGTGACCGCCGAGGAGCTCCAGGCGTTCGTCAAGGAGGTCATCGCCCCGTACAAGCGCCCGCGGCTGGTCGAGTTCGTCGACGAGCTGCCGCGCACCAACACCGGCAAGCTGCAGCGCTACAAGCTGCGCTGAGCGGACGAGGACAGGGCATGCGCATCGCGGTGATCGGCGGCGGCCCCGGCGGGCTCTACTTCTCCGCCCTGGTGCAGCAGCTGGACCCGTCGCACGAGGTGACCGTGTGGGAGCGCAACGCCCCCGACGACACCTTCGGCTTCGGCGTGGTCTTCTCCGACGAGACCCTCGGCGGCATCGAGCACGCCGACCCGGTGGTCCACCGCGAGATGGAGAAGCACTTCGCGCGCTGGGACGACATCGACGTCCACTTCCGCGGCACGGTGACCACCTCCGGCGGGCACGGCTTCGCCGCGATGAGCCGCAAGGAGCTGCTCGGCATCCTGCAGCGCCGCTGCGCCGAGCTCGGCGTGACCGTGCACTTCCGCGCCGAGGCGCCCGACGTCGAGCGGCTGCGGGCGACCCACGACCTGGTCCTCGCCGCGGACGGCGCCAACTCCCGGGTGCGCGCCCGCTACGCCGACGTCTTCGGCCCCACGCTGGAGACCCGGCACAGCAAGTACATGTGGCTGGGCACCGACCTGGTCTTCGACGCCTTCAAGTTCTACGTGCAGGAGACCCCGCACGGGGTCGTGCAGATCCACGGCTACCCCTACGACCGCACCGGCAGCACGTTCATCGTCGAGATGCACGAGCGCGTCTGGCAGCGCGCGTTCGGCGACGTCGCCGCGCTCGACCTCGCGCCCGGCGAGAGCGACGAGAAGTCCATCGAGCTGGTCCGGCAGCTGTTCGCCGACGTCCTCGACGGCCACCGGGTGTTCGCCAACAACTCCAGGTGGCTGAACTTCCTGTCGCTGTCCAACCGCACCTGGCGGCACGGCAACCTCGTGCTGATCGGCGACGCCGCGCACACCGCCCACTTCTCCATCGGCTCGGGCACCAAGCTGGCCATGGAGGACGCGCTCGCCCTGGCCGCCTGCCTGCACGAGCAGCCCGACCTGGACACCGCGCTCACCGCCTACGAGGAGGAGCGGCGGCCGGTGGTGCTCTCCACCCAGCGCGCGGCCAAGGCGAGCATGCAGTGGTTCGAGGACATCGGGCACTACGTCCACCAGGACCCCGAGCAGTTCGCGTTCAACATCGTCACCCGCAGCCGGCGGGTCACCCACGAGAACCTGCGGCTGCGCGACCCCGAGTTCGTCGCCGGCGTCGACGCCTGGTTCGCCCGCACCCAGCCCGTGCCGGCGACGCCGCGGCCGCCGATGTTCCACTCGTTCCGGCTCGGGCAGCTGGAGCTGAAGAACCGCGTCGTCGTCTCGGCCATGGACATGTACTCCGGCGAGGACGGGCTGCCCACCGACTTCCACCTCGTGCACCTGGGCAGCAAGGCCCTCGGCGGCGCCGGGCTGGTGATGACCGAGATGGTCTGCGTCTCCCCCGAGGCGCGGATCAGCCTCGGCTGCACCGGCCTGTACACCGAGGAGCAGGAGCGGGCCTGGACGCGGGTCGTCGACTTCGTGCACCAGCACAGCGACGCGGCCATCGGCGTCCAGCTCGGCCACTCGGGGCGCAAGGGCTCGACCAAGCGGATGTGGGAGGGCATCGACGAGCCGCTGCCCGAGGGGAACTGGGAGGTGGTCGGCCCGTCGCCGATCCCCTACTCCCCGGCCAACCAGGTGCCCCGGGAGCTCTCCGAGGCCGAGCTCGCCGCGATCCGCGAGCAGTTCGCGGCCAACGCCCGGGCGGCGGCGCGGGCGGGCTTCGACGTGCTGGAGCTGCACTGCGCGCACGGCTACCTGCTGTCGTCGTTCATCTCGCCGCTGTCCAACCGGCGCACCGACCGCTACGGCGGGCCGCTGGTGAACCGGCTGCGCTACCCGCTGGAGGTCTTCGACGCCGTCCGCGAGGTGTGGCCGGCCGGGCGGCCGATGACCGTGCGGATCTCGGCCACCGACTGGTGCGAGGGCGGCACCGACGTGGACGACGCCGTCGCGGTGGCCCGGGCGTTCGCCGAGCACGGCGCCGACGGCATCGACGTCTCCACCGGCCAGGTGGTCAAGGAGGAGCGCCCCGCGTTCGGCCGCAGCTACCAGACCCCCTACGCCGACCGGATCCGCAACGAGGTGGGCCGCGAGCACGGCGTCGCGGTGATCGCCGTCGGCGCGATCTCCAGCTACGACGACGTCAACTCGATCCTGCTCGCGGGGCGGGCCGACCTGTGCGCGCTGGGCCGGCCGCACCTGTACGACCCCCAGTGGACCCTGCACGCCGCCGCGGAGCAGGGGTGGTCGGGACCCGGCGTCACCTGGCCCGCGCCGTTCCGGGCGGGCAGCCGGCGCCCGCAGACCGGCCGCAGCGACGGGCCCCGGCCGCGGCTGGAGCTGATCCGGCGCGGGGAGCCGCGCACCCGCCACGCCCGCTGGACCCCGTGAGCGCGCTGCAGCGGCTCGGGGCGCCCGCCCTGTTCGTGCTGCTCTGGAGCACCGGCTTCATCGGGGCCAAGTACGGGCTGCCCTACGCCGAGCCGTTCACCTTCCTCGGCGTGCGGCTGGCGGTGGCCGCGCTGCTGCTGGCCGGCGTGGCCGCCGCGCTGCGCTCGGCCCGGCCGCGCGGCCGGCAGTACGGGCACGCGGCGGTCGCCGGGGTGCTGCTGCACGCCGGCTACCTCGGCGGCGTCTTCTACGCGATCTCGATCGGGGTCCCCGCCGGCGTGTCCGCGGTCGTCGTGAGCCTCCAGCCGGTGCTGGTCGCCGTGCTCGCGGCCCGGGTGCTCGGCGAGCGGCCCACGGCGCGGCAGTGGGCCGGGCTGGCCCTCGGGCTGGTCGGCGTCGGGCTCGTCGTCGTCCCCGGCCTGGCGGCCGCCGGACCGGTCGGCCCGCTGCCGGTGGCCGGCCTGGTCGGCTGCCTCGTCGCGCTGGCGGCCGGCACGTACGGCACCGTCTACCAGAAGCGCCACGGCGAGGCCGTGCCGCTGCTGTGGGGTACGGCGGTGCAGTACGCCGCCTCCGCGGTGCTGCTGCTGGCGGTCGCGCTGGCCACCGAGGACCTGCGCATCCGCTGGACCGGCGAGTTCGTGGCCGCGTTCGTCTGGCTGGTGGTCGTCCTGTCGATCGGCGCGGTGCTCCTGCTGCTCGTGCTGCTGCGCCGCGGCACCGCCGCGAGCGTGTCGAGCCTGTACTACCTGGTGCCCCCGGCGACGGCGGTCGAGGCGTACCTGGTCTTCGGCGAGCGCCTGCCGCCGGTCTCCCTGGTCGGCATCGCCGCGACCGCGCTCGGGGTCGCCCTGGTCGTGGTGCCGGCCCGCGCGCCCGCGGCCGTCAGCGGGCGCGGCTGAGCGCGGCCCAGGCGGCCCGGGCGCGCGGGGCCCAGGCCGCGTGCCGCTCGCGGAAGACCTCGGCGGCGCGGTGGCCGCTCCAGCGCGGCGGCAGCAGCTCACGCGGCAGGCCCGGGTCGAGCAGCGGGAAGCGGCGCCACTCCTGCACGAGCCGGATCTGGGCGAGCAGGGCCTGCCGGTCGGTGCGGGGGCGGCGGCGGCCGACCAGCTCGAGGAAGTCCTCGTAGCGCTCCTCCACCGCGTCGAGCTCCCACGCGGCCCGCACCAGCGAGCGCTCGTCGCCCACGGCCCCGGCGGTGGCCACGAACGACCAGCTGCCCGCCAGCAGGCCCAGCTCCTCGAGCACGGTGCGCGCCGCCGCCTCCCGGTCGACCCGCGGGGTCACCCACGTCCCCGGGCGCGGCGAGCCCAGGCCGACCCAGCCGAGGCGGGTGCGCAGCCGCTGCCGCAGCGCGCGGTTGTTCTCCGGCACGCCGACGCTGAGCACCAGCCACCGGCCGTCCCACGGCGGCTCCGGCGCGGCGAAGCCGTAGATCCGCTCGGTCCCCTCGCGCAGCAGCGCGACCCCGGACGGCGTCAGCCCCCAGCGCGTCTCGCGGCCGAACCGCCGGGCCTCGATCCAGCCGGAGTCGGCGGTGCGCATGATCGCCTGCCGGCCGGCCTTCTCCGCGACGTCCAGCTCGCCGAGCAGCTCGAGGAGGGTCGCCGTCCACACCGGCTGGGCCGAGGGCAGCACGAACTCGCCGAGCACCGTGAGCAGCAGGCTGCGGGCGCTGCCGGCGCCCAGCTCACGGCGGGCGGGGCCCGGCTCGACGTCCTCGAAGGCCTCGGCCGGCGCGGGGTTCACGGCGTCCATCGTGGCACCCGGACCTCCCGTCCCCGCCGTCCGCGACGGAGCGCCACCCGCGAGGGGCATCGACTCGGTAACGAAACCGGCCGCGGGACTGTGACCCTTGACACACCCGATCCGACTTCTACAGCATGCGTCAACGCCCGGCGCACGTCAGTAGCACGTCGGACTCGACCCGCGGGAGCTCTGCGATGGCGTTGACCTCCTCGTCCCGGCGCCGCCTCCTCGCCGCCGCCGGCACCGGCGTGCTCACCCTGGCCGTCGCCGCCTGCGGCGGCGGGAGCCTCGGCGGTGACGACGGGGGCGGCGGGGGCGGGGGCGCGGACGACGGCGGCGGGGGCACCGTCCGGGTCGGCCTGGTGATCCCGCAGGCGGGCGTCTACACGCCGCTCGGCGTGGACATGCAGAACGGCTGGGACCTCTGGCTGGAGCAGAACGACGGCACCCTCGGCGGCTACGAGGTCGAGACCGTCGTCGCCGACGAGGGCGAGGGCCCCGACACCGGCGTCCCCGCGGTGCAGCGCCTGCTGCAGCAGGATCAGGTCGACGTCGTCGTCGGCATCGTCAACTCGGCGACGGCGCTGGGCGCGGCCGAGCAGTTCGCGGAGGCGCAGAAGGTCCTGGTGGTGGCCAACGCGGGCGCCGGCGCGATCACCGCCGACGCCGCGTCCCCCTACGTGTGGCGCACCTCGTTCACCAACGCGCAGATCGCCGCCGCGATGGGCGAGCACCTCGCCGCCGAGGGGGTCGGCCCGGTCTACGTCATGGCCCCCGACTACGCCGCCGGCCAGGAGGTCGTGGCCGGCTTCACCGAGGCGTACGAGGCCGGCGGGGGCACCGTCGCCGGGCAGGCGCTGACCCCGTTCGGCACCACGCAGGACTTCCAGCCCTTCCTCTCCGGCATCCAGTCCTCCGGGGCGGCGGCCACCTTCGTCTTCTACTCCGGCGGCGAGGCGGTCAGCTTCGTGCAGCAGTACGACTCGTTCGGCCTCAAGGACACCGTCCCGCTGTACGGCTCCGGCTTCCTCACCGAGGGCAGCGTGCTCGAGGAGCAGGGGGAGTCCGCCGTCGGCGTCCAGACGACGCTGCACTACTCGACCGAGATCGAGAACGACGCCAACGCGGAGTTCGTGCAGGCGTACGAGGAGGCCTACGGCGAGCTGCCGACGGTGTTCGCGATGACCACCTTCGACACCGCGAACGTGCTCGACCAGGCGCTCCCCGACGCCGAGGACCTCAGCGGCGACGCGATCTCCGCGGCGCTCGACGGGCTGGGCGAGATCGAGAACAGCCCGCGCGGGCCGTGGAGCTTCACCGGGCAGTCGCCCGAGCAGGCGGTCTACCTGCGGGAGGTCACCGACGACGGCGGCACGCTGATCAACAGCGTGGTCGAGGAGCTCGGCGTGTACGCGCAGCCGGGGGCCTGAGCGCCCGTGGTCGGCTGGCTGGACGCCAACCTGGTCAGCGTCCTCAACGGCTTCGCGATCGGGTCGCTGCTGTTCATCCTGGCCCTGGGGCTGTCCGTCGTCTTCGGGATGATGGACGTGCTCAACCTGGCCCACGGGGCGCTCTACCTGGTCGGCGCCTACCTCGCCTGGGACCTGCTCGGCGACGGGGCCACGTGGGGCGCCTTCCTGGGCGCGCTGGGCCTGGCCGCCGTCGTGGGGCTGCTCGCCGGCGCGGGGCTGTCGGCCATGACCGAGCCCCTGGCCCGCCGGCCGATCCTCGACCAGGCGCTGCTCACCCTGGGCGTGTCGCTGATCGTCGCCGAGGTGCTGTCGATCGTGTACGGCAACGACGCGCTGAGCGTGGGCGCCCCGCCGGGGCTCGACGGCAGCGTGCCGGTGGCAGGCAACGCCTACCCGACGTACCGGCTGCTGCTGATCGGGATCGGCGTGGTGCTGGCCGTCGTCGTCTGGCTGGTGGTCGAGCGGACCTCGGTGGGCGCGCTGGTGCGGGCCAGCGTCGCCGACCGGGAGATGGTCTCGGCGATGGGCATCGACAACCGCAAGGTCAAGGTCGCCGTCCTGGGCACCGGGTCGATGCTGGCCACGCTGGCCGGCGTCCTGGGCGCGCCCGTCTACGGCGCCCGCCCGGGGCTGGACGACACGATCCTCATCCTCGCCCTGGTCGTCGTGGTCATCGGCGGCCTGGGCTCGGTCAAGGGCGCGTTCGTCGGCGCGATGCTCATCGGGCAGGTCGAGTCGCTGGGCCGGGCGCTGCTGCCCGACGTGTCCTCGTTCATCCTCTTCGGCACGCTCGCCGTGGTGCTCGTCGTCCGCCCGCGCGGGCTGTTCGGCCCGCGGAAGCTGGCCGGCACGTGAGCGCCTCGGTCGACCCGGCCACCGCGACCGACGCGCCGGGCATCACCCCCCGGGCGGGTCCGGAGCGGCCGCGGCGCCGGCTGCTCACCGGCGTCCCGGCCCTCGCGGTGCTGCTGGCGCTCGCCGCCGTCCCGTTGTTCGTCGACCCGTTCGGCACCACCGTGCTCGGCCGGATCCTGGTGTTCGCGCTGTTCGCCGTCAGCCTCGACCTGCTGGTCGGCGTCACCGGGCTGCCGTCCCTGGGGCACGCCGCGTACTTCGGGGTCGGCGCCTACACGGCCGGCCTGGTGGCGATCCACTGGACCGCCGCCGGACCCGTGCCCGTGGTGCTCGCCGCGCTGGCCGGCGCGGTCGCCGCGGCGGCCACCGGGTGGCTGGCGGTGCGCAGCTCCGGCGTGTTCTTCCTGATGCTCACCCTGGCCATCGGCGAGCTGGCGTTCCAGGTGGCCACCCGGCTCGACGGGGTCACCGGCGGCTCCAACGGGCTCTTCGGCATCCCGGCGGTGCGCCTCGGCGGGGAGCCGGTGGTGCTCGCCGGCTACGTCTACTGGTACCTGCTCGCGCTGTTCTGCGTGGGCGCCGGCCTGCTGTGGCTGATCGCCGCGTCGCCGTTCGGCGCCGTGCTGCGCGGCATCCGCGACAACGAGCCCCGCATGCGCTCCCTGGGCTACTCGCCGTTCTGGTACAAGTTCGGCGCCTTCGTGCTGGCCGGCGGGTTCGCCGGGATGGCCGGCGGGATGTACGCCACCCTCGTGCGGCTCGTCACCCCGGCGGAGGCCGGGTTCACCACCGGCGCCCTCGCCCTGCTCGCCGTCATCCTCGGCGGCGCGGGCTCGCTGTGGGGGCCGGTGCTGGGCGCGGCGGTCGTCGTCCTGGTGCGCGACGCCCTCGGCCCCACCCTGGAGGGCCACGGGCCGCTGGTGCTCGGGATCGTCTTCGTCCTCGCCGTCTACGTGCTGCCCCGGGGGGTCGCCGGGCTCGCCGGCCTGCTGACCCGGAACCGCGGGAGGACGGCGTGACCGAGCCGCTGCTGTCGCTGCAGGGGGTGAGCCGCTCCTTCGGGGCGCTGCGCGCGGTAGACGACGTCACGCTCGACGTGCCGGCCGGCGCCCGGCACGCGCTGATCGGCCCCAACGGCGCCGGCAAGAGCACGCTGTTCCAGCTGGTCGCCGGCACCCTGCCGGTCTCGGCGGGGACGCTGCGCTTCGCCGGCGCCGACATCACCGGCCGCTCGGAGCCGCAGCGCGCCCGCCTGGGGATCAGCCGCACGATGCAGCACTCGAGCCTCTTCCCCACCCAGACGGTGCTGCAGAACGTGCTGCTGGCCGCGCAGCGCCGGCACGGGTCGCGGCACGCGCTCGTCCCCCGCCGGCAGCGCGCCGCCCGCGACCGCGCCCGGGAGCTGCTCGCCGACGTCGGCCTGGAGGCGCGGGCCGACGTGCCGGTCGCCGCGCTCTCCCACGGCGAGCGGCGGCAGGTGGAGGTCGCCGTCGCGCTGGCCTGCGAGCCGCGCCTGCTGCTGCTCGACGAGCCGGCGGCGGGCATGTCGCCGGCGGAGAGCGCCCGCCTGGTCGCGCTGCTGCGCGGGTTGCCGGGCTCGGTGACCCTGGTCATCGTCGAGCACGACTTGGACGTGGTGTTCGCCCTGGCCGGGTCGATGACCGTGCTGCACCTGGGGCGGGTGCTGGTCACCGGCACCCCGGACGAGGTCCGCCGCAGCGACGCGGTGCAGGAGGCCTACCTCGGCACCGACCGGGGTGCGCTGTTCCTCGACGACACCGGCCCGGCGCAGCTGGAGGTGGGCTGAGTGCTGGAGGTCCGCGGGCTGCGCTCGGGCTACGGGCGCAGCAGCGTGCTGCAGGGCGTCGACCTCGACCTCGTCGACGGGCGGGTGCTGGGCCTGCTCGGGCGCAACGGGGTGGGCAAGACGACGCTGGTGAACACCGTCATGGGCCTGGTGCACGCCGGCGCGGGGCAGGTCGTGGTCGACGGCCGCGACCTCACCGGCCGCCGTCCCGACGTGGTGGCCCGGGCGGGGGTGTCGCTGGTGCCGCAGGGCCGGCGGGTGTGGGCGCCGCTGACCGTGACCGAGCACCTGGCGCTCGCCGCCCGCCGCGGTCGCGGGCGGGGCCCGTGGGACGTCGACCGGGTGCTGGCGCTGCTGCCGCGGCTCGGCGAGCGGCTGCGGCACGCCGCCGGCCAGCTCTCCGGCGGGGAGCAGCAGATGCTCGCCATCGCCCGCGCCCTGCTGACCAACCCGCGGCTGATCCTCATGGACGAGCCCTCCGACGGGCTGGCGCCCTCGCTGGTGGACCGGATCGGCGAGGTCATCGGCGACATGAAGGCCGAGGGCGTCACGCTGCTGGTGGTGGAGCAAAACCTGCACCTGGCCTTCGCGGTGGCCGACGAGATCGCAGTCATGGACAAGGGCAGGGTGGTGCACCGCTCCCCCACGACGGAGTTCCGCCGCGACAGCTCCGTCGCCCGCGCCCTGCTCGGCGTGGGCTGACCACCGAGATGGCCCTCTCGGTGGTCAGAAGCGGTGGTGCTCGGGGTCGACGTAGCCGCCGCTCTCCTCGTGCCCCGGGCCGAGGTCTCCCCCGCCGGCCGGACCGTCGGGGCCACGCCGCCCGGCCGCACGCGACCGCTCGGCCTCGTAGCGGGCGCGGCGCGGGTCGTCCGCCGGCTCGTGCCCGGGCTCCCGGCGCCGGCCGGCGACGTGCTTGCGCAGCCGCCCGTCCTCGGTGCCGCGGAAGCCGTGCGCGACGAACCAGGCGGTCACCGCCGCCCGGTCGGGATGGGTCTCGCGCACCACGTTGACGACGTAGTTCAGCCCGCGCGCGGCCGCCTCCTCCTCCAGCCGGGCCAGCACGAAGCCGCCGACCCCGCTGCCGCGGGCCCCCTCCTCGACGGCCAGCAGGATCTCCGCGTCGCCCCAGACGTCGTCGAGCCAGCCGTAGCCGACGACCCGGCCGCCGGACTCGGCCCGCCACCAGTCGCTGGCCAGCCGCTCCCCCGGCGTGCGCCCGGACGAGCGGAACACCGCCTCGGGCACGCCGGCGAACACCCGCTGCCGGTCGGCGTCCCAGCGCGGGTCGTCGTCCTTGACCCAGGTGAGCGCGGTGGCCGTCGTCGTCCGCGTGGATGCCATGCCTGCTCCTCAGCCGGTCCCCCGCCTACCATAGTGACCTGCAGCACTTGTCTACACGCGGACGACTGCTTGCACATCGTCGTGTAGCACGACAGCATGGGTCGCGAGGACGCCGGCCCGCACCCTCCTGGAGGCCCCGTGACCACCCTCGACGACCGGTCGACGACCACGGAGGACCCGGCCGCGGACGCCGCGCCGGCCGCGCCGCCCGAGGTCTCCTTCGACACCTCCCCCGACCGGTACCGGCACTGGCGGCTGGCGGTGGACGGCGAGATCGCCACGCTGACCCTGGACGTCGCCGAGGACGGCGGGATCGTGCCGGGCTACGAGCTGAAGATGAACAGCTACGACCTCGGCGTCGACATCGAGCTGCACGACGCGGTCCAGCGGATCCGCTTCGAGCACCCCGAGGTCAGGGCGGTCGTGGTGACCAGCGGCAAGGAGCGGATGTTCTGCGCCGGGGCCAACATCAAGATGCTGGCCGCCTCCCCGCACAGCTGGAAGGTGAACTTCTGCAAGTTCACCAACGAGACCCGCAACGGCATCGAGGACGCCTCCGCGCACTCGGGGCTGCCGTTCATCGCCGCGGTCAACGGCGCGGCCGCCGGCGGGGGGTACGAGCTGGCGCTGGCCTGCGACCAGATCGTGCTGGTCGACGACAACTCCTCGGCGGTCTCGCTGCCCGAGGTGCCGCTGCTCGGCGTGCTGCCGGGCACCGGCGGGCTGACCCGGGTGGTCGACAAGCGCGGGGTGCGCCGCGACCTGGCCGACGTCTTCGCCACCACCGCCGAGGGCGTGCGCGGCCGGCGCGCGGTCGAGTGGCGGCTGGTCGACGCCGTCGCCAGGGCGCGCGACTTCGACGCCGAGATCGCCCGGCGGGCCGCCGAGGCCGCGGCCGGCTCCCCGCGCCCCGGCACCGGGGCGACCGGCGTCCGGCTCACCCCGCTGCGCCGCGAGGTGGACGGCGACACCACCCGCTACCCGCACGTCCGCGTCGTCCTCGACCGCGACGCCGGCACCGCGACGGTCACCGTGCTGGGCCCGACCGCCGTCCCGGAGAGCGTCGAGGAGCTGCACGGGCAGGGCGACGCCGCGTGGCTGCTCGCCGCCACCCGGGAGCTCGACGACGCGATCCTGCGGCTGCGCACCAACGAGCTCGAGATCGGCACCTGGCTGCTGCGCACCGAGGGCGACGGCGCCACGGTGGCCGCCTACGACGAGTTCCTGCTCGCGCACCGCGACGACTGGCTGGTCAACGAGACGATCGGCTTCCACCGGCGCACGCTCAAGCGGCTGGACACCACCTCGCGCAGCCTGTTCGCGCTGATCGAGCCGGGCTCGTGCTTCGTCGGGACGCTGGCCGAGATAGCGCTGGCCGCCGACCGGCAGTACATGCTCGAGGGGCAGTTCGAGGACGACGACGACCCGGCCCTGCCGGCGGTGCTCCGGCTCGACGCGTTCAACACCGGGCTGCTGCCGATGAGCAACGACCTCACCCGCCTGCAGGTGCGCTTCCTCGGCAGCGCCGACGAGCTGGCCGCCGCCGAGGCCGCCGTCGGGCGCGACCTGCTCGCCGCCGACGCCGCCGAGCTGGGCCTGGTCACCGGGACGCCGGACGACATCGACTGGGAGGACGAGATCCGCCTCGTGGTCGAGGAGCGGGCCAGCTTCTCCCCCGACGCCCTGACCGGCATGGAGGCCAACCTGCGCTTCGCCGGCCACGAGACGCCCGAGACGAAGGTCTTCGGCCGGCTCACCGCCTGGCAGAACTGGATCTTCCAGCGGCCCAACGCCGCCGGTCCCGAGGGAGCCCTGCGCCGCTACGGCACGGGCAAGCGCGCCGACTACGACAGGAAGCGGGTCTGAGTCCCATGACCACGACCGAGTCCAACCCCACCGACGGCACCGTCCACGGCGAGTCGCCCGCGCCCACCGGACCGACGTCGCGCATCGACTACAGCGAGCGCATCCCCAACAACGTCAACCTGGCCGGCGACCGCAAGCTGCAGCGGGCGCTGGAGGGCTGGCAGCCGAAGTTCCTCGACTGGTGGCGGAACCTCGGGCCCTCGATCCCCACGCACGACGTCTACCTGCGCACCGCGATCGAGGTGGGCCGCGACGGCTGGGCGCACTTCGACCGGGTGCCCATGGAGCAGTACCGCTGGGGCATCTTCCTCGCCGAGCGCGACCCCGACCGGACGATCGGCTTCGGCCAGCACAAGGGCGAGCCGGCCTGGCAGGAGGTGCCCGGCGAGTACCGCTCCGAGCTGCGCCGGCTCATCGTCATCCAGGGCGACACCGAGCCCGCGTCGGTCGAGCAGCAGCGGCACCTGGGCATGACCGCGCCGTCCCTCTACGACATGCGCAACCTCTTCCAGGTCAACGTCGAGGAGGGCCGGCACCTCTGGGCGATGGTCTACCTGCTGCACGCCTACTTCGGCCGCGACGGCCGGGAGGAGGCCGAGGAGCTGCTCAAGCGCAACTCCGGCGACTACGACTCCCCGCGCATCCTCGGGGCGTTCAACGAGGAGACGACCGACTGGCTGTCGTTCTTCATGTTCACCTACTTCACCGACCGCGACGGCAAGTACCAGCTGGGCACGCTCAAGGAGAGCGGCTTCGACCCGCTGGCCCGCACCTGCACGTTCATGCTGCGCGAGGAGGCGCACCACATGTTCGTCGGGACGACGGGCGTGCAGCGCACCGTGCAGCGGACCGCCGAGCTGATGAAGGAGCACGGCACCGACGACATCTGGGACCGCGGCGGCATCCCGCTGTCGGTGATCCAGAAGTACCTGAACTTCCACTACTCGGTGTCGCTGGACCTGTTCGGCTCCGAGACGTCGTCCAACGTCGCCGCCTACTACACCGCCGGGCTCAAGGGCCGGTGGATGGAGAGCCGGCGCAAGGACGACCACGTGCTCACCGACGCCACGATGGACATCCCGGTGGTCGAGGACGGGCGGATCACGACCCGCACCGTGCCGATGCTGACCGCGCTGAACTACGACCTGCGCAGCGACTACTCGGCCGACTGCGGGGCCGGCGTGAAGAAGTGGAACAAGGAGCTGGAGGCCGCGGGCCTGGAGCAGCGGCTCTACCTGCCGCACCAGGGCTTCAACCGCAAGGTCGGCGCGTTCGCCGGGCACCACGTCTCGCCCACCGGCGAGGTGCTCGACGACGCCACCTGGCAGGCGAACGTCGACGACTGGCTGCCCACGGCCGAGGACCACGCCCGCGTCGCGGCGCTGATGGTGCCCCGCTACGAGCCGGGCGAGTTCGCCGGCTGGATCTCCCCGCCGCCGGTCGGGATCAACAACCTGCCGGTCGAGTACGACTACGTCCGCTTCTGAACCGTCTCCCCCGACGATCATGGACTCCGGGAAGCGGCACACCGGCGCCTCCCGGCGTGTCGGCTCCCGAGCTCCGTGATCGTCGCCGGGACCGCGAGAGAGGGCATCCCGTGGCCACCGTCGACACCGCTCCGCCCGTCGCCGCTCCGGTCCCGGTCGCCGGGGAGCCGTTCAACGCGGCCGAGTGGCTGGTCACCCGCCATGCGCGCGCCACCCCGCACAGGCGGGCGATCACCGCGATCGACCTCGACGGCAGCGTGCGCACGCTCAGCTACGCCGAGCTGGACGACGCCGTCCACCGGTTCGCCGCCGCGCTGGTGGCCGCCGGCGTCCGCCCCGAGGAACGCCTGCTGCTGTGCATGGGCGACACCCCGGAGCTGCTCACCGCGTTCCTCGCGGGCCTGCGCATCGGGGCCGTGCCGGTGCCGGTCAGCACCATGCTCAAGCCGCACGACATCCGGGCGCTGGCCACCGACAGCCGCGCCCGGCTGGTCGCGCTCAGCTCGGAGTTCGCCGAGCTGGCGCCGGCGGTGAGCGGCTGCCGCGACCTGGCCGACGTCGTCGTCCTCACCGACGGCGGCCTGCCCGAGGTGCCCGGTGCGCGGGTGCGCTCGTGGGGCCGGTTCGTGGCGGAGGGCCGGCACCTGCTCGAGGAGACGGCCGAGCCGTACCCGACCGTGGCCGACTCCCCCGCGTTCTGGCTCTACACGTCGGGGACCACGGGGACGCCGAAGGGCGCCATGCACCGGCACGGCGCGCTGCGCGACACCGCCGAGACCTACGCCCGCGACGTGCTGGCGATCGGCCCGGACGACGTGACGTTCTCGGTGGCCAAGTTCTTCTTCGCCTACGGGCTGGGCAACACGCTCACGTTCCCGTTCTCCGTGGGGGCGAGCACGGTGCTGGACCGGGCGCGGCCCGCCCCGGGCCGGACCGCGCAGGTGCTGCGCGAGCACCGGCCGACGCTGTTCTTCGCCGGGCCCACCTACTACGCCGCGCTGCTGGCCGCCGGGTTGCCGGCCGACGCCTTCTCGGGGGTGCGGGCCTGCGTGTCGGCCGGGGAGGCGTTCCCGGCGGCGCTGTTCGAGCGGTTCACGCGGACGTTCGGGGTGGAGATGCTCGACGGCATCGGCTCGACCGAGATGCTGCACATCTTCATCAGCGGCCGGCCGGGCCGCACCCGCGCCGGCGCCACCGGCGAGATCGTGGCCGGCTACGAGGCGCGGATCCTCGACGACGACGGGCGGCCGGTGCCCGACGGCACGCCCGGCCACCTGTGGGTGAAGGGCGACAGCGCCGCGTCGGGGTACTGGTCGCGGACGGCGACCACCCGGCGGGTGTTCCAGGGCGAGTGGGTGCGCACCGGCGACACCTACGTGCGCAGCGCCGACGGCTACTACTCCTCGCTGGGCCGCACCGACGACATCATCAAGGCCGGCGGCATCTGGGTCTCGCCGACCGAGGTCGAGGAGCGGCTGCGGGCGCACCCGGCGGTCGGCCAGGCGGTCGTCGTCCCGGTGCCGGACGACGACGGCCTGGACAAGCCGGTCGCCTGCGTCGTGCTGCAGCCCGGCGCCGCCACGACCGGCGACGACCTGGCGGCCTTCTGCCGGGAGGGGCTGGCGGCGTTCAAGCGGCCGCGGCACATCCTCGTGTTCGACGAGCTGCCGACGACGGCGACCGGGAAGCTGCAGCGCTTCCGCATCCGGGAGCTGGCCCTCGAACGCCTGGGCGGCGCGGCGAGCCCCGACCTGACCCCGGTCACCGGCACCCCGGCGGCGCCGGTCGGCTGACCCCCGGCGCGCGACCGGGCGGGCGGGGGCCAGGGTCAGCCCGGGAACGTCGTCAGGCGGACGGTCTCGGGCAGCGCCCGCAGCGCGGCCAGCAGGGCCGGCGGCAGCTCGCCGTTGACGTCGGTGACCACGTAGCCGAGCTGGCCGCGGGTGGCGAGGACCTGGCCGTCCACGTTGAGCCCGTGCTCGCCGATCAGCGCGTCGGCGCGGGCCAGCACGCCGGGCACGTTGTGGTGCAGCAGCGCGAACCGGGCGGCCGAGGAGCCGTGCAGGGCCACCGCGGGGAGGTTGACGCTCAGCGTCGTCGTCCCCGTGCGGGAGTAGTCGACCAGCTTGCCGGCGACGAACCGGCCGATGTCGTACTGCGCCTCCTGGGTCGAGCCGCCGACGTGCGGGGTGAGGATGACGTTGGGCAGCCCGCGCAGCACGGAGTGGAACGCGTCGCCCTGCTCCTTCGGCTCGTCGGGGAACACGTCGACGGCCGCGCCCGCGATGTGGCCGCTGAGGATGTGCTCGCGCAGCGCCTCGTGGTCGACGACGAACCCGCGGGAGAGGTTGAGGAACAGGCTGCGCGGCCGCATCCGGGCGAACTGCTCGGCGCCGAACAGGCCCGCGTTGCCGGCCCGCCCGTCGACGTGCAGCGTCACCGTCTCGGCGCGCTCGAGCAGCTCCTCGAGGCTGCCGCAGGCCTCGGCGTTGCCCAGGGCCAGCTTGTCCTCGAGGTCGTAGAACAGCACCCGCATGCCCAGGGCCTCGGCCAGCACCGACAGCTGGCTGCCGATGTTGCCGTACCCGACGATGCCCAGCGTCCGCCCGCGGATCTCGTGGCTGCCGGTGGCCGACTTGTCCCAGATCCCGGCGTGCAGCGCGCGGTCCCGGTCGCTGAGGCGCCGGGCCAGGCTGATGATCTCCGCGATCGCCAGCTCGACGACGCTGCGGGTGTTCGAGTACGGCGCGTTGAACACCGCCACCCCGGCCGCGACCGCGGCGACCAGGTCGATCTGGTTGGTGCCGATGCAGAACGCGCCCACTGCCGCCAGGTCCGGGCGGCTCTTCACCACCTCCGCGGTCACCTGGGTCTTCGACCGGATGCCGAGCAGCTCGACGCCGTCGAGGGCGGCGATCAGGTCGGCCTCGTCCAACGCACCGCGCAGGGCCTCGACCTGGTAGCCGCCGGCGGACAGCAGGTCCACCGCCACCGGGTCGATGTTCTCGAGCAGCAGGGCCTCGGGCATGTCAGCGGATCTCCTCGGGGAAGGCGGTTGCCGCCGATCCTCGCGGGTGCGGCCGGAGCCCGTGCCACCGGGGCCGGACGGCGGGGCTCCGCGGCGGCGCCCGGGCGAGCGCGCGCCGTCCGGGTCAGGCGGGGGCGGTCAGCAGGTAGCGCACCGCCGTCTCGCCCAGGTCGGCGACGAAGCGCTCGTCGTCCGTCGGGGCCGGCGTGGCGAACCCGGGCCCGTACGCCACCCGGATCACCGACGTCGCGAAGACCGTCCCGAACACCGAGCGCACCGCGGCCTCCGGGTCGGGGTGCGCGATGGCGTCGCCCGCTCCCAGCACCACGCGGAGGAACCCCTCCCCCAGCTCCTGGGCGTAGCGCGAGCCGCGCCGGCGGACCTCGGAGTGCGCCGCGGAGACGAGGACGACGGCGCGCAGGAACCGCTCGTGGCGCAGCGAGATCCCGACCATCTCGGCCACCGCCGCGCGCACGAGATCGGGCGGTGCCAGCCCGGCCCAGCGTGCGTGGTCCTCGAAGACGTCCTGCTCGGCGCGCAGCCGGCCGATGCCGTGCTCGTACACCGCGAGGAACAGGGCGTCCTTGCTGGTGGTGCGCGCGTAGAGGGCGGGAGGCGCCACCTGCGCCCGCGCGCAGACGGCGGCGATGGTGAACGCGTCGTAGCCGCCGTCCTCGAGGATCGCCACGCCCGCGTCGAGGACGCGGTTCCACGCCTCGCGGCTGCGCCGCTGCTTCGGCGGGCGCACCTCGAGGTCGGCATCCACGGGCCCATCCTCCCCGACGCACCTTGACAGGACAGTGACGCGCGCTACGGTCCCATGCTAACCGTAGCGCTCGTTACTGTTCGGTCCCGACCACGCCGAGGTGCTCGATGCCCCCCTTCTCCCCCTCCCCCCGGGGCCGGGTCGCCGTCCTCGGCGCCGGCCCGGCCGGCATGGCCGCGGCGCTGGGCGCGCTCCGGGCCGGGCACGACGTCGTCGTGCACGAGCGCTACCGGGAGGCGCGGCCGGCCGGCAACATCCTCAACCTGTGGCCGCCGCCGCTGAAGGCGCTGCGCGCGCTGGGCGTGGACACCCACGACCTCGGCGCGCCCACGCACTCGGAGTTCCGCAACATCCGCGGCCAGGTGCGCGTGGACGTCAAGCTCGACGAGGACGTGAGGCGGGAGTTCGGCGGCGGCTTCATCGGCTTGCTCCGCCCGGAGCTGTACGAGCGGATGCTCGCCGCGATCCCCGACGGCGTGATCCGCTTCGACTCGCGGGTGGAGCGGATCGAGCAGGACGAGCGGGCGGTCACGCTGCACTTCGCCGACGGGTCGACCGCCGAGCACGACGTGCTGGTCGGCGCCGACGGCATCGACTCCCTGGTCCGCCGCACGCTGTGGGGCGACGCGCCCAAGCGGGAGCACCGGCTGCACATCTTCGGCGGCTTCACCTTCGCCGACGTCGCGGGCACCGTGCCGAACAAGTGCGTCCTCACGCACAGCCGGACCGTCCAGGGCAGCTGGACGTCGATCCGGCACAAGGGCCGCGACGGGCACCAGTGGTGGGTGCTCACCGCGACCGACCCCGACGCGCCGGCGCCGGCCGACCTCCGGGCCGCGGCCCTGGAGCTGGCCGCGGGGTTCCCCGCGCCGCTGCCCGGCCTGATCGCCGCGACGAAGCCGGAGGACGTGCAGCGCTGGGTGCTGCGCGACCGGCCGGCGCTGGAGCAGTGGTCGAGGGGGCGGGCGACGCTGGTCGGTGATGCCGCCCACCCGACCTCGCCGTACGCGGCCTACGGCGCCGGCATGTCGATCGAGGACGGCTACTTCCTGGGGGTCGCGCTCCGCGGCGTCGACCTGACCGACCCCGCCGCGGTGGCCCGGGCGCTGCAGTCCTACGAGGACCCGCGCAAGCCGCACACCGCGAAGCAGGTCCGGATGGCGTGGGTGCTCGGCAAGGTGTTCCACCACGCGCCGGCCCCGCTGCGGCCGATCCGCGACTTCGTCTTCGACCACACGCCCTTCCTGCAGAAGGTCGCCGGCGACTCCAACCCCCGCGAGATCAACCAGCAGCTCGCGCTCATCGAGTAGCAGGAGCCGGCGGGCGGCGGCCTACTTGAAGGCGTCCTTGACCTTCTCGCCGGCCTGCTTGAGGTTGCTCGCGGCCTGCTCGCGCTTGCCGGCGTCCTCGAGGGCGGGGTCGCCGGTGGCGCGGCCGACCGCCTCCTTGGCCTTGCCGGCCAGCTCGTCGAGCTTGTTCCTCGCCTTGTCCTCGGAGCTCATGCCGCGGTGGGTACCCAGCCGGGGCCTCCCTGACGCCCGGCGACCACCGCCGGGGCGGCCGGCACCGCCGGTCAGGCCCCGGTGGTGGTCGGCTGCGGGAACAACCGGCGCAGCACGTCGGCCAGGGTGACGACGCCGAGGACGGCGCCGCCGTCGGTGAGGACGGCCAGGTGGTTGCGGGTCTCCCGCATCGCCTTGAGCGCGGCGTGCACGGTGGTGCCGGCGTCGAGGGTGAACACCGGCCGGGCCAGCTCCGCCGCGGGCGTCCCACCCGGCGCGGTGAGGGTGTCGCGGACGTGCACCACGCCGGTCAGCCGCGCCCGGTCGCCGAGCAGGATGCGCAGGTGCCCGGTCGACCGGGTCGTCTCCCGGACGGCGCCGACGGTGGCGTCGGCCGGCACCGCGACCAGCGGGGCGTCGGGCGCGACGAGCTCGCGGACGGTCATCCGCTCGAGCTCCAGGGCGCCGGAGATCTGCGTGGAGAAGCCGGCGTCCAGGGCGCCGACGTTGGCCGAGTGCTCCACCAGGTGGCGCAGCGCGTCGGGGCTGTGCCCGACGGCGACCTCGTCGGCCGGCTCCACGCCCGCCCGGCGGACCAGGGCGTTGGCCGCGGCGTTGAGCGCGCGCAGCAGCGGCCGGAACACCGCCATGAACGCCCGCATCGGCAGCGCGAGCAGGGTGGCCGAGCGCTCCGGGTGGGCGATCGCCCACGACTTCGGGGCCATCTCGCCGACCACCAGGTGGACGAAGGTCACGACCAGCAGCGCCAGGACGAACCCGGCGACGTCGGCGGCGGCCACCGGCAGGCCCCAGCTCGCGAACAGCGGCGTGAGCCAGTGGTGCACCGCCGGCTTGCTGATCGCGCCGAGGGCCAGGGTGGCGGCGGTGATGCCCAGCTGGGAGCCGGCCAGCAGCAGGGTCAGCTCGGAGGAGTTGCGCAGCGCCGCGCGGGCCGACCGGCTCGCGGGCGCGGCCTCCTCCAGCCGGTGCCGCTTGGCGGCCAGCGCGGCGAACTCGACGGCGACGAAGAAGGCGGACAGGGCGACGATGACGACGGTGGCGCCGAGGACCACCCACGGGTTCTCGCTCATCGGGCGGTCCCCTCGGCGGCGCCGTCGGCGGGGACGCGGTCGGGCATCTCCAGGCGCACCCGGGAGGGCACGTGCCGGTCCACGGCGAGCACCCGCACCCGCAGGTGCCGCGGGGCGGGGTCGTCGGCGTGGACCAGGTCGCCGGGATCGGGCGGCAGCTCGACGGTCAGCCGGGCGCCGGGCTCCGGGAGGGTGCCGGCGGCGGCGATGACCAGGCCGGCGATCGTCTCGTAGGGCCCGCGCGGCAGGTCGACGCCCAGGGCGCGCTCGACCTCGTCGACGTGCACGTCGCCGGCCATCTCCCACACGCCGTCGCCCTCGACCGGGACGTAGCCGGGGTCGACGTCGTCGTCGTGCTCGTCGGTGATCTCGCCGACCAGCTCCTCGGCGAGGTCCTCCAGGGTGATCACGCCGGCGAACCCGCCGTACTCGTCGATGACGCAGGCCAGCTGGTTGTCGGTCTCGGCGAGCCGGCGCAGGGCGTCGGGCAGCCGGGTGAAGGTGGACACGGCCAGGCTGTCGCGGGCGATGGCGGTCACCGGCGCGGTGTCGGGCTCGGCGGTGCCGAGCAGGTCGGCCAGCTGCACCACGCCGACCACGTCGCCGGTGCCGGCGTCGAGCACCGGGTAGCGGGAGTGGCCCTGCGCCATGAGCTCGCGCAGCCGGCCGAGGGTGTCGGTGGTGGCGACGGTGTCGACCCGCGGCCGGGGGATCATGGCGTGCTCGACGTCGCGGTCGGGGAAGTCGAGGATCCGGTCGACCAGCATCGACAGCTCCGCCGGCAGGTCGCCGCTCTCCCGGGACTCCTCCACGATGTGCTCCAGGTCGCGGGCGGTGGCGGCGTGCTCGACGTCGTGCACCGGCTCGATCCGCAGCGCCCGCAGCAGCAGGTTCGACGCCTTGTCGAACACCGCGATCAGCCAGCCGAAGACGGTCAGGTACACCGTGGTGGAGGCGCCGAGCCAGCGGGCCACCGGCTCGGCGCGGGCGATGGCCAGGTTCTTCGGGAACAGCTCGCCGAACAGCATCTGCACGATCGTGGAGAACAGCAGCGCCAGCACCGCGCCGACGGCGACGCCGACCGCGGTCGGGATGCCGACGCCGCCGAGCAGCGCGCCGAGCGACTCCCCGATCAGCGGCTCGGCGACGTAGCCCACCAGCAGCCCGGTGATGGTGATGCCGAGCTGCGCGCCCGAGAGCATGAAGGAGGTGCGGCGCGTGACGGCCAGGGCGCGCTCGGCGCCGGCGTCACCGGTGCCGGCCCGGGCGGCGAGCGCGGAGCGGTCGACCGCCATGAAGGCGAACTCCTGGGCCACGAAGTAGCCGGTCGCCACCGTGATCGCCAGCACGACGAGCACGCCGAGCAGGAGCGAGAGGACTTCGGTCACCGGCCGCGCACCGCCTCGGTGATCCGGAGGTGCGCGGCCTTGGGACTGTGATCGGTGCTCATGTCTCTCTTCGACGGGGCGGGTCGGGGCGGTGGAGGGCGCCCCCGCGGAGCAACGCGGCGACCGCGACCGGCGTTCCGCGCCGGGTCGCTGCTGGGCGTGCGCGTCCATCATGACGGCACCTCACCGGTCGTCGCAGCGGCGGACGACGGCGCCGGCCCGGGCTCGCCGCCGGGGATGCGGACGACGACGTTGCCGCGCTTGCGCCCGGTGTCGACGTAGCGGTGCGCCTCGGCGATGCCGGCGAGGTCGTAGGTGCGGTCGCGCACGGCCCGGTAGGCACCGGCCTCCGCGAGGTCGACCAGGACGGCGAGGTCCTCGCCGGTGGGCTCTCCGACGTCGGCGGTGACCCGGTGGCCGGTGCGCCGGCTGCGCAGCGGCGCCAGGACGAGGCCCCGCAGGTCGGCGATGACCAGCAGCAGCGCGCCACGCGGGCGCAGCAGGTGCCGCACGCGCTCGAACGGCGCGTTGCCGACGCAGTCGACGATCACGTCGTAGGTCGCCGCCTGCGCGGTGAAGTCCTCGGTCGTGCGGTCGACCACCCGATGAGCGCCGAGCGAGGTCACCAGCTCCCGGTTCGCCCCGCTGCAGACGCCGGTCACGTGCGCGCCGGCGTGCGCGGCCAGCTGCACCGCCGCGGTCCCCACCGCGCCCGAGGCGCCGTTGACCAGCACCGCCGCGCCCGGCGCCAGGTCGGCCTGCTGCAGGAAGCCGCGGGCGGTGAGCCCGCCGAAGACGAGCGTGACGGCGTCCTCGAACGTCATGGTGCGCGGCTTGCGGGCGATGGCGTCGCCCGGCCGCACGCGGGCGTACTCGGCGTGCCCGCCGAAGTTCGCGCCGAGCATCGCGATCACCTCGTCGCCGGGGGCGAACCGCGGAACACCTGCGCCGACGGCCTCGACGACGCCGGCGACGTCCATGCCCAGCACCCGGTGCCTGGGCCGGAAGGCGCCGATGCCTGCCGCTGCGAGCAGGCCGAGGCCGCGGGGCACCTCGCGGCTGCGGGCGCGGTGGTCGGCGGCGCTGACGGTGCTGGCGTGCACCCGGACGAGCACGTCGCCGGCGCCGATCGTCGGCCGTGGGACTTCCTCGACCAGCACGACGTCCGGACCGCCGAACCGGTGGCGGACCGCGGCCCTCATCGGGCGGCCTGCGCGGGCGGGAGGGCGGCCACGGCGGCGGGCCGGAAGCCCTTGACGGTCAGGTAGACGCCGAGGGAGAACTCCCACACGGCGATCGGGACGGCGGCGAGGGCGGCGACCGGGGCGGCGCGGTCGTAGAGGCCGAAGAAGATCGCGACGTCGGAGGCGAGCAGCAGCGGCGCGCCGACGAGCCCCAGGGCGGGCAGGATGCGCGGCACGAGGCCGGAGCGGTACAGGACGTAGCCCAGGCACAGCCCGTTGAACACCGGCATGAGGCTCTGCGAGAGCAGGAACGTCCAGTCGTAGACCGCGCTCAGGGCGTGGCCGGTCGTGACCAGCGCGGCCGGGTCGGCGCCGGCGGTGCCCGCGACGTCGGTGCGCAGGGTGAGCAGCGTCAGCACGCTGACGACGCCGACGACGATCAGGGCGCCCTCGACCACGCGGGAGGTGACGAAGCCGAGCGCGGCGGTCTCGCTGACCCGCTTCGCCACCGGGAAGAGCACCACCGCGGTGCCGATGCCGGCCAGCGCGACGACGACCTCGGTGAAGGCCGCCAGCAGGACGCCGGTGTCGCTGCCGGCGCCGAGCACGAAGTCGGCCTCGCCCCGCACGCCCTGGTACAGCGCGAGGGTGGGCATCGAGACGAACGTGAGCAGGTACAGGATCCCGGCGGCCCGGGACGTCCTGCGCATCGGGTCGGGCGACGGTCGGGTCGCCGCGGGCGCGGGCACGGTGGTGGTCATGGCGCTCCCCTTCGGGGTCGGCGGGGTGGGTCAGGAGGGGTGTGCGGCGGCTCGCCGTCGAGCCGCGCGACCGAGAGCAGCGGGAGGCCGATGTCGCGCACGCGCTGCAGGAGGCCGTGCAGCGCCGCCTGGTCGACCACCGGGCCGCTGATCGTCGTGGTGCCGTCGGCCTCGGAGGTGAGGCGCAGCCCGTCGAACCAGGCGGCCCACCGGGGGGCGAGGCGGCCCTGCAGCCGGATCTCGTACCGCGGGGAGCCGTCGGGGCGGTCGGCGGGGGATGCGCTCATCGGGACTCTCGCTCTCGTCGGTGCACGAAAGCTAGGAGCGGGGGTGGTGAGCGCGGATCACCACGGGTGGTGATCCGGGTGGTGATCCCGAGGCGGCGGGGCGCGGGATCAGTCGCCAGGGCGCGCGAGCAGGTCGAGCTCCGCGGCCCGGCGCAGCGCTGCCCGGCGGTTGGTCACGCCGAGCTTGGCGTAGATGTTCTTGGTGTGGGTCCGCACCGTGTTGAGCGAGACCACGAGCTCGCGGGCGATGCCCGGGCCGTCGAGGTCGGTGCCGAGCAACCGGAGCACCTCCAGCTCCCGGGCGCTGAGCGGGTCGACGAGGCCCCGTTGCCGCACCGGCCCCCGACCCTGGGCCGGGGTGCCGGCGGCGAGGAGCCGGCGGGCGTAGCCGGATGCCGCGCCCTGCCCGGCGACGGCCCTCAGCAGCGCGGCCATCGGCGGTCCCTCGTCCGTGAAGACGCGCACGTGGCCCTCGGGCTCCGCGAGGACCAGCGCGCGTTCCAGCGAGCCCAGCGCGGCGGTGACGTCGCCCCGGGCGCGCAGCGCGAGCGCCCGCAGGACCAGCAGCTCGAGCACGCTCCCGTCGCGCGCGCCGTCCTCCGCCGCGCGCAGCAGCCGGTCGAGCAGCCCGGTCGCGGCGGCCAGCGGCGCCGGGTCCCCCGACGCCGCGTGCTGCGCCAGGAGGCCCCGGGCCAGCGTGACGTGCTCGAACTCGCGCAGGTAGGACGGCTCGTCGTCGACCCCCAGCCCGAGCCGGCGTGCCCGGCCGAGCGCCTCCCCCGCCCGGCCCTGGGCGATCCGCACCCGCGCGCGCCGGGCCGCGATCGGCCGCACGTCGGGGAACATGTCGCTGACGTAGAGCTCCTCGGCCTCGTCGAGCAGCTCGACGGCGCCGGCGAGGTCGCCCTCCGCCTGCAGGACCCGCGCCATCGCCACCCGCCAGCGGTGCCGGTTCTGCGGCAGGCCGGCGTGCTCACCCAGTTCGCGGCTCGCCGCGAGGTGCCGCCGGGCGGCCGCGAGGTCGTCGAGCTCGACGGACAGCTCGCCGAGCCCCACGTGCATGTCCGCCGCGCCCCTCAGCACCCGCGCGTCCCGCGTCGCGACCGCCAGCCCCAGCCGGTAGGTGTCCATCGCGTCGCGGAGCCGGCCCTGCGCGATCCGGATGTCGGCGAGCGCGATGGCCACCCCGAGCGTGTCCGCGTGGTGCCCGGCACTGCCCAGGTGCGCGTGGGAGTCCGACCACCAGCGGTGCGCGGTCGCGAGGTCGCCGATGCTCCAGGAGGCGAGGCCGAGGATGCCGGCCGCCGCGCCGCGCAGCAGGTGCTCCTCCTCTCCGGCGAGGTCCAGCACGCGACGGGCCTGGGCGACCGTCTCCGCCGGGTCGCCCGCCACCTGGGCCAGCGCGGCGCGGTAGAGGGCGATCTCGCCGCGGACCCGGGCGGCGGCTGCCGCCGGCGCCGCGTCCAGCCGGTGCTCGGCGTCGCGGAGCCGCTCGGCGATGCCCGTGGTCTCGCCGTGCTGCAGGAGGGTGCCGGCGTACGTGACGCCCAGCGCCGGCCGCGCGCGCAGGACCTCGTCCGGCAGCGCCTCGAACCAGTGGCGCAGCGTGGTCTCCTGGCGGTCACGCCGCGCCTCCGGCACCGCCCGCTCGACCAGGTCCGCGGCCCGCTCGGCGTCCCCCGCCGCCAAGGCGTGGCGGATCGCCTCCGACGGCTCGCCGTGCTCCGCGTGCCAGCCGCTCGCCCGCCGGTGCAGCTCCCGCACGCGACCGGGCTGCTCGTCCAGCAGCCGCGCCTGCAGCACGTCGGCGAACAGGTGGTGGTAGCGGTACCAGTGGCGGCGGTCGTCGAGCGGCACCAGGAAGAGGTTCGCCCGGTCGAGGGCCTCCAGCGTCGCGCGACCGCCGTCCCCGCCGACGACGGCGTCGCAGAGCGGACCGCTCAGCCGGCTCAGCACCGACGTCCGCAGGAGGAAGTCGCGGACGTCGTCGGGCTGCCGCTGCAGGACCTCCTCGACCAGGTAGTCGACGACGTACCGGTCGTCGCCGGCGAACCCCGCGATGAACCCCGCCACGTCGTCCCGGCCCCGCAGGGACAGGGCGGCGAGCTGGAGCGCGGCGATCCACCCCTCCGTGCGGCCCTCGAGGGCGGCAACGTCGTCCGCGCTGAGCACCGGGCCCATCGCCTCGCCCAGGTAGGCCGCGGCCTCCTCGGCGGTGAAGCGCAGGTCGTCGGCGCGGACCTCGACGAGCTCGCCGCGCGCCCGCAGCCGCGCCAGCGGCAGGGCCGGGTCGGCGCGGGTGGCGATCACCAGGTGGACCTGCGGGGGCAGGTGGTCGAGCAGGAAGGCCACCCCGTCGTGCACCGCCCGCGTCGCGACGACGTGGTAGTCGTCGAGCACGAGCACCACGTCGTCGGCGACGGCGTCGAGCTCGTTGACCAGCACCGCGAGGACCTCGTCGATCGGCGCCCGGGACGACTGCAGCAGCGCCAGCGCCCCCGCGCCCACCCCGTGCGCCGTCCGCACCGCGGTGAGCAGGTAGGTCCAGAACACCACCGGGTCGTCGTCCCGCTGGTCCAGCGAGACCCACGCCGCCGACCGCCCGCCGGCGGCCAGCCAGTCGGTGAGCAGGGTCGTCTTGCCGAAGCCGGCCGGGGCCGACACGAGGGTCAGCGTCCCCTCCGCACCCCGGTCCAGCCGCTCGGTCAGCCGGGGGCGCGGCACCACGCCGCGCCGCCGCCGCGGGACGTGCAGCTTGGTCGCGAGCAGAGGGCCGGCCACGGGCTCCCCTCCTCGGCTCGGTCGCCAGGCCGTAGCGGGGCTCGCCGCGGCCGACCCACCGTATGGCAGCCCCGGCGAGCGGGACGCGCCCCCGACGGCGGAACCGCCGTCCGGCGCAGCCGGCGACCGCCTCAGCGCGGAGGTGCGAGCAGCCGGGTCGCCAGGAGGTCGGCCCGGCGGCGGAGCAGCTGGGGTTTCTCCTCGCAGGTGAGGCCGAGCTCGTCCGGCCCGCGGGTGGCGCAGGTGAACGCGGTCCACCCGGGCCGGTCGGCCAGGGCCTCGGCGCGCGGCACCCGCACGTGGTCCGGGGCGAAGACGCCCCCGGGGGTCGGACCGGGCGCGTTCGCCATCGCGATCCAGACGTGGGAGTCACCGGCCCGCAGCCGCACGGGGTGCGCGAAGCACGGGTCCGGCGTCTGCAGCGCGGGGCCGAGGGGGACGTCGGACCCGGGGAAGGCCACCGGCCACGGCCACGCGACCGCCGCCGGGACCGCCAGCACGTCGGCCTCCCGGAGGGCGAGGGTCCGCGAGGGCTCGAAGGGTTCGAGCTCCTCCCCGGCCAGCAGCCCGAGCCGTCCCCACGGCCGGAGCAGCGGCCGACCCGGGCCCGGACCCGGCGCCGCCCACGCGGCGTGCGGTCCCAGGTGCGTGGCGCGGTGCCGGGCGATCTCCCCGTCGGCGGTGACCGCCACGACGGTGTGGTGCAGGGCGTCCCCCTCCCCCGGCTCGACGAGCGAGGTCACCACCTCGCAACCGGCCTCCCGGGCGAGGCCCCGCAGCCGGTCCAGCGCGGCGGGCCACGCCCGCGCGGCCGCCGCGGCGGCCTGGGGGTCCGCGGGCCGGCCCCCGCACAGGTGGAAGGCGGGGAGCACGGCCAGGCCCACGCCGCCCGGCGGGGCCGGCAGCGCTCCCGCGTCGCCGGAGAGGACGGCGACGGTCACGCGGTCCTGCGTCGGGGGCTCCCCGAACAGCGCGTCCACCGACCGCCGCGGCCACCGCTTGCTGAGCGCGAGCGGGTGGTACTCCTGAGGCCGCCGGCCCGCCAGCGCCGCGGCGCGCGCCCGGGCGGCGGCCTCGAGGTCCAGGGTCGCCAGCACGACGCCGGCGCCGGCGTCCCGCGACGCCAGCACCTCACCGGTGGGCCCGAGCACGGCGCTGCCGCCGCTGAACTGCACGCCCAGCTCGGCGCCGGCCATGTCCGCCGCCACCACGGGCAGGCCGTTCTCCCAGGCACGCAACCGCCAGCTGGCGCTGGGCCCCGGCTCGTCCACCCACGCCGTCGGCACCGCGGCCCACTCCGCCCCGGCGAGCGCGGCGTAGCGCGCCACCTCCGGGTAGTCGAGGTCGGCGCAGATCATCGGGCTGACGCGGCCGGCCGGCGTCGTCCACACCGGTGGCACCGCGTTGCCGTCGACCGCCCAGAACGGGTCGGCGAGGAACGGGTGGATCTTCCGGTAGGCCCCCTCGAGCCCGTCCGGCCCCACCAGCACGCAGCTGTTGTGCAGCGTGCCGAGCTCGCCGTCGACCTCGGGCAGCCCGACGACGAACCAGGCGCCGGTGCGGCGGGCCAGCGCGGCCAGCCGCTGCACGGAGGGGCCGTCCAGCGGCTCGGCCAGCGCGCGGATCTCGTCCTCGTCGGGCCAGCAGTAACCGGTGACGGCCATCTCCGGGGCGACGACGACGGCCGCGCCCTCCCCCGCGGCCGCCGCGCCCAGCTCCTCGATCGCCTCCAGGTTCGCCCGCTTGTCCCCGCGAGCGGCGACCAGCTGCAGGGCGGCGACCGTGACCGAACGGCTCATGCGCTCAGTCGAACACGATGACGCTGCGCGTGCGCTCCCCGGCTCGCATGGCGTCGAACGCCTCGTTGACCTCGTCCAGCCGGACCCGGTGGGAGATCAGGCCGTCGAGCGGCAGCCTCCCGTCCAGGTACAACCGGGCGAGGCGCGGGAAGTCGATGCTCGGCACCGCGCCGCCGTAGTTGGAGCCGACGAGGGTCTTGCCCGACTCGGCGAGCTCGAGGACGTCGATGGCGGCCTTCTGCCCCTCCCCGGGGAGCCCGACGAGGACGCCGGTGCCGGCGGTGGTCAGCAGGCCGGGCACCTGCTCGATCGTCTCGGTGCGGCCGATGACCTCGAACGCGAAGTCGGCGCCGCCGTCGGTCACCTCCCGCACGACCGCCGGCACGTCCTCGGCGCCGGCCCGGACGGTGTGGGTCGCGCCGAACGAGCGCGCGGCCGCCAGCTTCTCCTCGCTGGTGTCGACCGCGACGATCGGGCCGGCCCCCACGAGCGCCAGGCCCATGACCACCGCCAGCCCGACGCCACCGCAGCCCAGCACCACGGCCGACGCGCCGGCCGGCACGCGGGCGTTGTTGACGACGGCGCCGACGCCCGTGGTGATCGAGCAGCCGATGAGGCTGGCGACGTCGAAGGGGACCTCCTTCGGGATCCGCACCGCCGCCGACTCGGTCACCACGGCGTACTCGCCCATCGTGCCGAGCGCGAGGTACGGGTACACCGTGCCGCCGTCCTCCCCGGCCAGCCGGGTGCTGCCGTCAGGGAGGAGGCACTCGTTCGACCGGGTGCCCGTGCAGGCCCACGCCTTGCCCTGGGCGCAGGCCCGGCAGCGCCGGCAGGGGTAGTACCAGGACAGGACGACGTGGTCGCCGACCGCGACGTCCTGCACGCCCGGCCCCACCGCCTCCACGACGCCGGCGCCCTCGTGCCCCATGACCGTGGGCGAGGGCAGGTGCCACTCGCCGTCCAGGACGTGGCGGTCGGAGCCGCACACGCCGGAGGCGCCGAGCCGGACCAGCACCTCCCCCGGGCCGGGGTCGGCGACGGTGACCGAGCGGATCTCCAGCCGGTCCCCCGTCCCCGGGTGCACGGCGGCGCGGGCGGTGCGCGGCATCAGGGGTTCCCCCCTCGCGACCGGTCGGGAACGGGCACGGCGGCGGCCGCGTCGTAGCCGCCCTGGCCGGCGCGGCGGACCAGCAGCGCCGTGAGCAGCACGTGCGCCACCGCCGACACGACGACGGCCGGGACCGAGGCGGTCAGCAGGTTGAACGCCGGCCGGGTCTCGAGGGTCTGGGGGTTGTAGAGCAGCACGTAGGTGAGCGCGCCGAGGGCCATGGAGACCAGGGCGGCGATGTTGAAGCCGCCCGTGAAGTGGTAGGGGCTGGCCGCCCCGTGGCTGTAGAGCCCCCGCCGGTCGATGCGCTGCCTGCGCAGGAGGAAGTAGTCGGCGATGACGGTGCCGCAGATCGCCGCGAGGAAGGCCCCGGTCCAGGTCACGAACAGCAGGAACTGGTCGTAGAGCAGGCCCGGGAAGAAGGCGAGGACCGCCGGCAGCACGAAGAACCCGGCGCACAGCCACGGCCACGGCACGCGGGTGAGGAAGCGGCCGCCCGCCTGCCGCAGCGCCAGGCAGGTGGAGTACACGATCGACGCCAGGCTGGTCAGGTTGGCGAAGGCCACGAACACCAGCGCCAGCGCGCCGAGCCAGGCGCCGCCGAGCGGGACCATCCACACCGTCGGATCGGAGTCGCCGAGGGTCAGCGCGGCGGCCATGCCCACCGCCTGGGCCAGGATCGTGGCGCCGAACAGCCCGATGAAGGCCGGCCACATCGCCGCGCGCGGCGTCGTCGTCAGCCGGGCGAGGCTGCCCATGACCGGCCACCACGAGAACCCGACGCCGAGGTTGAACTCCACGGCCAGGGCGAAGTTGAGCGTGTCGTCCTCGAACGGCGCGAGCGGGGCGGCGTCGAGGAGCTCGCCCCAGCTCGTCTCGGTGAAGATCAGGACGAGCATGCCGACGGTCAGGATCGCCAGTCCGGGGGCCACGATCCGGTTGAACATCCGGATGGTGAGCGGGCCCTTGGCCAGGATGACCCACGCGGCCACGATCGCCACCAGGGCGAAGGCGGTGACCGCCAGGCCGCTCGGGTCGATCGAGGTGCCGAGGGACTCGTTCGACACCTGGCTGACCGCCCGGCCGAACATGACGCTGAGCAGCGACGACCAGCCCATCTCGGTGAACAGGATGACGGTGAAGACGATCAGCGCCACCCCGCCGAAGCCGAAGACGCTGCGCAGCACCGTGTACTGCTCGACGCCGTAGCGCTGGCTGGACACCACGCTGGCCAGCAGCATGATCACCACGCCGATCGCGTTGCCGATCACCATGGCCAGCAGGCCGTCGGCGAAACCGACCATGGCGGCGGTGGCGCCGCCCACCAGGAACGCCCAGGTGGCGATGGCCAGCCCGATGTTCACCCAGGTGAAGTCGGCGAAGTTCCAGACCCGCTCGTCGCGCGTGACCGGCAACGACCCGAAGGTCGCCTCGCGGGCCACGTCCTCGTGCGCGGCCATCAGCTCAGGCCCACGATCAGGCCGATCACGACCGACACGACGACGATCACCACGAGGGCGATCATGTCGCCGCGCGGGAACGGCGGCCGGGGGTCGTCGCGCTCCTCGACGTCGAGGACGGCCAGCCGCCGCTCCAACTCCTCGCGCACCGCGCGGTCGGTGTCGTCCATGAGCACCTCTCCGGGGATCGGGTCGGCCCGCGCCGGGGGCCGCCGTCGAGCGAGAGTAGGCGCGCTGTGCTCCACCTCACATCTCGGGGGCGTTCACGGGGCCCGCGGTCCGGCCGGGGCGGCTCCTCCCCGACCTCACCGCCGGACCGGCCGCTGCTGGCGGCCCCGGTTCAGGCGGATGCCGGTCTCGAACGAGGCCGGGGTGTCCACCGAGGCGTCCGGGTCGACGCCGACACCGAGCCGGGCGACGAGCTCCCCGCCCAGCCACCCGGTGCCCACCGCCAGCACGGCGGCGACCAGGGCCAGGACGAACGCCGGCGTCGTCGGCACGTGCGCGGCCTCGTCGCCCCGGAGCAGCCAGCTGATCGCGAACAGCGCGACGACCACGACGTTGCCCAGGCCGTGCACCGCGCCGACCCGCCGCGCGCGGGTGCCGGCCGGGACGCCGAGGTAGTCGATCGCGCCGAACACGGCCGCGAGCAGGCCGGAGACGACGCCGGCGGCGATCATGTGGTAGCTCGCGACGGCGAAGCCGTCCTCGTCGGTGATCAGCCCCAGGACGTCGAACACGACGGCGGTGGCGAGCAGCCCGAGCGGGAAGGCCACCAGCTGCTGGTGGATCGGGTGGCCGGCGGCCTTGGCGGAACTCTCGACCATGTCCTCGTCCTCCTCGGGTTCTCAGGTGCGGCGGGTGCCGCGGGAGCTCGGCGTGCGGACGTGCGCGGCGGGCCGGGGCGGCCGGGGGGGCGGGCGGGGCGGGCGGGGGCGCGCCGCCCCCCCGGCGGGGGAGGACTTGACGCGCTCCCAGGTCCG
>NZ_JBJGYO010000028.1:0-54194 GCF_054050035.1 Geodermatophilus sp. SYSU D00815 | reverse complement strand
ACGCGCCGCAGCCTTGCCCGGCTGGCTGCACGCCTACAACCATCACCGCAGCCACACCGCGATCGGCGGCCGGACCCCGATCAGCCGCATCACTGTCAACGACCTCGTGGGACAGAACAGCTAGGCGACGTCGCTCGCGGCGCGCTCCGCCGGCTCCGCCGGCTTCGTCGTCGGCAGCGGCGCCGGGACCCGCGCCGGCCGCGGGTGGGGCAGCTGCAGCGCGGCCACGCGGTCGCGCCCCTGCTGCTTGGCCTCGTACATCGCCGCGTCGGCGCGGTCGACCAGCCGCCACAGGGCGTCGGTCGGGTCCTCGCCGTCCACCGGCCGGGTCAGCGCGACCCCGACGGAGGCGGTCACGGCGTGCCCCTGGTCGGTGCGGGCGGCGGCGACGGCCGCCCGCAGGCGCTCGGCCAGGTGCCCGGCCTCGGCGGCGTCGGCGACCAGACCGAGCACGACGAGCTCCTCGCCGCCGGTGCGGGCCAGGACGTCGGCCGGCCGCACGCTCGCGGCCAGGGCGGCGGAGACGACGCGCAGCACGGCGTCGCCGGCCGCGTGCCCGTGGGCGTCGTTGAGCCGCTTGAAGTGGTCGAGGTCGAGCACCATCGCGGCGACCCGCGTGCCGTCGCGGCGGGCCTGCCGCCACACCCGGGGCGCCTGGTCGACCAGGTAGCGGCGGTTGTGCAACCCGGTGAGGGGATCGCGCACCGACAGCGCGCGCAGGGCGTCGAGCAGCCGCTCCACCCGCCGGCGCAGCACGAAGACGCCCAGCGAGACGATCGTCAGGATGCCCGCGTTGACGACCACCTGGACGGTCAGCCCGGCGGTCTCGTGGTGGGTGTGGATCAGCGCCAGGACCACCGCGATCGGCGTGACCACCAGGTTGACGGCGAACTGCCACCGGTCGAGGAACCAGGCCGCGACGAAGCACGGGAAGAGCAGGGCGAGCGGCGTCGCGTAGTGGATGGGGTCGGCCAGGCAGCGGGCCACGACGACGTAGAGCAGGTCGCCGAGCAGGACCAGCGCGAAGGTCTGCGGCCGGGTGGCGCTGCGGCGCACCGCCAGCAGCCCACCCAGGACCATGCACAGGCCCATCGTGCCGCCGTAGAGCCACCGCTCGCTGTCGCGGACCATCTCGTCCACGAGGAGGTTCGCCGAGCCGATGAGCCCGGCCAGGCAGAGCACCACCGCCAGCGTGCGGGCGGCGACCCGGTGCTCGGGTCCGCGCGCCAGCCCGGCCACGGCGGAACCGGGGTCCGTCTCGGCCGTGCGGCTCCCGATCACCGCTGCAGGATGCCTCATCCGGGCCCTCCCGAGGAGGTTTCGCGACGCCGTCACGCACTGTCGTCGGCCCGGCCGCGGTGCCAGGGTGGGGGGCATGTCCCACCCCGACCCGTCGCTGTACGACGTCCGCACCGTCGCCGAGCACCCGCTGGTCGACACCGGCGGCACCAGCTCGCTGCGCATGATCGCCACCGGCGGGTCCACCGACGGCCGCTTCGGCCTCCTCGAGTACCGGGTCGCCCCCCGCTCGGCCGGCGCGGCGCCGCACTACCACCAGAAGTTCAAGGAGTCGTTCTACGTCCTCACCGGCGAGCTGACGATCTACGCCGACGGGGCGTGGCGGCCCTACCAGCCGGGTGACTACGCGCTGGTGCACGAGACCGGGGTGCACGGCTTCCGCAACGACGGCGACGAGGAGACCTCGTTCCTCATCCTGTTCGCGCCAGGGTTCGCGCGGGAGAACTTCTTCGCCGAGGTCGCCGAGCTGCGCCGCAGCGGGCGGGAGCTCACCGCCGAGGAGCGGACGGCGTTCTACGCGCGGCACGACCAGGTCATGGTCGACGTCTGAGCAGGTCGGGAGCCGGGGTAGGGGCCCGGTGTCGTCGCAGGTGGGTCGTCCGATCGGGAGGAAACCGGCATGGCCGAGGGCCCGTGGTTCTTCTGCCTCAAGCACCACACCGTCGAGCCGCGGGACGGGTGCGCCGAGCGGCACCGGCTCGGGCCCTACGCCACCCGGGAGGAGGCCGAGCACGCCCTGCGGTCGGTGGCGGAGCGGGAGGAGAAGCTGACCGCCGAGGACCGTGCCTGGGAGGGCGACTGACCCACCCGGCATGATCGCGGTGTGACGGACGGACGCGCGGTCGAGGAACTGGTCGTCGGGGTGCTCGGGGGCACCGGGCCGCAGGGCAGGGGCCTGGCGGTGCGGCTGGCCGCCGCCGGGCAGCGGGTGCTGCTGGGCTCCCGGGACGCCGACAGGTGCGCCCGGATCGCCGACGAGGTCGCCGAGCGGGCCCGCGCCGCGGCCGCGCCCGGGGTCGAGGTCTCGGTGACCGGCGGCGCCAACGCCGACGTCGCCGGCGCCGCGGACCTCGTGATCGTCGCCGTCCCCTACGACGGGCACGCGGCCCTGCTGGCGGAGCTGGCGGCGCCGCTGGCGGGCAAGGTCGTCGTCGACTGCGTCGTCCCGATGGGCTGGGACGAGCTCGGCGCCTACGTGCTCGACGTGCCCGAGGGCAGCGCCGCCCAGCAGGCGGCCGCGCTGCTGCCGGACTCCACCGTGGTGGGCGCGTTCCACCACCTGTCGGCGCGGCTGCTGGAGGACCTCTCCAAGCCCACCCTGGACGGCGACGTGATGGTGGTCGGCGACGACCGCCCGGCGATGGACCTGGTGCAGGCGCTGGCCGGGCGGCTGCCCGGCATGCGCGGCATCTACGCCGGCCGGTTGCGCAACGCCCGCCAGGTCGAGGCGCTCACGATCAACCTCGTCTCGGTCAACCGCCGCTACAAGGCCCACGCGGGCATCCGCATCACCGACGTCTGAGGAGCAGCAGTGGCGGAGTCCCCCCGGACGACGACGATCGTGGTGATGGGCGTCTCCGGCGCCGGCAAGTCCACGGTGGCGGCCGAGCTGGTCGCCCGCCTGGGCTGGGAGTTCGCCGAGGGCGACGAGTTCCACCCACCCGAGAACGTCGAGAAGATGCGCTCGGGCACCCCGCTGGACGACGACGACCGCCGGCCGTGGCTGCGCCGCCTCGCCGGCTGGATCGGCGAGCACGA
Source organism: Geodermatophilus sp. SYSU D00815 (assembly GCF_054050035.1). Lineage (NCBI taxonomy): Bacteria > Bacillati > Actinomycetota > Actinomycetes > Geodermatophilales > Geodermatophilaceae > Geodermatophilus > Geodermatophilus sp. SYSU D00815. The sequence continues at coordinate 51,137 of NZ_JBJGYO010000028.1, read as the reverse complement.
GCGGGACGGGCGCGACCTCGTCGTCACCTGCTCGGCGCTCAAGCGGGCCTACCGCGACGTGCTCCGCGACGGCCACCCGTCGGTCTGGTTCGCCCACGTCAGCGCCGACCCGGACCTCATCCGCGGCCGGGTCGAGGCGCGCAGCGGCCACTACATGCCGCCGTCCCTGCTGAGCAGCCAGCTGGCCACGCTCGAGCCGCTCCAGCCCGACGAGCCGGGCGCCGTCGTGTCGGGCGTCGCGCCCCCGGCGCAGGTCGCCGACGAGCTGCTGGCGCAGCTGGCCGCGGAGCGGCGGGACCGCGCGGAGCGCTAGCGGGTCCGGATGACGACCGTCGTCCCCGCCGGGCTCGGGGTGGCGGTGATCTCGGCGACCGCGCTCATCAGCGCCGAGCCGCGGCCGCGGTCCATGCTCGGCACGCGCTCGCGCCACTGGCCGTAGTCGCGCACGGTGATCTCCACCCGGCCGTCGCGCACCTGCGCCGAGACGTCGACGAACGGCTCGGTGGGCTGCTGGGCGTGCTCGATCGCGTTGGTCGCCGCCTCGCAGGCGGCGAGCACGAGGTCGTACACGTCGTCCTCGCCCAGCCCCGCCTCGGTGAGCAGGCCGCGCAGCCGCGCCCGGACGGCGGGGATCGAGCGCGGGCTGGACGGGAAGCGCCACGCGGCCCGCGCGGTGCCGGTCGCCGTCGCGGGGGCCGGCCGCGGCTCGGGCACCGCGGGCGGCGGCGGGCCCACCACCGGCCGGGGCGGCGCGACCCGCGACGACGCGGCGGTGTCGAGCGGCTCGCGGCCGGCCGCCCGCTCGAGCAGCACCCGGACGCGGGCGACGAGCTCCGGCGCCTCGAACGGCTTGGCCAGGTAGTCGTCGACGCCGGCCGCGAAGCCCTCGACGGCGGCCTCCTGGCCGGCGCGAGCGGTGAGCATGAGGACCGGGACGTGCCGGGTGGCGGCGGAGCGGCGCAGCTCGCGCAGCAGCTCGAAGCCGTCCAGGCCGGGCATCATCACGTCGGTGACCACGAGGTCGGGCGGGTGCCCGGCCACCGCGTCGAGCGCCGCCCGCCCGTCGGGGGCGGTGCGCACCGTCCAGTGCGGGGACAGCAGGCGGGTGAGGTAGGCCCGCATGTCGGCGTTGTCGTCGACGACGAGCACGCTCGCCGCCGACGGCGGGGCCGACGGCGCCGGCACGGGCGCGACGTCGTCCCACGGGACCGACGCCGCCCCGGCCGCGTCCTCGGAGGGCTCCGCGGCGGCGTGCCCCGGCGCGTCGGCCGCACCGGCGGGCATCCGCACCGTGAAGGTGCTGCCCTGCCCCGGGCGGCTCGCGACGGTGACCGTGCCGCCGTGCAGCTCGACGAACTCCCGCACCAGCGCCAGGCCCAGGCCGCTGCCCTCGCGGCTGCGCGCGGCGCTGCCCGGCACCCGGTGGAAGCGGTCGAACAGCCGCGGCAGCTCCTCGGCGGGGATGCCGACGCCGGTGTCGGCGACGGTGAGCACGAACCCGTCCTCCGCCGGCCGCAGCACGACGGTGATGCCGCCGACGAAGGTGTACTTCACCGCGTTGGCGACGAGGTTGACGACGACCTTCTCCCACATGCGGGGGTCGACGTACACGGGGCGCGGCAGAGGCGGGCAGTCGACATCGAGCCGCAGGCCGGCGCGCTCGGCGGCTGCCCGCAGCAGGCCGGCCAGCTCGGCGGTCAACCCGGGCACGTCGGTCTCGACCCGCACCGGGGTGGCCCGCCCGCCCTCGATGCGCACGAACTCGAGCAGGTCGTCGACCAGCCGCCGCAATCGGCGGCCGTTGCGCAGGGCCAGCTCCAGCTGCTCCCGGGCGGCGGGGCCGACGCCGCCCTCGCGCAGCAGGTCGGCGATGGGGGCGAGCAGCAGGGTGAGGGGGGTGCGCAGCTCGTGGCTGACGTCGGCGAAGAACGCCGTCTTGGCGCGGTCGAGCTCGGCGAGGGTCTCGGCGCGCTCCCGCTCGGCCGCGAACGCGCGCGCGTTGACCACCGCGCCGGCGAACTGCCCGGCCAGCAGCTCGTGGAACGACCGGTACTCCGCGTCGAGCGCCCGGTTCGGGCTGACGCCGGCCACCAGCAGCCCCACCGGCTCGCCGTCCCGGGAGCCGGCCAGCGGCAGCGCGACCGCCTCGCAGACCGGGTCGCCCCACGGGCCGCCCGGGACCCCCAGGTCCTCGACGCGCCCCGGCAGCACCTCGTCGGCGCCGCCGACGGCCGCGGGCAGCAGGGCCGCGTCGCAGCCCACGACGGCGGTGCGGCGCAGGCCGCCGTCCGGGGCGGACAGGTAGACCGCGGCGAACGGCACGTCGAGGGCGCCGTCGGCCAGCGGGGCGCACATCTGCTCGACGGTGGACCGCTCGTCGTCGAGGCGGCCGGCGGCCGTGGCCACCTCGTGCAGCAGCCGCTGGCGGCGCTCGGCGAGCACCTGCCGGGTGACCTCGGTGCAGACGGCGTGCATGCCGGCGACCTCGCCGTCGTCGCCGTAGGCGGGGGCGTGGGAGACGGTGAAGTAGGTCTCCTCGCGGTACCCCGCGCGCTCCAGCAGGAGCAGCAGCTGGGGGATCCACGACGGCTCGCGCGCCGCCATCGCGTGCTCGACCGGCTGCTGCAGCGCCGCCCACCCCTCGGCCAGGGTGATCCGCAGGTCGTCGCCGATGGCGCCGGGGTGCTTCGCGCCGATGAGCGTGGCGTAGGCGTCGTTGTAGAACTGCGTGTAGCCGGGTCCCCAGGCCAGGATCATCGGGAAGCGCGAGGCGAGCACCGTGCGGACGGCGAAGCGGAGGCTGGCCGGCCAGGTCTCCGCCGGTCCCACCGGCGTGGTCGACCAGTCGAAGGCCGCCATCAGCCGGCCGTTCTCGCCGCCGTCGCGGAAGACGTCGGCAGCTCCGGGTCCCACGGGTGGGACGGGGACCACAGCACCTCCAGCAGGCTCCGTACGGGCGGCGACCAGCACCGTACCCGGGCTCGCTGGGGGCGGCCCGGCGGCATCAGCCGTCCGGGTGGTCCTCCTCCGGCCGGCCCCGGCGCAGCAGCAGGCCGGCCACCGACCCCACCCGCGTCTGCGCCTGGCGCAGGCCCGCGACCAGCGGCATCAGGTCGTCGTGGATGCGGCGCAGCGTGTCGGGGACGGTGTCGACGGCGGGGTCGTCGAGCACCCGGCCGACCCGCTCCAGCCCGGGCCGCAGCGCGCGGACCGGCTCCTCGAGCTCCTCGACCAGGGCCTCCAGCCGCTCCGCGGTGCGCTGGGCGGAGGCGATGGTGTCCTTCGCCGCCGTCGTGGCGTCGGTGAGCTGGCGGACCGTGCCCTGCAGGTCGGCCAGGGTGCGCGGCAGCTGGGCCAGCGCCTCGGTCTGCCGCTGGAGGAGCTCCATCAGCTCCGAGAGCCCGGGGATGCGCCCGAAGCCGCGGAAGGGGTCCACGCCTGCACCGTCGGGGACGGCGCCGGGTGCCGCAACCGCTACGCGGTCACCTTCAGCCCGATGACGCAGCCGACGATGCCCAGGAGGAGGAACACCCGCAGCACCGAGACCGGCTCGAGGCCGGCCCACATCGCGTAGGCCGCGGTGAGGCCGGCGCCGATGCCGACCCACACCGCGTAGGCGGTGCCCAGAGGCAGGCCGCGCATCGCCCAGGCCAGGCCCACCATGCTGGCGACCACGGCCACGGCGAAGACGACGGTGGGCCCCAGGCGGCTGAACCCCTCCGAGCGGTGCAGGGCGGTGGCCCAGACGGCCTCGAGGACGCCGGAGAGGACGAGTACGACCCAGTGCACGACGCACGCTCCCGCCGCCGTCTTGTCGCGAGCCGGGTACGGCGGTGCTCGTCCGGGGGCGCCTCGTCGCGCCCTGCCCCCACTGTCCCACAGCCGGGCCTTCGGTACGGGAAGCCCCCGGCGTCCGGGCCTCCGGGCTTTCGGTACGGAAAGCCCGGAGGCCAGGCGGGCTTTCGGTACAGGAAGCCCGGGTGCCAGACGGGCGTTCGGTACGGAAAGCCCGTTCAGTCCTCGATGGGCAGCCCGGTGTAGTTCTCCGCGAGCTCCCGGGCGGCCGCCTCGGAGGAGCACACCCGCCGCAGCTGGGACAGCTGCAGCTCGGCGTCGAAGTCGTCGCCGGAGCGGTGCAGCATCGAGGTCATGAACCAGGAGAAGTGCTGGCAGCGCCACACCCGCTCCAGCGCCTTGTCCGAGTAGGCGTCGACCAGGTCGGTCTGCTTCTCCTGCAGCAGCCGCACCAGCGCCGTCGCCAGCCGGGTGACGTCGGCGACGGCCAGGTTCAGGCCCTTGGCGCCGGTCGGCGGCACGATGTGCGCGGCGTCCCCGGCGAGGAACAGCCGGCCGCGGCGCATCGGGGCCGAGACGAACGAGCGCATCGGCAGGATCGACTTGTCGGTCACCCGGCCTCGGTTGACCGACCAGCCCTCGTGGGCGAACCGGGTGTCCAGGGCGTCCCAGATCCGCTCGTCGGACCAGTCCTCGATCTTCTCGCCGGGGTCGACCTGCAGGTACAGCCGCGAGACCTTGGGCGAGCGCATGGAGTACAGCGCGAAGCCGTCGGGGTGCCACGCGTAGATCAGCTCGTCGGTGGCCGGGGCGGCCTCGGCCAGGATGCCCAGCCACGCGTAGGGGTAGGTCCGCTCCCACACCCGCTGCGCGGTGCCCTGACCGACCACCTGCCGCGAGATGCCGTGGAAGCCGTCGGTGCCGGCGATCACGTCGCACTCGAGCACCTGGGCGTTGCCCTCGGCGTCGGTGAACCGGATGCGGGGGCTGTCGCCGTCGACGTCCTCCGGCTGCACGTCGGAGACCTCGAACAGCAGCGGCGGGCCGCCGTCCAGCTGGGCCTTGACCAGGTCCTTGACCACCTCGGTCTGGCCGTAGACCCACACCGTCCGGCCGCACAGCTCCTTGAAGTCGAGCTGGTGCCGCACGCCCGGGTACTGCAGGTGGATGCCGCGGTGCTCGAGGCCCTCGCGCTGCAGCCGGTCGCCGACGCCGGCGGCGATCAGCGTGTCGACGGAGTGCTGCTCGAGGATGCCGGCGCGGATGCGCGCCTCCACGTACTCGCGCGACCGGTTCTCCAGCACGACGGAGTCGATGCCCTGGAGGGCCAGCAGTCGCGACAGCAGCAGGCCGGCCGGGCCGGCGCCGATGATCCCCACCTGAGTGCGCACGGAGGGAGTGTGACGCCCGCTACGCGCGGGCGGCGAGCCCGCCCTTCCGTTCAGCGGAAGGCGCCCGCTCGGGCCAGCTCCCGGCCGATGCCCCGGGCGGCCACCTCCAGCACCGGCACCAGCCGGGCGACGTCGCGCCGGTGCGAGGGGACGACGATGCCGAGGGCGCCGGCCACCACGACCCCGGTGGAGCGTTCGACCGGGACGGGGACGGCGACCGAGGCGGTGCCGAGCGACATCTCCTCGGCGGTCCGGGAGAACCCGCGGCGGCGGATCTCGGTGAGCTCCCGGCGCAGGCGGCCGGGGTCGACGACGGTGTGCCGGGTCTCGCGGGTCAGCGCGCGCAGCACTTCCTCGACGACGTCGTCGGGCGCCGCGGCCAGCAGCACCTTGCCCACGCCGGTGGCGTGCAGCGGCAGCCGGCTGCCCACCTGGCTGACCACCGGCACCGACTCCCGCCCGGAGATCCGCTCGACGTAGAGCGCGCGGGTGCCCTCGCGGACGGCGAGGTGGACGGTGTCGCGGGTGGCGGTGTGCACGTCGAGCAGGAAGGGCGCGGCCACCTGGCGCAGCTCCAGCTGCACCGGGGCGAGCAGGCCGAGGTCCCACAGCTTGCGGCCGATCTCGTAGCGGCCGTCGGCCCGGCGGGTGAGCGCGCCCCACGACGTCAGCTCGGCCAGCAGCCGGTGCGCCGTGGTGAGCGGCATGGCCGAGCGCTGCGCGATCTCCGACAGCGACAGCCGCGGCGCGCTGCTGTCGAAGGCGTCGAGGACGGCGAGGGCGCGGCTGGTCACCGACCGCCCGGGGGCGCCGCTGCGTCCCGCCATCCCCACCCCGCCCTTCCACTCGCCGGAAGCGTCCGCTTGGGCAGCCTAGGGCGCGGACGTACCTTTCCCGCTATGACCGGCACCACATCGCCGAGCGGTCTCGTCCTGCCGCGCTACCTGCGGGAACCCGCCGAGACGCGCACACCCGTCGGCTTCCCCGACTACCGGAGCACGGCGCTGCGCGCGCCGCTGCGGACGCCGGTCGACCTGCCGCACCGGCTGACCGAGGTCACCGGCCCGGTGCTGGGCGAGGACCGGGTGCTCCCGCACGACGCCGACCTGACGCTGCGCAACGGCGGGGAGGCGCTGGGCCAGCGCATCCTGGTGCACGGGCGGGTGCTCGACAGCGGCGGCCGGCCCGTGCCCGACGCCCTGGTCGAGGTGTGGCAGGCCAACGCCGCCGGCCGCTACCGGCACGTCGTGGACAACTGGCCGGCGCCGCTGGACCCGCACTTCGACGGCCTGGGCCGGGTGGTCACCGACAGCCTGGGCCGCTACGAGTTCATGACGATCAAGCCCGGCGCCTACCCGTGGGGCAACCACCACAACGCCTGGCGGCCGGCGCACATCCACTTCAGCCTGTTCGGCCGCGCGTTCACCCAGCGCCTGGTCACCCAGATGTACTTCCCGGACGACCCGCTGTTCGGGCAGGACCCGATCTTCAACTCCATCCCGGCCGCGGCGCGGCACCGCGCGATCAGCCGGTTCTCCCTCGAGCGCACCCAGGACAACTGGGCGCTGGCCTTCGAGTGGGACATCGTGCTGCGCGGCACCGAGCAGACGCCGTTCGAGACCGACGACGACGGGGACGTGGCCTGATGACGGTGGACCCGCTCGACGTCCCGCCGGACCCGGCCGAGCCCTTCCAGCCCCGCTCGGGGCGGCGCGGCAGCGGCTTCCTCAGCGGGCCGCTGACCCTGGGCACCACCCCCAGCGCCACGGTGGGGCCGTACCTGGCCATCGGCCTCACCTGGCCCGACGGCGTCTGGGCCGCGGCCGAGGGCACCCCGGGCGGCTTCTGGATCCGCGGCCGCGTCGTCGACGGCGCCGGCGAGGTCGTCCCCGACGCCATGGTCGAGACCTGGCAGGCCGACCCCGACGGCCGGTTCCCGTCGCCGGAGGACCCGCGCGGCGCGGCGGCCTACCCGGGCTTCCGCGGCTACGCCCGCGCCCAGACGCTCAGCGGCGAGTTCGAGGTCTTCACCCTCAAGCCGGGCCGCGTGCCCGACGGCGAGGGCGGCCTGCAGGCCCCGCACATCGACGTCTCGGTCTTCGCCCGCGGCCTGCTCGACCGCGTGGTCACCCGCATCTACTTCGCCGACGAGGCCGAGGCCAACGCCGAGGACGTCGTCCTGCGGGGCCTGCCGGAGGACCGGCGCGGCACGCTGATCGCCGAGCGGACCGGCGACGGCTACCGCTTCGACGTCCACCTGCAGGGCGACCGGGAGACGGTGTTCTTCGCCGTATGAGCCGCTCCGGTAGGAAGGTGCCGTGAGCGACCTCTTCGCCGGCACCTTCGCGCGCGGGGGAGCGGCGGGGGCCGTCTCCCCGTCGGCCTGGGTCGACGCGCTGCTCGACGTCGAGGCGGCGCTGGCCCGCGCCGCCGCGCGGGTGGGGCTGGTGCCCGCCGACGCCGCGGAGGCGGTGACCCGCGCCTGCGCGGAGCCGGCGGCGCTCGACCTCGCCACGGTCGTGGCCCGTGCCGCGGACGCCGGCAACCCGGTGCCGCCGCTGGTGAAGGTGCTGCGCGCCGCGGTGGGGGAGCGGGCGGCCGTCGCCGTGCACGTCGGCGCCACCAGCCAGGACGTCCTCGACACCGCGCTGGTGCTGCTCGCCCGCCGGGGGCTGGCCGCGGTCGACGCCGACCTGGCCGACGCCGCCGCCCGCGCCGCCGCCCTGGCCGAGCGGCACCGCGACGACGTGGTCATGGGGCGCACGCTCATGCAGCAGGCGCTGCCCACCACGTTCGGGCTGAAGGCGGCCGTCTGGCTGAGCGGGCTCGACGGCGCCCGCGCCCGGCTGCGGGCGGTCGACGCGTCGCTGCCCGTGCAGTACGGCGGCGCGGTGGGCACGCTGGCCGGCGACCACGGCTCGGGCGTCGACCTGCGGACGGCGCTCGCCGCCGAGCTCGGCCTGGCCGCCACCGCCGTCCCCTGGCACACCGTCCGGCTGCCGGTGGCCGACCTCGCCGGCGCCCTCGGGGCCGCGGCGGGCGCGGTGGCCACCGTCGCCGTGGACGTCGTCCTCATGGCGCAGACCGAGGTGGGCGAGCTCGCCGAGGTGGCCGAGGGGCGCGGGGGCTCGTCGGCGATGCCGCACAAGAACAACCCGGTGGCCGCGATCTCGGCGCGCGCGTGCGCCCGCCGCGCCCCCGGGCTGGTGGCCACGCTGCTGGCCGCCATGGAGCAGGAGCACGAGCGCGCCGCCGGCGCCTGGCACAGCGAGTGGCCGACGCTCACCGAGCTGCTCACCTCCGTCGGCTCGGCCGCGGCCTGGCTGGCCGAGAGCCTCGCCGTGCTGCGCCCCGACGTCGCCCGCATGGCCGCGACCGTCGCCGAGGCGCGCGACCCCCAGCTGGCCGCCGCGCTCACCGACGCGCTCACGCCGTCGCTGGGCCGCGCGGCCGCGCACGAGGAGGCGGCGGCCGCGGTGCGGCACGCCCGCGACAGCGGCCGCCCGCTGGCCGACGTGCTGCGGCACCGGGCGGACGTCGACCTCGCACCCGTCCTCGCCGACCCGGCGCCCGACGTCGGCGAGGCCGGCCGCCAGGTGGACCGGGCCCTGGCCGAGCACGACCTGTTCGTGGAGGAGAACCCGTGAGCGCGGTGGACGTCGAGTACACGGTCGACGGGCCGGCGGGCGCGCCCGTCGTCGTCCTGTCCAACTCCCTGGGCGCGACCCGGGCGATGTGGGACCCGCAGGTGCCGCCGCTGGCCGAGCGGTACCGGGTGGTCACCTACGACACCCGCGGCCACGGCGCCTCGCCCGCGCCCGCGGGCCCGTACGGCCTCGACGACCTGGTCGACGACCTCGTCGGCCTGCTCGACCGGCTCGGGGTCGAGCGCGCGCACGTGGCCGGGCTGTCGCTGGGCGGGATGACGGCGATGCGGCTCGCCGCGCGGGAGCCGCAGCGGGTGGACCGGCTCGCCGTCCTCTGCTCGTCGGCGAAGACCGATCCGCAGGGCTTCCTCGACCGGGCCGCCGCCGCGCGGGCGGGCGGCACCGCCCCGCTGGCCCCGACCGTGGTCTCCCGCTGGCTCACCCCCGGGTACGCCGCGGAGCACCCCGACCTGGTGACCCGGCTGCAGGCGCAGATCGCCCAGGCCGACGACGAGGGCTACGCCGCCTGCTGCGAGGTGGTCGCGCGCATGGACCTGCGCGCGGACCTCGGCCGGATCACCGCGCCGACGCTGGTGGTCTCCGGGGCCGAGGACCCGGCGCTGCCGCCGGAGCACCAGCGGGCGATCGCCGAGGGGATCCCGGGAGCCCGGCTGCTCACGGTCAGCCCCGGCGCCCACCTGGCCAACCTGGAGCGGACGTCGGAGGTCACCGGCGCGCTGCTCGCCCACTTCGACGGGGGTGCCCGGTGACCACCGACGACGACCGGCGGGACGCCGGCATGCGCACCCGCCGGGAGGTGCTCGGCGACGCGTGGGTCGACCGCGCGGTGGCCGGCACCACCCCGTTCACGGCGGACTTCCAGGACTTCATCACCCGCACCGCGTGGGGTGACCTCTGGCAGCGGCCCGGCCTGGCCCGGCGCGACCGCAGCCTGCTGACGCTGGCGATCACGATCGCCCTGCGGCACTGGGACGAGTTCGCGCTGCACGTGCGGGCGGCCAAGAACAACGGCCTGAGCGACGAGGAGATCGCCGAGGTGATCCAGCACGCGGCGGTCTACGCCGGCGTGCCCGCCGCCAACCACGCCTTCAAGGTGGCCAAGCCGATCCTCGAGGAGCTGCGGGGGGCATGAGCCGGGTGGCCGGCTCCGGGGTGCTCCTGGCGGCCGTGCTGCTGGCCGGGCTCAACCTGCGCGGCGCGATCGCCGCGGTCTCGCCGGTGCTGCCCGAGGTCCGCGCCGAGCTCCGGCTCTCGCCGACCGCGGCCGGGCTGCTCACCACCCTGCCGGTGCTGTGCTTCGCCGCGCTCGCGCCCGCCGCCGCGTGGCTGGGCCGCCGGCTCGGCGCGGAGCGCGCGGTCCTGGCCGGGCTGCTCCTGCTGGCGGCGGCGACGGCGCTGCGCGCCCTGGACGGCGGGCCCGTGCTGCTGGCCGGCACCTTCCTGGTCGGCGCCGCGATGACGGTGGGCAACGTCCTGCTCCCACCGGTGGTCAAGCGCGAGTTCGGCCCGCGCGCGGGCACGGTCACCGGCCTGTACACCACCATGCTGGCCGCCGGCGCCGCCGCGACCGCGGCGGCCACCGCCCCGCTGGCGACCCTGTGGGGCTGGCGCGGGGGCCTGGCCTGCTGGGCGGTGCTCGCGCTCCTCGCCGCCGCCGTCTGGGCGCGGGCCACCCGGTCGGCCGGGCCGGCGGAGGCGGCGCCGGCTGCGGCTCCCGGCGGGGTGCGGGTGTGGCGGCTGCCGCTGGCGTGGGCGGTCGGCGCCGTGCTGGCCGTGCAGTCGGCCCTCTACTACGCGGTCACCGCGTGGCTGCCCACCCTGCTGCTCGACGAGCTCGGCAGCATCGACGCCGGCGCCGCCGCCGCGACGACGTTCCAGCTGGTCGGCATCCCCGGCACGCTCGTCGTGCCGCTGGTGGTCCGGCGGTGGGCGGGCCAGCGCGCGCTCGGGGTGGCCGTCGCCGCGGCGTGGGCGCTGCTCGTCGTCGGGCTGCTGCTGGCGCCGGCGGCCTGGCCGGTGTGGGCGGTGGTCGGCGGCCTGGCGCAGGGCGCCGGCATCGCGTTCGCGTTCACGCTCGTCGTGCTGCGCAGCGCCGACGAGGACGAGGCCCGCCGGCTCTCGGGCATGACCCAGCTCGTCGCGTACAGCACCGGCGCGCTGGGCCCGCTCGCGGTCGGCGCCCTCTACGCGGCCAGCGGCGGCTGGGTGCTGCCCCTCCTGCTGCTCGCCGTCCTCGCCGCGGGGTACGCGCTCGCCGCGGTCGTCGCCGGCCGGCCGGGGACGCTCTCAGATCGCCTTCCACCACGTGGAAGTGGCCTACGCGCGCCCCGGTGACGGCGGTCACCCTCGTCGGGACACCGCCGTCCCGGGAGGAGACCCGCGCATGACCTCGATCGTCCGCGACCAGTGGTACGTGGCCGCCTACGGCCGGGAGGTCGGGCGGGAGCTGTTCAGCCGCACCGTCTGCGGCGAGTCGATCCTGTTCTGGCGCACCGAGGCCGGCGAGGTCACCGCGATGAGCGACCGGTGCGTGCACCGCCGGTTCCCGCTGTCCCAGGCGCCGAGCCACCTCGTCGGCGACACCGTCGTCTGCGGCTACCACGGCTTCACCTACGGCGCCGACGGCGTCTGCGTCGCGGTGCCGGGGCAGACCCGCGTCCCCCGGACGGCGCGGCTGAAGCGGTACCCGGTGGTGGAGCAGGACTCCTTCGTCTGGGTGTTCATCGGCGACCCCGACAAGGCGGCGTCGACCCGCATCCCGCGCGCGCCGTGGCTGGACCTGCCCGGCTGGACCGTCGTCTCGGGCATGGAGCCGCTCGCCGCGCGCGCCAGCCTCCTGGTCGACAACCTGATGGACCTCTCGCACGAGACCTACCTGCACGGCGGCTACATCGGGACGCCGGAGGTGGCCGAGACGCCGATCACCACGGAGGTCGACGAGGAGGCCGGCGTCGTCCGGGTCTCCCGGCACATGGCCGACGCCGCCTGCCCGCCGTTCTACGCGAAGAGCACGGGCATCGAGGGCCGCATCACCCGCTGGCAGGACATCGAGTTCACGCCGCCCTGCCTGTACACGCTGCACTCGCGCATCGCGCCGGTCGGCGTCCTGCCGAACGACGACGGCACCGACCCCGACGCCTTCCACGTCGAGGTCGTCTACGCGATCACCCCCGAGACCGAGCACTCCACCCACGACTTCTGGGCGGTGGCCCGCGACTTCGCCCTCGACGACCAGGGCGTCTCGGACTTCCTGGCCGAGAACAACCGCACCGTCGTCCTCCAGGACGTCGAGGCGCTCGACGTGCTGGAGCGGGTCATCGCCGGCGAGCCCGACGGCTACCAGGAGCTGTCGATCAACATCGACACCGGCGGCCTCGCCGCCCGGCGGATGATCGCGCAGCTCGCCGCCGGGCAGGCCCCCGTCGGGGTCGCCCGGTGACCGTCCTCCGGGTGGAGTGGCTGCCCGGCTCCGACCGGCTGTCCGGCACGTGCTCCTGCGGGGCGCGGGCCGAGGGCGACGACCCGGTCGCGATGTGGGAGTGGCTGCAGGCTCATCCCAACCATCCCGAGGGGGGCGCCGAGGCGCCGGCGCCGTCACCATTGCCGGCGCCCCCCGCCCACGTCGTCACCGACCCGGCGCGCGTGCTCGACCGCGCGCCCGTCCTGGTCTGAGGAGCCGATGAGCAGCACAGCGGACGAGGTCGACCTGCGGCTGCGGGTCGACCGCCGGACGACCGGCGCCGAGGGGGTCGTCGTCCTGGACCTGCGCGACCCGGCCGGCGCCGACCTGCCCGAGTGGTCGCCGGGCGCGCACGTCGACCTGCGGCTGCCGGGCGGCCTGGTGCGGCAGTACTCGCTGTGCGGCGACCCCGCCGACCGCTCGGTCTGGCGGATCGCGGTGCTGCGCGAGCAGGACGGCCGCGGCGGCTCGGCGCACGTGCACGACGAGGTGCTCGAGGGTGACCCGGTGCAGGTGCGCGGACCGCGCAACCACTTCGAGCTCGTGCCGGCCGAGCGCTACCTGTTCGTGGCCGGCGGCATCGGGATCACACCGATCCTGCCGATGATCACGGCCGCGGAGCGGGCCGGGGCGGGGTGGGAGCTGCACTACGGCGGCCGCAGCCGCCGGTCGATGGCCTTCCTGGAGGCGCTGGAGGAGGCGACCGGCAACACGGTCGTGCTGCACCCGCAGGACGAGGTGGGGCTGATCGACCTCGACCGCGTCCTCGGCGAGCCGCGCCCCGGCACGCTCGTCTACTGCTGCGGGCCCGAGCCGCTGCTGACCGCCGTCGAGCAGCGCTGCGCCGGGTGGCCGGCCGGGTCGCTGCACGTCGAGCGGTTCGCGCCCAAGGACGTGGGCGAGCCGGTGCTCACCGGAGCGTTCGAGGTGGAGCTGGCGCGGTCGGGGAAGACGCTCACCGTGCCGCCCGACCGGTCGGTGCTCGAGGTGGTGGAGGACGCCGGGGTGTTCGTCCTCTCCTCCTGCCAGGAGGGCACCTGCGGCACCTGCGAGACGCCGGTGCTCGACGGGGAGGTCGACCACCGCGACTCCCTGCTGACGCCCGACGAGCAGGCGGCGAACGACACCATGTTCGTATGCGTCTCCCGCGCGGCGTGCCCGAAGCTGGTCCTGGACCTCTGAGCGGACGCCGCACCGCCACCACGAAGCTGCTCGACGTCCTGGGCGCGTTCGGGCGCGAGCGGCCGGCGCTGTCGCTGTCGGAGCTATCGCGGCTGGCGGACGTCCCGCTGTCGACGGCGCACCGGCTGGTGGCCGAGCTGTGCGGCTGGGGGGCGCTGGAGCGCGGGGACGACGGCCGGTACCGGGTGGGCCTGCGCGTCTGGGAGCTCGGCGCGCTGGCTCCCCGCGGCCTGGGCCTGCGCGAGGCGGCGCTGCCGTTCATGGAGGACCTCTACGAGGTCACCCACGAGAACGTGCAGCTGGCCGTCCGTGACGACGTCGAGGTGGTCTACGTCGAGCGCCTCGCCGGCCGCGACGCCGTCGCCGTGCACACCCGGGTCGGCGGCCGGTTCGCCCTGCCGCCGACCGGCGTCGGGCTGGTGCTGCTGGCGCACGCCCCGGTGGAGGTGCAGGAGCGGGTGCTGGCCGGCCCGCTGCAGCGGTACACGGGGCACACGATCACCGACCCCGGCCGGCTGCGCCGGGTGCTGGCGGAGGTGCGGCGCACCGGGGTGGCGGTGAGCGACCGGCAGGTCACCGACGACGCCGTGTCGGTGGCCGCGCCGGTCGAGCAGCGCGGCGCGGTGGTGGCCGCCCTGTCGATCGTGGTGCGCGGCAGCTCGCCGGCCGCCGTCCGCGCGTTCACGCCCGGCGTGCGGGCGGCGGCCCGGGGCATCTCCCGCGTGCTCACCGGTGCAGACTCGACCGCACCGAAGCGGTCCTGAACGAAGGAGACGACATGGCACTGCTGGACGACGGCGCCTGGCACGGCAAGGTCTGGACCGGGTCCTGGACCGACGGGTCCGGCGGCACCTACGACGCGGTGGAGCCGGCCACCGGCGACGTGATCGCCCCGGTCGGCAGGGCGACGCCGGAGGACGTGCACACCGCGGCCGAGCGCGCGGTCGCGGCGCAGCGCGCGTGGGCGGCGGCGCCCTTCGAGGAGCGCGCCCGGGTGCTGCGCAGGGCGGGCGAGGTCCTCGAGGCGCACGCCGACGAGATCAAGGGCTGGCTGGCCCGCGAGTCCGGCGCGATCCAGCCGTTCGGCGACTTCCAGGTGCACACCAGCGCCGCCGAGTGCTACGAGGCCTCGGCGCTGCCGTCGCACCCCTACGGCGAGCTGCTGCGCACCGGCGCCCCACGGCTGTCGTTCGCCCGCCGGCTGCCGGCCGGCGTGGTGGGCGTGATCGCCCCGTTCAACGTGCCGACCATCCTGGCCATCCGGGCGGTCGCCCCGGCGCTGGCGCTGGGCAACGCGGTGATCCTCAAGCCCGACCCGCGCACCGCCATCTCCGGCGGGGCGATGTTCGCCCGGGTCTTCGAGGAGGCCGGGCTGCCCGCCGGGGTGCTGCAGGTGCTGCCCGGCGGCGCCGACGTCGGCGAGGCGCTGGTGGTGGAGCCGGCGGTGCGGGTGATCGCCTTCACCGGCTCGACCCGGGCCGGGCGGGCCGTGGGCGCCCTGGCCGGGCAGCACCTCAAGCGGGCGCACCTGGAGCTGGGCGGCAACTCGGCGCTGATCGTGCTGCCCGACGTCGACGTGACCGCCGCCGCCTCGGTGGGCGCCTGGGGCACCTTCGCCCACCAGGGCCAGATCTGCATGGCCACCTCGCGGCACCTGGTGCACGCCGACATCGCCGAGGAGTACACGCAGGTCCTCACCGAGAAGGTCGAGAAGCTGCCGGTCGGCGACCCGTTCCGCGAGCAGGTGGCGATGGGCCCGCTGATCGACGCCGGCCAGCGCGACCGGGTGCACGGCCTGGTCACCGCGTCGGTCGACGGCGGCGCCACGGTGCGCACCGGCGGCACCTACGAGGGGCTGTTCTACCGGCCCACCGTGCTCGGCGACGTCCCGGTGCAGACCCCGGCCTACCGGGAGGAGATCTTCGGCCCGGTCGCCCCGGTGACCCCGTTCTCCTCGCTGGAGGAGGTCGTCGAGCTGGCCAGGGGCACCGAGTACGGCCTGTCGCTGGGCATCCTCACCCGCGACGTGCACCGGGGCCTCGAGCTCGCCGAGCAGATCCCCTCGGGCCTGGTGCACATCAACGACCAGACCGTCAACGACGAGGCCGTGGCCCCGTTCGGCGGCGTCGGCGCGTCGGGCACCGGCTCCCGGCACGGCGGCCCGCAGGCCAACATCGAGGCGTTCACCGAGACGCAGTGGGTCACCCTGCGCGGCGACCTGCCCGCCTACCCCTTCTGAGGCGCCCCGCCGGCGGCGGTCACCCGGCCGCCGCCGGCCACAGCGCGAGCAGCGTGCGCAGGCCGGTGACCAGCGCCAGCGGCTGGTCGAGCATCGGGTGGTGCCCGGCGTCGGGCAGGTCGACCACCGGCAGCGAGCCGGGCACCAGCCGGCCCATCTCGGCCGCCATCTCCGAGCTGACCAGCCCGTGCTCGCAGCGGAACAGCGCCACGGGGCAGCCCAGCTGCGGCAGCAGGTCGCGCAGCAGCAGCCGGCGGCCGAAGAACGTCGGGTCGAACTTCCACGTCCAGCCGCCCTCGACCGCGCGCAGCGAGCCCCGGGCGATGTGCTCCCGCACGTAGGGCAGCAGCACCTCCTGCGGCGGCAGGGTGCGGAACCGGGCCACCGCCTCGGCCGGGTCGGGGTGCACCCGGCGCGGACGGCGCATCTCGGCCAGCCGCGCCTCCTCCGGCGGCTGGTCGTTGAGCGGCGAGTCGATGTAGGCCACCGCGGCCACCGCCTCGGGGTGCTCGACGCCGGTCGTGACCGCCACCCAGCCGCCCATGCTGTGCCCCACCACGACGGGCCGGTGCAGCGCCTCGGCCTCGCAGACGGTGACGATCTCGCGCGCCCACTGCCGCATGTCGTAGATCTCGCGGTGCCCGCTGTCGCCGTGGCCCGACAGGTCGAGCGCCACCACGCGGTGCGACGACAGCTGCGGGGCGACGTGGTCCCACCAGCCGGAGTGCGCGGCGCCGCCGTGCACCAGCACCAGCCCGGGCGCGCCCGGCCGCCCCCAGACGCGGTAGTGCACCCGCGTGCCGTCCACCTCGACGTCGCGGTGCTCGGGCGCGGCGGCGAGCGCGCGGGCGAACCACGCGGGGGCCTCGTCGCCGGCCGGCTGCTGGGTCATGCTGGGTCCTCCTCGGGTGCGGGGTGCGGTGCCGATCCTCTCCGGCGGCCGGCGGCGGTTAACGTGCGGGTGCATGGACGCCGACGCCGCGCTCGCCTGGTTCGACCGGTCACCGGCGGTGGCGCCGGCCGAGCTCACCGGCCGGTGGCGGGGGAGCGGGCTGCCCACCGGGCACCGCCTCGACGGGCTGCTGGAGGCCTACGGCTGGTACGGCAAGGAGTTCGCCGGCGCCGAGAGCGTCCACCCGCTGCTGTTCCGCGACCGGGCCGGGGTCCCGCAGCCGGTGGACCCGGCGTACGCCCCGCTCGGCCTGCTGTTCCGGCTGCCGCAGCTCGCCCGCACGCCGGTCGCCCGCCTGGGGTTCGCCGCCGTCCGCCCGCTGCGCCGCACCCGGCGGCCGGCCGCCCGGCTGCGCACGGTCGAGCACCGCGGCGTCGCCACCGCGGCGCTGGTCTACGACCGGCTGCCGGTGATCGACGTGTTCCGCTGGACCGGCCCCGACGCCCTGCTCGGCCTCATGGACGCCCGCGGGCTCGACGAGCCGTTCTTCTTCGTGCTCGAGCGGGAGGCCTGACGCCGCGGCAGGAGCGTGCTCAGAGCCAGGTGAGCACGCGGACCGTCGTCCCGGCGTCCGCCGAGCGCAGCTGCACCAGGTCGCACAGGTGGTTGACCAGGTACAGGCCGCGGCCGCCGTCGGCGGCCGGGTCGGGGCGCAGCCGCCCGGTGAGGGGCTCGGTCAGCACGCCGGCGTCGGTGAACTGCAGGACGGCGGCGCCGTCGGCCACCCACATCGCGACCGCGCCGCCACCGCCGCCGTGCCGGATCCCGTTGCTCGTCAGCTCCGCGGCCACCAGCTCGAGGTCCTCGACCCGGTCCGGCGGCAGGCCGCACGAGCGCGCCCACGTGCGGACCGTCCGGCGCACGGCGAGGCCGTCGCCGGCCCGGTAGTCGCCGCGCAGCACCGGCCCGACCGGCGGGGGCAGCGGCGCGGCGAACGCGGCCCGGTCGCCCGCCTCGTCGCACCGGCGGCCAGGCCGGCGCGCACGAAGTCGCCGACGCCGGCCGCGAGCTCGCCGGGGTCGCGGTAGAAGAACCCCTCGTGGGCGAAGCCGGGCGGGCGCCCGGGCGCAGCCGTCACGCAGGCCGCTCCCGGAAGGTCACCGACACGACGTCGGAGAAGCCGAGGACGTCCCACATGCGCCGGAGCACCCGCGAGGCGCCGACGAGCTCCAGCCGCGCGCCGCGCTCCTCCAGCCGCCGCGCCCAGCGGGCCAGCACGCGGCACCCGCCCACGTCGACGAACTCCGTCCGAGAGAGGTCCAGGCAGACCACCGGCCGGTCGACGTGCGTGCCGGCGAGCACGCGGTCGAGGCGCTCCGCGCCGAAGGTGTCCAGGCAGCCGCCGAGCGCGAGGACGTCGCCGTCGAACCAGACCCGGAACGGCGGGCCGTCGTCGAGCGGGCGCACCAGCGGGTGCACCGAGGCCACGGCGGCCAGCGCCTCGGGGCCGAGGTCGGCCCGGTACGCGCAGAGCGCGACCATCCCGGAGCCGGAGGCCATGTACTCGTCGGCCAGGTGCTCCCAGCGCACGAGGTCGGGCCGGCGCTCCGGGTCGGCGGCCAGGTCGCTGACGTCGGCGACGACCCGCAGGCCGTGGTGCCCGTCGGCGCGGGCCTGCCGGGTGGCGGCGTCGTAGAAGGCGAACTGCTCCTCGGGGGTGAACGCGCCGGAGCTCTCGTACCCCGCGCGGACGTCGAGGACCGTGAGCTCGCCGCGCGCCATCAGGCCGTCGACGTCGGCCAGGGGGCCCGACGCGGTGCGGATCGTCCGCGCGTGGTCGGGGTCGCCGATCCACAGCAGCCGGTCGCCGCGCGCGAGCCCCTCCTCGAGGTAGGCGCGCGCCACCGCGGCGAAGTCGTCGGCGTCGGCGTAGACCCAGCAGACGTGGTCGGCCTGCGCCGCCCCCGCGGGGTCGGTCAGCAGTCCCTCGGCGCGCACGGACCCACGGTAGGAGCCGGGGGCGCAGAAAGACACCCCCCGCCCGGGAGGTCAGGACCGGCCGGTGCCGTAACGCAGCCCGTCGACCATCAGGTCGAGCAACCGCCCCGCCTGCGCGCGGCGGTCGGCGTCGCCGGCGGCCAGCGCGATGCCGGACAGCCCGGTGAGGACGTCGCCCGGGTCGGCGTCGGCGCGCAGCGTGCCCGCCTCCGCCCCGGCCCGCAGGAGGAGGGCCAGCGCCTCGGTCATCCGGTCGCGGCTGTGCGCGAACGGGTTGCCGCCGGAGGCGATCACCGCCTTGAGCGCGTCGGCCATCCCGCGCTTGGTGGTCGTGTAGTCGACGAACCGGTCCATCCACGCGCGCAGCGCGGCCTCCGGCGGCCGCGTCGTGAGCAGCTCGGCCGCGGCGTCGCAGAGGCGGGCCAGCTCGTTGCGGTAGGCGGCCTCGACGAGCGCCTCCCGGGTGGGGAAGTGCCGGTACAGGGTGCCGATGCCGACCCCGGCCCGGCGCGCGATCGCCTCGAGCGTCACGTCCTCGCCGGCCGCGAAGGCGTGCGCGGCCACCTCGAGCAGACGGTCCCGGTTGCGCTGCGCGTCGGCGCGCAGGGCCCGGCCGCCGGGTGCGGTCACCACGTCGTCCTCTCTCGCGGGTTGCGAAACGGAGCGCCCTCCGGATAGTGTCACGGACGTACCGGAGGCGCCTCCGGTCGTTCATCCTACGGGCTCGGCCCGCTCCCCACCCCACCCCGAGAGGGGATCCCCGGCATGACCGCACCCACCCGCGTCACCACGCCCTTCGACGCCACCACCACCGCCGCCGAGGTCCTCGCCGGCGTCGACCTGCGCGGCCGCCGCGCGATCGTCACCGGCGGCGCCTCGGGCATCGGCACCGAGACCGCCCGCGCCCTCGCCGGCGCCGGCGCCGAGGTCACCCTCGCCGTCCGCGACCGCGCGGCCGGCGAGCGGGCCGCCCGCGACATCACCGACTCCACCGGCAACCCGTGGCTGCGCGTGCTGCCGCTCGACCTGGCCGAACCGCGCTCGATCCGCACGTTCCTCGACAGCTGGAGCGGGCCGCTGCACGTGCTGGTGAACAACGCCGGCGTCATGGCCGCGCCGCCCCGCCGCACGCGGCAGGGCTGGGAGCTGCAGTTCGCCACCAACCACCTCGGCCACTTCGCCCTCGCCACCGGCCTGCACCCCGCGATGGCCGGCGCCGACGGCGCCCGCGTCGTCTCGGTCAGCTCGAGCGCGCACCTGCGCTCCGACGTCGTCTGGGACGACGTGCACTTCCGTGCCCGGCCGTACGACCCGTGGCTGGCCTACGGCCAGTCGAAGACGGCGAACGTGCTGTTCGCCGTCGAGGCCCAGCGCCGGTGGGCCGACCACGGCATCGCCGTCAACGCGCTGCACCCCGGCGGCATCCGCACCAACCTCCAGCGCCACGTCACCGAGGAGGAGATCACCCGGCTGCGCGCCTCGGCGGGCGGCGCGGCCCCGGCCTGGAAGACGCCGGAGCAGGGGGCCGCCACCTCGGTGCTGCTCGCCGCCTCACCGCTGGTCGACGGCGTCGGCGGGCGCTACTTCGAGGACTGCGCCGAGGCCCTGCCGCACCAGGAGGGGACCCGCACCGGCGTCGCCCCCTACGCGCTGGACCGCGAGTCGGCCGCCCGGCTGTGGGAGCTCTCCGCGCGCATGCTCGGCGGGTGAGTCACGCCAGCCGCAGCCGGACGACGGGGCGCGCCGGCTGCGGCCGGGCCACCTCGGTGAAGCCGGCGCGCTCGAACACCCGCAGCGGCCCGTGGTACAGCTCGGCCGCACTCGCCCCCGGCCGCTCGGCGAGGTCCACCGGGTAGCCCTCGACCTCGCCCGCCCCGCCGGCGCGGGCGAGGTCGACCGCGCCGGCCAGCAGCCGCCCGGCCAGGCCGCGCCGCCGGGCGGGCCGGCGGACGACGAAGCAGGTCACCGCCCACACCCCGGGGTCGTCGAGGCCGGCCGTGCCGCGCAGCAGCCGCCCGTTGGTGAGCCGGGTGTAGGACGGCCGCGGCCCGACCGCCGCCCAGCCGCTCGGCACGCCGTCGACGTACCCGAGCACCCCGGGCGGCGGGCCCTCGCGCACCTGCCCGGCGAGGGCCTCGCGGTTGGCGGCCGCCCGCTCCCGGTCGGCCGACGCGCCGCGGTAGAACCAC
Organism: Geodermatophilus sp. SYSU D00815; assembly: GCF_054050035.1. Classification (NCBI taxonomy): domain Bacteria; kingdom Bacillati; phylum Actinomycetota; class Actinomycetes; order Geodermatophilales; family Geodermatophilaceae; genus Geodermatophilus; species Geodermatophilus sp. SYSU D00815. The sequence goes on along the minus strand of NZ_JBJGYO010000028.1, from coordinate 30,323 downwards.
TGGCACCAGCAGCGCCCCGGGTCGCCCGGACCCTCGAAGACGGCGGCGACGTCGTCCCACCGGTCGGCGGTGGCGGGGACGACCTCGACGCCGACGGACGCACGGCTCACGGGCGCAGGTCCGGGATCGGGACGCCGGGGTCGGCGAGCGTGCCGGGATCGACCGGCGCCCCCTCGCGGATGAGTTCCTGGATCGGCCCGACGACGTCCCACACGTTGACGTTCATCCCGGCGACCACCCGGTCGCCGGAGAGCCAGAAGGCGACGAACTCCCGCGCCGCGAGGTCGCCGCGGACGACGACGCGGTCGTACCCGCCCGGCTCGGCCAGGCCGGTGTACTCCATGCCGAGGTCGTACTGGTCGCTGAAGAAGTACGGCAGGCGCTCGTAGACGGTGGGCTTGCCGAGGATCGAGCGCGCCGCCGTGAGCGGCTGGTTGAGCGCGTTCGCCCAGTGCTCCACCCGCAGGTGCCGGCCGTAGCGGGGGTGGAAGGCGCGGGCCACGTCGCCGGCGGCGAACACCGCCGGGTCGCTGGTGCGCAGCGACGCGTCGACGACCACGCCGTCGTCCACCTCCAGACCGGCGGCCTCGGCGAGCGCGACGTCGGGCCGCACCCCCACCCCGGCCAGGACGACGTCGCCGGCCACCTCGGTGCCGTCGTCGAGCACGAGCGCGCCGGCGCGGGCGGAGGCGATCCGGACCCCGCAGCGCAGGTCGACGCCGTGGTCGCGGTGCAGGTCGGCGAAGACCTGCGCCATCTCCGGGCCGAGCACGCGCAGCAGCGGGCGGCGTACTCGAGCACCACGACGTCGGCGCCGGCCGCGCGCGCGGCGGCCGCCGCCTCGAGGCCGATCCAGCCGGCGCCGACCACCACCACCCGCGCCCCGGCGGTGAAGGCGGCCTTGAGCGCCCGGCTGTCGTCGATGGTGCGCAGGTAGCGCGGGGCCAGCTCGTCGGCGCCGGGCACGCTCAGCGGGCGGGGGACCGCGCCGGTGGCGAGCAGCAGCCGGTCGTAGGGGAGCTGCTCGCCGTCGTCCAGGGCCACCCGGTGCGCGTCGCGGTCCAGCGCGGTGACCCGGGTGCCCAGCTGCAGCTGCACGTCGTTGTCGGCGTACCAGCTCTCCGGGTGCACGAAGACCGAGTCCAGCTCCGCCGAGCCGGTGAGGTAACCCTTCGACAGCGGCGGGCGCTCGTAGGGCAGGTGCGGTTCGGCCGCGACCAGGGTGAGCGGCCCGTCGTGGCCCTCCTCCCGCAACGCCGACACCGCCCGCGCTCCCGCGAGCCCGCCTCCCACGACCACGACGTTCATCTCCGGCCTCCGTCGGTCAGCGCCAGGAACTCCGCCCGTGACCGGGCATCCTCCCGCAGGAGCCCGAGCAGCGCGGACGTCGTCGTCCTGGTGCCCGGCGCCTGCACCCCGCGCAGCGTCATGCACAGGTGCTCGGCCTCGATCACGACCCCGACCCCGCGCGGGTGCAGCCGGTCGGCGAGCCAGCCGGCCACCTGGACGGTGAGGCGCTCCTGCACCTGCGGCCGGCGGGCGAACAGCTCGACCACCCGCGCCAGCTTCGACAGCCCGACGATCCGCTCCCCGGGCAGGTAGCCCACGTGCGCCACGCCGGTGAACGGCAGCATGTGGTGCTCGCAGACCGACCGGACGGGGATGCCGCGGGCGAGCACGAGCTCGTCGTAGCGCTCCTCGTTGGGGAAGGTGGTCAGCCGGAACGCCCGGGGGGTGAGCATCTCGGCGTAGGCCGCGGCCATCCGGCGGGGCGTGTCCGCGAGGCCGGGCGCCGTGGTGTCCACGCCCAGGGCGGCGAGGAACGTGGCGGCGGCGGCCTCCGCGGCGTCGGCGTCCGGCGCGGGGCTCCGGGAGTGCAGGGACAGCGTCATCGCGGCCTCCGCGTGCGAGGGGTGATGCAGGGCACGGTAGGACCGCTACGCTCTTACGGCAAGAGATGTGTCCGATAGAAGTGGAGGGCGCCGTGCGCGAGGACGAGCTCGCCGCCGTCGGGGCGCTGGCCGACCCGGCCCGGCGCGCCCTGTACCGCTTCGTCGTCGCGGCCGACGGTCCGGTCGGCCGCGACCAGGCCGCGGCCGGCGTCGGCCTGCCGCGGCACACCGTCCGGTTCCACCTCGACCGGCTGGTGGCCGACGGCCTGCTGGAGACCGAGTACCGCCGGCTGTCGGGCCGGCGCGGCCCGGGGGCCGGGCGGCCGGCCAAGCTCTACCGCCGGGCCGCCCGCGAGTTCGCCGTCACGCTGCCCGAGCGGCACTACGACCTGGCGGGGCGGATCCTGGCCGGGGCGGTGGCGGCGGCCGGCGACGGGCCGGTCGGTCCGGCGGTCGCGGCGGCCGCGGCGGCCGAGGGCCGGCGGCTCGCGGAGCCGGCCGCCCCGCTGGCCGACGTCCTCACCGGCCTCGGGTACGAGCCGCGACCCGACGGCGACGGCGTGGTGCTGGCCAACTGCCCGTTCCACACCCTCGCCGCCGCCCACCCGCAGCTGGTCTGCGGGCTCAACCTCGACCTGCTCGCGGCGCTGCTCGACGAGCGCGGCGAGGCCGGGGTCGCGGCCCGCCTGGACCCGGGCCCCGGCCGCTGCTGCGTCGTCCTCGCCCGCGAGCCGGGATGATCACCGGTTGTCGCCGCTGACACGCGCGGGCACGCCGCCGGGATCGGCGACGAGCCGATGATCGACTCCACGAGTGGGCGCTACAGCGCCTTGAGGATGTCCTCGACCCGCTCCCGGGCGTCGCCGAAGAGCATCCGGGTGTTCTCGCGGAAGAACAGCGGGTTCTGCACGCCCGCGTAGCCGGTGCTCATCGACCGCTTGAAGACGACCACGTCGTCGGCCTCCCACACCCGCAGGACCGGCATGCCGGCGATGGGGCTGCCCGGGTCCTCCATGGCGGCCGGGTTGACCGTGTCGTTGGCGCCGATGACGAGGACGACGGAGGTGCCGGCGAGGTCGTCGTTGATCTCGTCCATCTCCAGCACCACGTCGTAGGGGACCTTGGCCTCGGCCAGCAGCACGTTCATGTGCCCGGGCAGCCGGCCGGCGACCGGGTGGATGCCGAAGCGCACCTGCACGCCGAGCTCGTCGAGCCGGCGGGTCAGCTCGGCCACCGGGTACTGGGCGTGCGCCACCGCCATGCCGTAGCCGGGGGTGATCACCACCGACTTGGCGGTGCGCAGCAGCTCGGCGGTCTCCTCGGCGCTGATCTCGGTGTGCGTCCCCTCGGCGGTGCCGGCGGCGGTGCTCCCCTCGTTGCCGAAGCCGCCGGCGATGACCGAGACGAACGAGCGGTTCATCGCCCTGCACATGATGTAGCTCAGGTACGCACCGGAGGAGCCGACGAGGGCGCCGGTGATGATGAGCAGGTCGTTGCCGAGCAGGAAGCCCGACGCCGCCGCGGCCCACCCCGAGTAGCTGTTGAGCATCGAGACGACGACCGGCATGTCGCCGCCGCCGATCGAGGCGACCAGGTGCCAGCCCAGCGCCAGCGCGAGCGCGGTGATCGCGGCCAGCACCGCGACGCCCGGCGCGAGCACGAAGACCACGGTCAGGACGGCGAAGGCGACCAGCGCGCCGAGGTTGAGCGCGTTGCGCCCCGGGAGCATGAGCGGGTTGCTCCTGATCCGGGCCGACAGCTTGAGGAACGCCACGATCGAGCCGGTCAGCGTGACCGCGCCGATGAAGACGCCGATCGCCACCTCGGCCGAGTGGATGCCCACCAGGTCGTCGGCGACGGACTCGGTGCCGCCCTCGACCGACAGGAACCCGTTCCAGCCGACGAGCACGGCGGCCAGGCCGACGAAGCTGTGCAGCAGCGCGATCAGCTCGGGCATGCCGGTCATGGCCACCCGGCGGGCCCGCCACAGGCCGATCGCGGCGCCGGCGGCCATGGCCAGCACGATCAGCCCGACGGTGGCGGCCTCGACGTCGCGGGCGGCCAGCGCGACGGTGGCGACCAGCGCCACGGCCATGCCGGCGATGCCGAAGCCGTTGCCGGCCTTGGCGGTCTCGTGCCGGCTCAGCCCGGCCAGGGCGAGGACGAACAGCAGCGCCGCGACGATGTAGGCGCCGGCGGCGGCGGTCTCGAGGGTCACGGTCAGCTCCTCGTGAACATGCCGAGCATGCGGCGGGTCACGGCGAAGCCGCCGAAGACGTTGATGCTGGCCACGAGGATCGCCACGAAGGCGAGCACCCCGACCACCGGGTCGCCGTGGCCCAGCTGCAGCAGCGCGCCGACGACGATGATCCCGGAGATCGCGTTGGTGACGCTCATCAGCGGCGTGTGCAGCGCGTGGTGCACCGACCCGATGACGTAGAACCCCACGACGACGGCGAGCGCGAAGACCGTGAGGTGGCCGATCAGCGCGTCCGGGGAGAACCCGGCGACCAGGAACAGCCCCGCCGCGGCGAGCCCCACCAGCGCGAACCGCCGGCCCGGCGGGGCCGGCCGCTTCTCCGGCAGCGCGGGCCGCGCCACCGCCGGGGCGGCCGGTGGCGGCGCCGCCGACACCGGCACCGGCGGCGGGGGCCAGAGCACCTCGCCGTCGCGGACGACGGTCATCGAGCGCACGACGACGTCGTCGAGGTCGAGCACCAGCCGCCCGTCGCCCTCCGGGGTGAGCAGCTTGAGCAGGTTGACCAGGTTGGTGCCGAACAGCTGGGAGGCCTGCGCCGGCAGCCGGGCGGGCAGGTCGGTGTAGCCGATGATCGAGACGCCGTTCGGCGTGACCACCACCTCGTCGGGCACCGAGCCGGCCACGTTGCCGCCCTGGGCCGCCGCCATGTCGACGACCACCGACCCCGGCCGCATCGAGGCGACCATCTCCTCGGTGATCAGCCGCGGCGCCGGGCGCCCGGGGATCAGCGCGGTGGTGATGACGATGTCGACGTCCGCGGTCTGCTCGGCGTACATCACCGCGGCGCGCCGGTCGTAGTCCGCGCTGGTGACGCTCGCGTACCCGGTCCCGCCGCCCTGCTGGGCGTCGGCGGGGACGCCGACGTACTCGCCGCCGAGCGACCGCACCTGCTCGGCCACCTCCGGCCGGACGTCGGTGGCCCGGACGACCGCGCCCAGGCTGCTGGCCGCGCCGATCGCCGCCAGCCCGGCCACGCCGGCGCCGACGACCAGGACCTTGGCCGGCGGCACCTTGCCGGCCGCGGTGACCTGCCCGGTGAAGAACCGGCCGAAGGTGTGCGCCGCCTCCACCACCGCGCGGTAGCCGGCGATGTTGGCCATCGAGGACAGCACGTCGAGCGCCTGCGCCCGCGAGATGCGCGGGACGGCGTCGACCGCCAGCGCGGTGACCGGGCGGCGGGCGAGCTCCTCGACCAGCGCCGGGTCGAGGGCCGGCGCCAGCTGGCTGACCAGCGTCGCGCCGGGGGAGAGCCGGTCGAGCTCCTCGGGGGTGGGTGGGTTGACGTGCAGGACGACGTCGGCGGCCCAGGCCTCGGCGTCGTCGACCAGGGTGGCGCCCGCCGCGGCGTACTCCTCGTCGGGGAAGCTGCTGGCGCTCCCCGCGCCGGCCGCGACCGCGACCTCGTAGCCGAGGCGCCGCAGCGCCGCCACCGTCGTGGGGGTCGCCGCCACGCGCGTCTCGCGCGGGCGCGACTCCCGGGGAACTCCGATCCGCATGCCGCTCCGTCCCGTTCCGGCTCCGCTGCCCTGCGGATCGTCGCACCCCTCGATGGGGTGAGTCCGCTCCGCAGCGCGAAACCCGTGGTCGCAGGCGGCCGATGAGGCTGGTGCGGGAACCGTCCGGCGCGGTTCCGCAACGGGAAGAGGGAGGACCGTGGCGGCCAAGCGCAGCGCGTCCGGCGACGAGCGCGTGCCCCCCGAAGTGGTCGCCGGCGTCTTCTACGGCGCCGCGGTGACGGAGGCCATGGCCATCCTGGTGGCCGAGGTCGTCGGCACGACCTGCCGGCTCACCTGGGGCAACCAGGGCGCCGTCACGCTGCTCGGGTACGACGGCGAGGACCTGCGGCGGCTGCCGGTCGACCACCTGCTGCCCACCCTGCGCGGCGGGGAGCGCAAGCTCCTGCTGCGCCGGGAGCGCGGCGCGCAGATGCGCCTGCCGGTCCGCAGGGCCGACGGCGGCACGGTGGACGCCCTCGTCGTCTCCACCCCGATGCCCAGCGGGCGGATGTGGACGCTGCGCGTCGCGCCGATCAGCGACGAGCACGAGCGGGCGCTGCGGGCCACCGCCGACGCGCACGAGCGGCGCTTCGCCGCGCTCACGGAGCGCTCGCCCGTCCCGACGCTGCTGTCGGAGCAGGGGATGCGGCTGGCGCACGTCAACGACGCGTTCTGCAGCCTCGTCGGCCGCCGGGCCGAGCAGCTGCTGGGCACGGCCTGGATGGACACCGTCCACCCCGACGACCTCGACGGCGTCCTGGACGCGGCGGCCGCGGCCCTCGAGGGCGACGACACCGACACGCAGGCGCGGCTCGTCCGCGCCGACGGCACCGAGCGGACGACGGTGCTGCGCCTGGCCCACCTGTTCACGCCCGGGGTCGGCTCCGGCTTCGTCGCCACCCTCGAGGACATCACCGAGCGGCTGGCGTTCGAGACCCGCCTGGCCCACCAGGCCGGCCACGACCCGCTCACCGGCCTGCCCAACCGGATCCTGCTGGCGCAGTACGTGGCCGAGCGGTTCGTCCCCGGCCGCAGCGAGCTGGCCTGCCTCTTCCTCGACCTCGACAACTTCAAGGTGGTCAACGACTCGCTCGGCCACACCGCCGGCGACGAGCTCCTCGTGCAGGTGGCGCAGCGGCTGACCCGCACCGTCCGGCCCGGCGACCTGGTCGCGCGGTTCGGCGGCGACGAGTTCGTCGTCGTCTGCGAGGGGGTCGGCGAGGCCGACGCCGTGAACCTGGCCCAGCGCGTCCGCGAGGCGATCTCCGCCGTCGTGCACCTCGGTGGGCTGGACATCCGCCCGCACGCCAGCGTCGGCGTCACCGTGCAGACCGCCGAGCACCTCGAGGCCGAGGAGCTCATCCGCGACTGCGACATCGCGATGTACCAGGCCAAGGCGAGCGGCAAGGGCCGGATCACGGTGCTCGACCAGCAGGGCCGCGCGCAGGCGCGGGACAAGCTGCGGCTGGTCGCCGACCTGCGCGACGCCATCGAGCGGCGCGAGATCACGCTGCTCTACCAGCCGATCTTCATCGCCGGCGACGGCGCGGCGGTGGCCGTCGAGTCGCTCGCCCGCTGGGAGCACCCCGAGCGCGGCCCGATCAGCCCGGCCGACTTCGTGCCGCTGGCCGAGGAGGCCGGCCTGGTCGGCGGCCTGTGGCTGTTCGTGCTCGACGAGACCTGCCGGCAGCTGGCCGTCTGGGACCACGAGCTCGGCATGTCGGCGCCGATGCGGGCCAACGTGAACGTCTCGGCGCTCCAGCTCGACGAGAACCTGCCCGTCCAGGTCCGCGCCGCGCTGCGCCGGCACCGGCTCACGCCGTCCCGGCTGCAGCTGGAGATCACCGAGTCGGCGCTGATGAGCGATCCCGGGCTGGCCCGGGACGTGCTGCAGCAGCTGCGCGACCTCGGCGTGCAGGTGGCCATCGACGACTTCGGCACCGGCTACTCGTCGCTGGCGTACCTGCGGCACCTGCCCGTCGACTGCCTCAAGGTCGACCGCTCGTTCGTCGCCGAGCTGGCCGACGGCCACGCCGAGATCGCCTCGGCGGTCATCGCGCTGGCGCACAACCTCAACCTGTGCACGGTCGCCGAGGGGGTGGAGACCGTGGAGCAGGCCGAGCAGCTGGCCCGCCTCGGCGCCACCTACCTCCAGGGCTTCGGGCTCGGCCGGCCCATGACCGGACCCGAGACGACCACCTGGTTCGCCGCCCAGCGGGAAGGCCTCGCATGACCCTCGTCCCCCTGTCCGTGCCCACGTTCGACATCGAGCACGTGCTGGCGAGCATCGACACCATGGCCGTGCAGAAGCCGGTGGCGGCGCACATCGTGTCGGTGGCCGGCGCGGAGGACACCGGCGCCCGGGAGCTGGCCAACGTCCTCGCCACCGACGTCGCCCTCGCCGGGCGGGTGATGAAGCTGGCCAACTCCGCCTACTTCGGCATGCGCGGTCGGGTCACCTCCCTGCAGTTCGCGGTGACCGTCATCGGCTTCACCACCGTGCGCACGATGGCGACGGTGTCGCTGACCGACCTGGACGACGAGTCGCGGCTGCCCGAGGACTTCTGGGACCACTCCACCAGCTGCGCGCTCGCCGCCTCCACGCTGGCCGGCCGCTTCGGCGAGCGGCCGCAGGACGCCCTGTGCCTGGGCCTGCTCTCCGGGCTCGGCGCGGCGCTGCTGCACCACAACGACGCCGCGGGCTACACCGAGCTGATCGCCGAGGAGCCGACCTTCCTGGGCCGGCGCGCCGCCGAGGCGCGGCGCTACGGCATCCACGCCCTGCGGCTGACGGCCGTGGCGCTGGAGCAGTGGGGCTTCCCGGCGGGGATGGTCACGGCGCTCAAGACCGTCGACGACCTCACCCACCACGGCGGCAGCCTGCTGCGCGCGGCGTCGGAGGTCGCCGCGCGGCTGACCACCGCCGGCTACGAGCCGGTGCCGATCGGCCGGCTCACCTGCGGCGTCCTCGGCGAGGAGGCGGTGACCCCCGTGCTCGAGCAGGTCGCCACCGACGCGGGGGAGCTGCGCCGCGCCATGCTGGGTTGAGCCCCGCCCGCAGCGCCCGCGCGGCAGGATCGGACGGCGTGACGACGCACCTGCGGCCCGCGTCCGCACGGCCGGCCCGGGCCGACCGGTGGCCGCAGCTCGACCTCGCCCGCGCGGTCGTGGTGGCCGGGCTCATCCCGTTCCACGCCGCGCTCGTCTTCGCCGCCGACGACGACTTCTACGTCAAGGACGACCGCACCACCGACGTCCTCGTGCCGCTCGCCGCGCCGGTGGTGGTCTGGGCCATGCCGCTGCTGTTCCTGATCGCCGGGGTCGGCGCCTGGAGCTCGTGGCGACGGCGGGACGGCGCCGGCTTCGTCCGCCGGCGGTGGACGCGCATCGGCGTCCCCCTGCTGCTGGGCACGGTCCTGCTCGTGCCGCTGCCGGTCTGGCTGCGCCTGCGGACCGACCCGGGCTACACCGAGTCCTACGCCGAGTTCTGGCCGCGCTTCTTCCGCGTGCGGGTCGACTGGTCGGAGTTCCCCTTCCTCCTGCAGCCGGCCGCGGACGGCCGCGGCTTCGAGACCGGGCACCTGTGGTTCCTCGTGCTGCTCCTGCTGTACTCGCTGGCGGCGGTGCCGGTGCTCCGGTTCCTCTCCGGCGACCGGGGCGCGCGGCTCCTCGGCCGGCTGGGGGCCGCGGCGGAGCGCCGGCCCGGGGGAGTCCTGCTGCCGGCCGTCCTCACCGGTGCCGCGTGCGCGCTGATCGGCCTGGACGAGGGGATCGCGGCCTCGAACGAGGTCGTCTACGGGCTGTTCTTCGCCGGGGGAGTGCTGCTCGCCGCCGCTCCCGGGTTGCGGGCCGCGGCCCGGCGCAGCGTGCGCCCCGCGGTGCTCGTGGGGGTCCTCGCCCTGCTCGCCGCGGGCACCCTGTTCCTGCTGCGGCGGGAGGTGCCCGGGGCCGACCCGCTGCTGGACCGCGACCTGGTCTCCGCGGTCGGCCGGGCCTGCTTCGGCGTCGCCGGCTGGTGCGCCACCCTGGCGATCGTCGGCGCGCTGGCCGCGCCGCGGCCCGAACCCGCGGCGCCGGGGTCGCGGGCGGCCGCCTACGCCCGGTCCGCCGTCCTGCCCTGGTACGTGCTGCACCAGCCGGTGGTGGTCGCCGTCGCCTTCGTCGTCGTCGGGACGTCGTGGCCGCCGGTCGTCACGTACCTCGTCATCGTGGCCGTCTCCGCCGCCGGCACGCTGCTCGCCCACGAGCTGCTGCGCCGGGCCGGGCGCGGCCTGGCACGGCTCAGCAGGCGCGAGAAGGCGATCCGTGCACGCTGACGCGGCGTGTGCCGCCGTGTCGCGTGCACGGATCGCCTTCTCGGCGCCGCGGTCGGCCTCAGCCGGGGAGGACCTGCTTCCACTTCGCGCCCGCCGAGCGGCCGGTGCCGATGTCGGCCAGCCCCTGCAGCGCGGAGATGTCGTGCCAGGTGCCGGTGAGCACGCCGAAGACGCCCGCCGCGGTCTGCAGCATCGACGGGTCGGGCTGCGGCATGCCGTTGGGCCGCACGAACGTGATCTTGTACTTCTGGCCGGCGGCGGTGAGCTTCACCCCGCCGCCGAACCAGTGCCACGGCCAGCTCACCTCGCCCACCTCCGCCAGCGGCACGTCGAAGACCGGCGTGTCGCTGACGAAGGTGAGGCGGCCCGCGCCCGCGCCGAGGTAGCCGGGGACGTTGCGCATGCCCCCGATCAGCCAGGCGGGGCTGACCAGGGCCGGCGCCGGTCCGCTCACGGGGTGTACGGGGCGCCGAGCGGGTCGACCGTGGGGTAGGCGTCCACCCCCGCGGCCAGGCGGGCCAGCGCCCAGTCGCCGTCGCCGAGCACGTGGTCGATCGCGGTCAGCCGGCTGGTGTGGTGGCCCACCGAGTACTCGGCGGTCACGCCGATCCCGCCGTGCAGCTGGATCGCCTCCTTGCCGATGTGCCGCGAGGCCCGGCTGGTCTGCAGCCGCGCCCGCTCGGCCGCGGTGACGACGTCGCCGCCGGCGTCGAGCACCAGCGTCGCCCACAGCGCGGTGCTGCGGGCCAGCTCCAGCGACACGTACATGTCCGCGGCCCGGAAGGTCAGCGCCTGGAACTTGTTCAGGGTGACGCCGAACTGCTTGCGCGTCTTCAGGTACTCGGTCGTGGTGGTCAGCGCCGTCGCCATCGCCCCGACGGCCTCGTGCGCGTAGGCGATGCGGGCCTCGGCCAGCGCCCGCTCGACCACCGCCGTCCGGTCGCCGCCGCCGTCGCCGAGCGGCTCGGCCGGGGTGGCCGAGAACTCGACCCTGGCCGCGCGGCCGCCGTCGTGGGTGCGGTAGCCGGTGCGGGTGAGGCCGTCGGCGTCCCCCCGGACGACGAACAGCCGGGTGCCGCCGCCGACGACCGCGCTGACGACCAGGACGTCGGCGCGCGCGCCGTTGAGCACCGGCTCCTTGACGCCGGTCAGCGTCCACGCGCCGCCGTCCTCGGTGGCACCGACCCCGTTGGCCGTGGGCGTCCAGCGGGTGCCGGGCTCGGCGTGCGCGAAGCCGAGGACGAGCGAGCCCTCGGCGAGCCCGCCGATCAGCTCCTCCCGCTGCGCCGCCGTGCCGGCCGCCTGCACCAGGCCGCCGGCGAGCACGACGGCTTCGACGAACGGTTCGGGTGCGAGCACCCGGCCGATCTCCTCGGCCACCACCGCGACCTCGACCGGCCCGGCCCCCATGCCGCCGGACTCCTCGGGGAAGGGCAGGCCCAGCACGCCCATCTCGGCCAGCCGCGACCAGGTCTTCTCGTCGAAGCCGGGGTCCGTCGCGGTGACCCGGCGGCGGTTCTCGCTGTCGCCGTACGCGCGGGCGAGCAGGCCGCTCACCGCCTCGCGGAGGGCGTCCTGCTCGTCGTCGAAGGTGAAGTCCACGGTGAGATCACAACCCCAGGATCGTGCCGGCGATGATGGTGCGCTGAACCTCGTTCGAGCCGCCGTAGATGGAGACCTTGCGGTAGTTCAGGTACTCCGGGGTGGCCACCCGCGCCCACTCGGGGACGTCGGAGCCGCCGTCGGCGTACGACGCGAGCGACAGCGGGCCGGCCAGGTCGACCAGCAGCTCGGTGGCGGCCTGCTGCAGCTCCGAACCGCGCAGCTTGAGCACCGACGACGCCGGGTGCGGCCGGCCGTCGGCCGAGTTCGCCACCACCCGCAGCGCCGTCAGCTCCAGCGCCAGCAGCTCGTTCTCGAGCTCGGCGATGCGCGCGGTGGTGTACGGGTCCTCCGACAGCGGGGTGCCGTTGACCACGATCGACCGCGCGTGCTCCTTGGCGTCGGCCAGCAGTCGCTTGGTGTGGCCCACGCGCGCGATGCCGACCCGCTCGTTGCCGAGCAGGAACTTCGCGATCGTCCAGCCGGCGTTCTCCTCGCCGACGAGGTTCTCGGCCGGCACCCGGACGTCCTCGAAGAAGACCTCGTTGACCTCGTGGGTGCCGTCGAGCAGCTCGATCGGGCGCAGGGTCACCCCGGGGGTGTCCATCGGGAAGACCAGCAGCGAGATGCCGCGCTGCCGCTTCTCGGCCGTCGGGTCGGTGCGCACCAGGCAGAAGATCCAGTCGGCGTGCTGGCCCAGCGTGGTCCAGGTCTTCTGCCCGTTGACGATCCACTCGTCGCCCTCGCGGACGGCGGTGGTGCGCAGCGACGCCAGGTCGGAGCCGGCGTCGGGCTCGGAGAAGCCCTGGCACCACCAGATGTCGAGGTTCGCCGTGGCCGGCAGGAACCGCTCCTTCTGCTCCTGCGTGCCGAAGGCGGCCAGCACCGGGCCGATCATGCTGGTGTTGAAGGCCAGCGGCTCGGGGACGGCGGCCAGCTGCATCTCCTCGCGCCAGATGTGGCGCTGCAGCGGCGTCCAGTCCTTGCCGCCCCACTCCACCGGCCAGTGCGGCACCGCCAGGCCCGCCGCGTTGAGGATCCGCTGGCTCTCGACGTACTGGTCCTTGGTCAGGTGCCGGTGGTGCGCGACGGTGTCGCGGATCGACTGCGGCACCTGGGTGGTGAAGAAGGTGCGCATCTCCTCCCGGAAGGCCTCGTCCTCCGGGGACAGCTGCAACCGCATGGGACCTCTACTCCCTGACGGCGTCCTCGCCGTCGTCGGACGTCAACGTCCCCGACCATCCCACACGAGCTACCGCCCGGTAACCCTGGCGTCCGCGGCGGCGGGGGAGGTGCCGGCCGGACGGCGCAGCAGCGCCGTCGTCAGCACCGCGGTGACCAGCGCGACCGCGCACCCGAGCAGCCCGACGGCGGTGTAGCCGCTGCTCGCGGGGATGTCGCCGCCCTCCGGCGTGGCGACCTCGAGCAGGGTGGCGGTGAGCGCGCTGCCGGTGGCGAAGCCGACGTAGCGCAGCACCTGGTTGAGGCTCATCGCGCTCCCGGTCTCCCCGGCGGGGACGGCGCGGGTGATGAGGCCGGGGAAGGCGGAGAAGGCGCCGCCCACCCCGGTACCGCACACGCCCATGAGGGCGAACAGCTCCCACAGCTGCCCGCGCACGGTGGCGAAGAGCGCGGCCGCGACCGCGATGACGACGGCGCTGCAGGGCAGCACGAGCGCCCCCCGGCCGCGCTCGGCCAGACCCCGGGCGACCCGGCCGCCGAGCATGCTGCCGGCGGAGAACGGCAGCAGGACCAGCCCGGAGAGCACCACCGACGCGCCGAAGCCGTAGCCGGAGCTCACCGGGGTCTGCGCGAGGAACGTGACGCCGGTGATCATGAGGTAGTTGGCGACGCCGACCAGCAGCGCGGCGACGTGCGCGACCGCGGCCGTGCGGCCGCGGGCCAGCCGCAGGTCGACCAGCGGGGCGGGCCGGCGCAGCTCCCAGACCACCCACGCCGCGAGCGCCACCACGGCGACGGCGGCGAGGACGAGCAGCCACGGGGAGCCCCAGCCCTGCGCCTCGCCCTCGCTCAGCACGAGCAGCGCGCCGGCCAGCCCGGCGCCGAGCAGCAGGGCGCCGACGACGTCCAGCGGCGGGGCGTCCCGCGGCGGCGAGGGCGGGAACACGACGGTAGCGACGGCGAGGGCGACGGCGGTGAAGGCGGCGCCGAACCAGAACGCGGCGTGCACCCCGCCGAGCTCGGCGATCAGCCCGGTGAGGGGGTAGCCCAGCCCCAGCCCCGCCGCGGTGGTGAGCGACAGCGCGGCCGCGGCCGACCGCGCCCGCTCGCCGGCGAGCACGTCGCGGGCCGTCGCGATGACCAGCGGGGTCAGGCCCAGGCCGAAGCCCTGCAGACCCCGGCCGGCGACCAGCCAGCCCAGCCCGAGCGGCAGCGCGGCGAGCACCCCGCCGGCGACGACGAGGGCGAGCACGGTGAGGACCACCGGCCGGCGGTGCGGCCCGTCACCGAGCCGGCCGACGACGGGCGTGGCCACGGCGCCGACCAGCAGGGTGACGGTCAGCGTCCACTGCGCGTCGGCGGGGGAGGCGCCGGTGTCGGCGGCGATCGCGGGCACCAGCGGGGCGCCGAGGCTGCTGATCACGGCGACGCAGGTGCCGAGGAAGACCAGCGAGGGGACGAGCGCACGCGGCGCGGGGACGGCCACGCCCTGCCACGCTAACCCGCGTGGACGAGGGACTGGTGGTGGTGACCGGCGCCGCGGGGGCGCTGGGCCGGGCGGTGCTGGCGGAGTTCCGGTCGGCGGGGCGGGAGGTCGTCGCGCTCGACCGGGCCGGGGACGCCCTCGACGAGGTGGGCCGGGCCGACGGCGTGCACCCGGTCGCCGCCGAGCTCGCCGACGCCGGGGCGACGGCGGCGGCGTGGGCCGAGATCGACCGGATCGGCGTGCCCGCCGTGCTCGTGGCGCTCGCCGGCGGCTTCCGCCCGGGCTCCCTGGCCGAGCTCACCGCCGAGACCTGGGCGCAGATGTGGGAGTCGAACGTCTCCTCGCTGCTGTGGTGCGCCCAGCAGGCCGCGGCCCGGATGCCGCGCGGCGGGGCGATCGTGGCCGTCGGCTCGAAGACGGCGGTCACCGGCCGGGCGCCGGTCGCCCACGCCACCAGCAAGGCCGCGGTCGTCCGGATGACCGAGCTGCTGGCCGAGGAGCTGCGGCCGCGGGGCATCCGGGTCAACTGCGTGCTGCCGTCGGTGATCGACACCCCGGCCAACCGCTCGTGGATGTCGCCGGAGCTGGCCGCGCGGGCGGTCGCGCCGGCCGCGGTCGCCCGGGTGATCGCCTTCCTCGCGGGCCCCGACGCCGCCCCGGTGAGCGGGGCGCGCGTGCCCGTCTACGGCGACGCCTAGGTGCGCCCGGCCTGCTTGCTAGCGTGCGGGCCGTGACGCCGCCGTCCGGTCCGCTGGCCGGGATCCGGGTCGTGGAGCTCAGCGGGCTCGGCCCCGGCCCCTACGCCTGCATGCTGCTCGCCGAGCTCGGCGCCGACGTCGTCCGCGTGGACCGGCCGGGCGGGGGGGCGAAGCTGTTCCCGCCGGAGCGCGAGGCGCTGCACCGCAGCCGGCCGTGCGCGGCGGTGGACCTGAAGACCCCCGAGGGCCGCGAGGTCGTGCTGCGCCTGGTGGAGCGGGCCGACGTCCTGGTCGAGGGGCTGCGGCCGGGGGTGACCGAGCGGCTGGGCATCGGGCCCGAGGACTGCGCCGCCCGCAACCCGCGGCTGGTCTACGCCCGCATGACCGGGTGGGGGCAGGAAGGCCCGCTGGCCGCCCGCGCCGGCCACGATATCAACTACCTCGGCCTCACGGGGGCGCTGCACGCGATCGGCCCGCGCGAGAAGCCGGTGCCGCCGCTGAACATCGGGGCCGACTTCGGCGGCGGCTCGATGTTCCTCGTCGTCGGCGTCCTCGCGGCGCTGCTCGAGCGGGCCACCAGCGGGCGGGGGCAGGTGGTCGACGCCGCCATGGTCGACGGCGCGAGCTCGCTGGTGACGATGGTCCACGGGATGCTCGGCGCCGGCCTGTGGCGCGACCGCCGGGAGAGCAACCTGCTCGACGGCGGCGCGCCGTTCTACGACACCTACCGCTGCGCCGACGGCGGGCACATGGCGGTCGGCGCCCTGGAGCCGCAGTTCTACGCGCAGTTCGTCGAGGGCCTGGGCCTCACCGGGAAGCTGCCCGGGACCGGGCAGCACGACGTCGCCGCCTGGCCGGAGCACCGGCGGCTGTTCGCCGAGGCGTTCGCCGCCCGCACCCGCGCGGAGTGGACGGCGGTGTTCGAGGGGACCGACGCCTGCGTCACGCCGGTGCTGGGGCTGACCGAGGCGCCGGCGCACCCGCACCTGGTCGCGCGGGGGACGTTCGTCGACGAGGGGCTGGGGCCGCAGCCGGCGCCGGCGCCCCGGTTCTCGCGCACCCCGGCCGCGGTGCGCGGCGCCCCGCGCTCGCCCGGCCAGGACACCGTGGCGGTGCTCCGCGCCTGGGGCTTCGGGGACGACGAGGTGACGGCGCTGCTGGCCGGCGGCGCGGTGGTGCAGGCCGACAGGGAGGAGCAGCGGTGAGCGACGAGGTGCTGGTCGAGGCGCGCGACGGCGTGCAGGTCATCACGATCAACCGGCCCGCGGCGAGGAACGCGCTCACCGCCGGGGTCGCCGCCGCGGTGGCCGCCGCCGTCGACGAGCTCGACGCCTCCGACTCGCTGCGGGTCGGCGTGCTCACCGGCGCGGGCGGGACCTTCTCGGCCGGCATGGACCTCAAGGCGTTCCTGCGCGGCGAGACCCCGGCGATCGAGGGCCGGGGGCTGTGCGGCATCACCCAGACCCCGCCGCGCAAGCCGCTCATCGGCGCCGTCGAGGGCTGGGCGCTGGCCGGCGGCTTCGAGCTGCTGCTGGCCTGCGACCTCGTCGTCGCCGCCGAGACCGCCCGCTTCGGCGTGCCGGAGGTGAAGCGGTCGCTGGTCGCTGCCGGCGGCGCCGCGCTGCTGCTGACCCGGCGGGTGCCGTACGCGCTGGCGCTGGAGCTGCTGCTCACCGGCGACCCGCTGCCCGCGCCGCGCGCGGCCGCGATCGGTCTGGTCAACCGGCTCACCCCGGAGGGCGGGGCGCTCGACGGCGCGCTGGAGCTGGCCGCCGCGATCGCCGCCAACGGTCCCCTGGCGGTCGCCGCCACCAAGCAGATCGCCCGCGCTTCCGCCGACTGGACGTGGGCCGAGGGCTGGGCGCGGCAGGCCGAGATCGTGGCGCCGGTGTTCGCCAGCGAGGACGCCCGGGAGGGGTCGACCGCGTTCGCCGAGAAGCGCGCGCCCGTGTGGACGGGCCGCTGACCGCGCCGTCGGGCGACGCGCTGTCCTGAGTTCGGGAACTGCACCTACAGTGCGGTGCAGACCACACGCCGTCGAAGGGGACTGGACATGCGGGACGCAGTGATCGTGGAGGCCGTGCGGACGCCGGTCGGCAAGCGCAACGGCGGGCTGTCCGGGGTGCACCCGGCCGACCTCTCCGCGCACGTGCTGGGCGCCCTGGTCGAGCGGGCCGGGGTGGAGCCCGGCGTGGTCGAGGACGTGATCTGGGGCTGCGTGTCGCAGGTGGGCGAGCAGACCTTCGACATCGCCCGCACCGCGGTGCTCACCGCCGGTTGGCCGGAGTCGGTGACCGGGGTGACGGTGGACCGGCAGTGCGGCTCCTCGCAGCAGTCGGTGCACTTCGCCGCGGCCGGGCTGGTCGCCGGGCACTACGAGGTGGTCGTCGCCGGCGGGGTGGAATCGATGAGCCGGGTGCCGATGGGCACGGCGACGTCGGTGGGCGGGTCGCCGCTGCCGGGGGCGTTCCTGGACCGCTACGGCGTGTTCCCCAACCAGGGTGTGGGCGCGGAGATGATCGCCGAGCGCTGGGGCTTCTCCCGCACCCAGCTCGACGAGTACTCGGTGGCCTCGCACGAGAAGGCCGCCGCGGCGCGGGACGAGGGCCGCTTCGACGCCCAGCTCGCCCCGGTGCCCACCGACGCCGGCGTGGTCGGCGCCGACGAGGGCATCCGCGAGTCCAGCGTGGAGAAGCTGGGCACGCTCAAGACGGTGTTCAGGCCCGAGGGTGGGGTGATCACCGCCGGCAACTCCTCGCAGATCTCCGACGGCGCCGCGGCGCTGCTGATGACCACCTCGGAGAAGGCCCGGGAGCTGGGGCTGACCCCGATCGCGCGGGTGCACACCGCGGTGCTGGCCGGCGCCGACCCGGTGATCATGCTGACCGCGCCGATCCCGGCCACCCGGAAGGCGCTGGCCCGCTCGGGGCTGTCGATCGACGAGATCGGGGTGTTCGAGGTCAACGAGGCGTTCGCGCCGGTGCCGCTGGCCTGGCTGGCCGACCTCGGCGCCGATGCCAAGGCGGTCAACCCCAACGGCGGGGCGATCGCGCTGGGCCACCCGCTGGGCGGTTCCGGGGCGCGGCTGATGACCACGCTGGTGCACCACATGCGCGACAACGGCATCCGCTACGGCCTGCAGACCATGTGCGAGGGCGGCGGCCAGGCCAACGCCACCATCCTCGAACTGCTCTGACCGGAGACCGGCCGGCGTGCGCCGCGCACGCCGGCCGATCGCCCCGGCGGCCGCTCGGGCTCACCTCGTCGGCCTGCCGCCCGGCCAGCGCACCACGCGGTGGCGGAGGTAGACGACCCCGGAGCTGAAGGTGCGGGTCTCGACCAGCTCGAGATCCACCCGGCACCCGCGCCGGGGGTGGAAGGGGATGCCACCGCCGACCAGCACCGGGTACACCTTCGCCCGGTACTCGTCGATCAGATCCGACGCGGCCGCCTCGGCGGCGAGGGTCGCGCCGCCGATCGCGATGTCGCCCTCGCCGGGCGCGGCGCGCAACCGCTCGATCTCCTCCGCCAGGCCGCCGGAGGCCAGGCGGGCCGTGCCCTGCACCGTCGACAGCGTCCTGGAGAACACCACCTTGGGCAGCGGCTTCCACAGCCCGGCGAACTCGCGCCGGGTGTCGGCCCCGATCCCGGCCTGCTCGAACAGCTCGTCGAGCGACGGATCCTGGTCGGCGGTCTCCCAGTACAGCATCGACTCGTACAGCCGGCGTCCCAGGACGTGGACCCCGACCTCTCGCAGCTGGTCGGTGGCGAAGGTGAAGAGCTCCTCGTCGGGAGCCGTCCAGTCGAACTCGCCGTCCGGCCCGACGACGTAGCCGTCGAGCGAGACGCCCATCGCGCACGTCACCCTGCGCATCGAGCCGCTCCTCGGTGCTCGGGTCGCCCGTACGACCGCCGGTGGTCAGGCCGGGACACCGGCGTCCGGCACGGGGGACGCCTGGGGGCCCCGCGCCGCCGCCACGGGGTCCATCCACATGACCTGCCAGCCGTGCCCGTCGAGGTCGAAGAAGCTGCGCGAGTACATGAAGCCGTAGTCCTCGGCGTCGTCCGCCTCGGTGCCACCCGCCGCGAGCGCAGCGGCGCTGACCGCGTCGACCTCGTCGCGGGACGACACGCTGAAGCAGTACAGCGCCGAGGTGTGCGTCCTGGGATCGGCGATCGGCAGCTTCGCGAACTCCGCGAACTTCTCCCGGCTGAGCAGCATGACGAAGGCGTGCTCGCCGACGAGCATGCACGCGGCGGTCTCGTCGGTGAACGTCGGGTCGCAGCCGAACCCGAGCTCCGCGAAGAACGCCCTGCTGCGCTCGAGGTCCGCGACGGGCACGTTCACGAACAGCATCCGGCCGGGGTGTGCGGGACTGGTCATGCTGGCTCCACTCGGTGGGTCGACGGCGTACGTCCTGCTGGACCGGCCCACCCGGCGGAACTCATCGGTGGAGCTCGCCCCCGGACCCCGGTCGGCGGCCGCCGGGCCCGCGGCCGGGGCTCAGCGGCGGCGTCGCAGCCTCCGGCCCATCCGGTGCAGCCCGTAGCGGGCGAGCAGCACCAGGGCCGCGGCTCCGGCGACGGCCAGGCCGGCGAGGACGAGCAGTCGGGCGCTGAGCGTGGGCTGTGACGCCGGCATGGTTCCCCTCCCGAGTCACCCTCCAGAGTGCACCTCCCCGGCCGCGCGGGCGGCTCCGGGGCGGGCTGCGCGGGGTGGCGCACCGGTGCCCGCTCGGCACCGGGTCGGCTGCGGCGTCGCCGCAGCCGGCGTGGCGTACGGTTTCCCGCGACATGCCGCGGGAGGGTCCCGCCGGCCGAGCCGGGGAGACGTCGTTGACCGATACCGCCGCCTCCGCGCCGGCCGGTGCGGAGCTGCTGGGCGAGGCGCTGGACGCCGTCCCCGACGGCGTGGCCGTCTTCGACGGCGACTGGGCGATCGTCTACGTCAACGAGGCGGCGGCACGGCTGCTGGGCCGCGGCCGCTCGGACCTCCTCGGGCGCAACATCTGGATCGCGCTGCCCGAGCTCGGCGGCACGATCTTCCACAGCTTCCTGCTGCACGCCCGCACGGTGGGGGAGCGGGTCACCTGGCACGGCTACTACGCGCCCGGGCGCCGCTGGCTGAGCGCGACCGCCGTCCGCAGCGGCGACCGCCTGCACGTGAGCTTCCGCGAGCCGGTCGAGCGCCACCCCGAGGCGGCCGTCCCCGTCGAGAGCCCGGTGGACGCCGACGCCGACGCCGACCGGCTGCGCTTCCTGGCCGAGGTCAGCGAGGCGGTGATCAGCACGCTCGACACCGACGAGACGCTCGACCGGCTGCTCGACCTCGTGGTGCCCCGGCTGTGCGACTGGGCCGTCGCCGCCCTCATCGGCGAGGACCGCCGGCCCACCGAGAGCGCGCGGCGGCACCGCGACCCCGCGCTCGTCGGTGCGCTGGACGCCTACCTGGACCGACCCGAGCAGGGCGGCAACGAGGACACCCCGCTGACCAACGCCTTCCTCGGCGGCGAGCCGATCTCCGTCCACCCCATCCCCGCCGAGCTGATCGAGCCCCAGCTCACCACCGAGCACGTGCGCGAGGCCTGGCGCCGGCTGGACACCGACTCGTTCACGATCGTGCCGCTGCGGGCCCGCGGCGAGACCTTCGGCGGCATCGCGCTCATGAACGGCCGCGCCCGCGGCCCGCACAGCGAGATGGAGATCGCCACCGCCGTCGAGGTCGCCCGCCGGGCCGGGCTGGCGCTGGACAACGCGCGGCTCTACGGCCGCCAGCTCCAGGTGGCCGAGACCCTGCAGCGCAGCCTGCTCACCCCGCCGCCGCAGCCCGACGACCTGGAGATCGCCGTCCGGTACCAGCCGGCGGCGAGCAACATGCACGTCGGCGGCGACTGGTACGACGCCTTCCAGCAGCCCGACGGCGCCACCCTGCTCGTCATCGGCGACGTCGTCGGGCACAACGTGGACGCCGCCGCGGCGATGGGGCAGATCCGCAGCATCGTCCGGGGCATCGCCTACGACCGGCAGGAGCCGCCGGCGCGGGTGCTCGCCCGGGTCGACGAGGCGCTCGACGGCCTGCGGATCGGCACCCTCGCGACCGCGCTCATCGCGCGCATCGAGCAGCCGCCCGGCGACCGGGCCGACGGCGTGCGGACGCTGCGCTGGTCGTCGGCCGGGCACCTGCCGCCGCTGGTGCGTTCCGCCGGCGGGACGGTGCGCACGCTGACCACCACCCCGGAGGCCCTCCTCGGCACCGACACCCCGCAGGAGCGCACCGACCACGTCGTCGACCTGCTGCCCGGGGACACGCTGGTCTTCTACACCGACGGGCTGGTCGAGCAGGGGCGGACGACGATCGACGACGGCCTCGAGCGCCTCGTCCGGGTGCTCGAGGACGCCGGCGAACTGGGCGTGGACGAGCTGTGCGACGCGCTGCTGGACCGGATCGTCGCCCGCCGGTCGGAGGACGACGTGGCGATCGTCGTCGTGCGGTGCCACGCGCAGCGCGGCGTGCCCCCCAGGGACTAGATTCCGGTCCCACACGTTCCGCGCGGGAGGTCGGCGATGGACGAGCAGCGCCCCGACATCCGGATCTCCGACCGCGACCGGCAGGCGGCCGCCGAACGGCTCCGGCTGGCCCTCGGCGAGGGGCGGCTCGACCTCCTCGAGTACGACGACCGGCTGGCCCGTGCCTACGCCGCGGTCACACGGGCCGACCTGGAGCCGCTGTTCGTCGACCTGCCGCCGGCCGGCGAGATGCGCGCGCTGGAGCCCCGGTCGTCGCGGCGGTCCGCGGCCGGCCCGGCCGAGCGCGCCACGCCGTCGATCGCCCGGCTGCCCACCGCGCTCAAGGTGCTGTGGACGATCTGGTTCGCCGTCGTGTCGATCAACCTCACCGTGTGGGTGCTGGTCAGCATCGGCAACGGCGGGCCGGACTACTTCTGGCCGATGTGGCTGCTCGTGCCGGGTGCGGCCCTGTTCGGGGTGTCGGCCGCCGTCGTGGGCATGCGGCGCCCGCCGTCCGGCGGAGCCGCGTGAGCTGCGCCACCCCGGCGGTGTAGACATCGGGGGTGGTCGCATCCCTCCACCCCCGCGTCACCGAGGGCACGGTGCTCCGCTCGGGCCTCGACCCCGGCGCCGAGCAGTACCGCGCCAACCGGGCCGCCTCGCTGGCGCTGCTCGAGCAGCTGGAGGAGCAGCTCGACCTGGCCCGCGCCGGCGGCGGCGAGCGCTACGCCGCCCGGCACCGGGCGCGGGGGAAGCTGCTGGCCCGCGAGCGGGTGGAGCTGCTGCTCGACCGCGACTCGGCGTTCCTCGAGCTCTCGCCGCTGGCCGCCTGGGGCACCGACTTCACCGTCGGCGCCAGCCTGGTCACCGGCATCGGCGTCGTCTCGGGCGTCGAGTGCGTGGTGATCGCGCACGACCCGACCGTCCGCGGCGGCGCGATGAACCCCTGGTCGCTGAAGAAGTCGCTGCGCGCGCTGGAGATCGCCCGGCGCAACCGGCTGCCGGTGGTCAACCTGGTCGAGTCCGGCGGCGCCGACCTGCCCACGCAGTCGGAGATCTTCGTGCCCGGCGGCAAGGTGTTCCACGACCTCACCGAGCTCTCGGCGATGGGGATCCCGACGATCGCGCTGGTGTTCGGCAACTCGACCGCCGGCGGGGCGTACCTGCCGGGCATGTGCGACCACGCCGTCCTGGTCGACGGCGGGGCCAAGGTGTTCCTCGGCGGCCCGCCGCTGGTCAGGATGGCGACCGGCGAGGACGCCGACGAGGAGGAGCTCGGTGGCGCCCGCATGCACGCCCGGGTCTCGGGTCTGGCCGACCACTTCGCCGTCGACGAGCGCGACGCCATCCGCATCGGCCGCCGGATCGTCAGCGAGCTGAACTGGCGCAAGCTCGGCCCCGGCCCGTCCCTGCCGGCCGACGAGCCGGTGCACGACCCCGACGAGCTGCTCGGCATCGCGCCGGCCGACCTGCGGGTGCCGTTCGACCCCCGCGAGGTGCTCGCCCGCGTCGTCGACGGCTCGCGCTTCGGCGAGTACAAGGCCGAGTACGGCACCAGCCTGGTCACCGGCTGGGCGTCGGTGCACGGCTTCCCGGTCGGCGTCCTCGCCAACGCCCGCGGCGTGCTCTTCGGCCCCGAGGCGCAGAAGGCCACCGAGTTCATCCAGCTGGCCAACGCCGCCGACACCCCGCTGCTGTTCCTGCAGAACACCACCGGCTACATGGTCGGCAAGGAGTACGAGCAGCGCGGGATCATCAAGGACGGCGCCAAGATGATCAACGCCGTCACCAACAGCACCGTCCCGCACCTCACGGTGAACCTCGCCGCGAGCTTCGGCGCGGGCAACTACGGCATGAGCGGGCGGGCGTTCGACCCCCGCTTCGTCTTCGCCTGGCCGGGGGCGAAGCTGGCCGTGATGGGCGCCGCGCAGCTGGCCGGGGTGCTCTCCATCGTCGGCCGGGCGGCGGCCGCGGCGGCGGGCAGGGAGTTCGACGAGGCCGCCGACGACGCCCGGCGCCGGGCGGTCGAGGCCCAGATCGAGGCGGAGTCGCACGCCTTCTTCGTCACCGGCCGGCTCTACGACGACGGCCTGCTCGATCCGCGCGACACCCGGACGGCGCTGGGCATCGCCCTGTCGGCCGCCCACTCGGGACCGGTCGAGGGACGCCGCGGCTACGGCGTCTTCCGGATGTGACCGCCGTGCAGACCCACCGACATGGCCATCGTGGTGGACTCGCGGGAGGTGAGCGGCGGTGATCCGGAAGCTGCTCGTCGCCAACCGCGGCGAGATCGCGCTGCGGATCATCCGCACCGCGCGCGAGATGGACATCGCCACGGTGGCCGTCTACTCCGACCCCGACGCCGGCGCGCCGTTCGCCGCCGCCGCCGACGAGGCGGTGCGGCTGCCCGGCGCGACGCCGGCCGAGACCTACCTGCGCGGCGACCTGCTCGTCGCCGCGGCCCGGGCCACCGGGGCCGACGCCGTCCACCCCGGGTACGGGTTCCTGTCGGAGAACGCCGGCTTCGCGCGGGCCTGCGCCGACGCCGGGCTGGTCTTCGTCGGGCCGTCGCCGGAGGCGATCGAGGCGATGGGCTCGAAGACCGCGGCCAAGGAGCGGATGGCCGCCGCCGGCGTCCCCACGTTGCCCGGCGCGGTGATCGGCGCCCGCGGCGAGCTCGACGAGGCCGCCCTCGCCCGCGCCGGCGAGGGGATCGGCTACCCGCTGCTGGTCAAGGCGGCGTTCGGCGGCGGCGGCCGCGGCATGCGGATCGTGCGCGCCGCCGGCGAGCTGGCCCCGGCGGTGGCCGCGGCCCGGCGGGAGGCCGCGTCGGCGTTCGGCGACGGCACGGTGTTCCTCGAACGGTTCGTCGAGCGGCCGCGGCACGTCGAGGTGCAGGTGGTCGGCGACACCCACGGCACCGTCGTCCACCTCTTCGAGCGCGAGTGCTCGATCCAGCGGCGCTACCAGAAGATCGTCGAGGAGGCGCCGTCCCCGGCGGTCACCCCGGAGCTGCGGGCGGAGCTGGGCGCCGCCGCCGTCGCCGCGGCCAAGGCCATCGACTACGTCGGCGCCGGCACCGTCGAGTTCGTGCTCGACCGGGCGGGGCGGTTCTTCTTCCTGGAGGTCAACACCCGGCTGCAGGTCGAGCACCCGGTCACCGAGTGCGTCACCGGGCTGGACCTGGTGCGCGTGCAGCTGCAGGTGGCCGACGGCGAGCCGCTGCCGCCGGAGGTCACCGGCGCGACGCTCACCGGGCACGCGGTCGAGGCGCGCCTCTACGCCGAGGACGTCGCGGCGGGGTTCCTGCCCGCCACGGGCACGGTGCACCGGTTCCGGGTGCCGGCGCTGCCCGGGCTGCGGGTGGACGCCGGCGTGGCCGACGGGTCGGTGGTCGGCGTCCACTACGACCCGATGCTGGCCAAGGTGATCGCGCACGGGCCCACCCGCGAGGCCGCCTGCCGCACCCTGGCCCGCGCGCTGGCCGAGGCGCGGGTGCACGGGGTGACCACCAACCGCGACCTGCTGGTCGGGCTGCTGCGCGAGGGGGAGTTCCGGCGCGGCGAGATCGACACCGGCTACCTCGAGCGGCACGACCCGGCCGGGCTGTCGGCACGGCCCGACGCAGACCGGGCCCTGCGGGTGCACGCCCTCGCGGCCGCGCTGGCGGGCGCCGCCGAGCGCCGGGCCGCCGCGGCGGTGCAGGCCACGCTGCCCGCCGGCTGGCGCAACGTGCCCTCGGCCGACCAGGCCGTGTCCTTCGAGGTCGCCGGCCGGGTGGTCGAGGTCCGCTACCGCGCCGGCCGCGACGGGCTGCGGGCGAGCGTCGACGGCGAGCGGCTGGACGTCGTCGTCGACGCGGCGGCGCCGGAGGCGGTGACCCTGGCGGTCGACGGGGTGCGGCGCACGGTGGAGGTGCACCGGGTCGGCCGCACCTGCTTCGTCGACAGCCCGCTCGGGGCCACGGTGCTCGTGGAGGTCGAGCGCTTTCCCGAGCCGCGGTCCGAGGAGGCCGCCGGCTCCCTGCTCGCCCCGATGCCCGGCACCGTCGTCCGCGTGGAGGTGGCCGAGGGCGAGCCGGTGCGGGCGGGGGCGGTGGTCGTCGTCCTGGAGGCGATGAAGATGGAGCACCCGGTGCGCGCGCCGCACGACGGCGTCGTGACCGCGTTGCCGGCGACGGTGGGCGCCGCCGTCGACACCGGCGCGGTCCTCGCCGTGGTGGGGGAGCAGCCGTGAGCGCGGACATGGCGGTGCTGACCGCCGACCTGGCCGCGGAGTCGGCCGAGCTGTACGAGGTGCTCTCGGTGCTCGCCGAGGCCGACTGGGCGCGGGACACCCCGGCGGCGGGCTGGACCGTCCGCGACCAGGTCACCCACCTCGCGTTCTTCGACGACGCCGCGGTGGAGGCGGCCACCGACCCGGGGCGGTTCGCGGCACGGGAGCTCGTCGACGACGACCCCGACCGGGTGGCCGAGCGCCACCGCGGGCTCACCGGCGCCGAGGCGTTCGCCTGGCTGCAGCGCGCCCGCCGCGCCTACCTCGAGGTCTTCGCCGCCCTGGACCCGGGCACGAAGCTGCCCTGGTACGGCCCGCCGATGAGCGCCGCGTCGTCGGTGACCGCCCGGCTCATGGAGACCTGGGCGCACGGGCAGGACGTGTTCGACGCCCTCGGCCTGACCCGCCGGCCGACCGCGCGGCTGCGGCACGTGGCCCACCTCGGGGTGCGCACGCTGGGCTGGAGCTTCGCCGTCCGCGGGCTGCCGGTGCCCGACGCGCCGGTGCGGGTGGAGCTGACCGGCCCGGACGGCGGGGTGTGGACCTGGGGTCCGGCCGACGCGGCCGACCGCGTCACCGGCCCGGCGGAGGACTTCTGCCTGCTGGTCGTGCAGCGCCGGCACCGCGCGGGGACCGCGCTGGTCGCCACGGGGCCGGTCGCCGACCGGTGGCTGGACGTCGCGCAGGCCTTCGCCGGGCCGCCGGGACCGGGCCGCGCGCAGGTGCCGGCATGAGGCCCCCGGTGCGCATCGCGAACTGCTCGGGCTTCTACGGCGACCGCTTCTCCGCCGCGCGCGAGATGGTCGAGGGCGGCCCGATCGACGTGCTCACCGGCGACTACCTGGCCGAGCTGACCATGCTCATCCTCTGGAAGGCCCGCCGGAAGGACCCCGGCGCGGGGTACGCCCGCACCTTCCTCGCCCAGCTGGAGGAGGTGCTGGGCACCTGCGCCGACCGGGGCGTCAAGGTCGTGACGAACGCGGGCGGGCTGAACCCGCTCGGGCTCGCCGAGCGCGTGCGCGAGCTCGCCGCCCGGCTGGGCGTGCCGGTGCGGGTGGCCGCGGTCACCGGCGACGACCTGCTCGACCGGCTGCCCGACCTGCAGGCCGGCGGCGTCGACCTCGCCCACCTCGACACCGGCGCCGAGCCGGCCGACTCGGGGCTGCGCCCCCTCACCGCCAACGCCTACCTGGGCGGGTGGGGGATCGCCGAGGCGCTGGCCGCCGACGCCGACGTCGTCGTCTGCCCGCGGGTCACCGACGCCTCGCTCGTGGTGGGCCCGGCCGCCTGGTGGCACGGGTGGGGGCGCAGCGACTGGGACGCGCTGGCCGGCGCGGTGGCCGCCGGGCACGTCGTCGAGTGCGGGCCGCAGGCCACCGGCGGCAACTACGCCTTCCTCGACGAGGTCCGCGACCGGCGCGCACCCGGGTTCCCGATCGCCGAGGTCGCCGCCGACGGCTCCAGCGTGATCACCAAGCACCCGGGCACCGGCGGCGTGGTGTCGGTGGGCACGGTCACCGCGCAGCTGCTCTACGAGATCGCCGAGCCGGCCTACGCCAACCCCGACGTCGTCGCGCACTTCGACACGATCGCGCTCACGCAGGAGGGGCCCGACCGGGTGCGGCTGTCCGGCACCCGGGGGAGCCCGCCGCCGGACACGCTCAAGGTGGCGCTCAACGCCCTGGGCGGCTACCGGAACACGATGACGCTGGTGCTCACCGGCCTCGACGTCGAGGAGAAGGCGGCCTGGGCCGAGCAGCTGCTGTTCGACCAGCTCGGCGGGCGCGAGGCGTTCGCCGAGACCGACGTGCGGCTGCTGCGCTACGACGTCCCGGACGCGCCCACCAACGAGCAGGCCACCGCGCACCTGCGCATCACGGTCAAGGACGCCGACGCGGAGAAGGTGGGGCGCCGGTTCTCCGACGCCGCCGTCGGGCTGGCGCTGGGCGGCTACGCCGGCTTCCACGCCACCAGCCCGCCGACGCCGGAGAGCGCCTACGGCGTGTACTGGCCGTCGCTGGTGCCCGCCGACGTCGTCGAGCACGTCGTCCACCTGCCGGACGGGACGACGCGGACGGTGCCGCACCCGCCCCCGGGCGCGCTGCCGCCGCCGGTCGAGGCGCCCCCGCCGCTCCCGCCGGCGGGGGAGACCGTGCGGGTGCCGCTCGGCCGGGTCGCCGGGGCGCGGTCGGGGGACAAGGGCGGAAACGCCAACGTCGGGTTCTGGGCGCGCGACGACGACGGCTACGCCTGGCTGGCCGCCGAGATCACCCCGGGGCGGATCAGGGAGCTGCTGACCGAGGCGGCCGAGCTGGAGGTGCGGGTCTTCCGGCTGCCGAACCTGCGCGCGGTCAACGTCGTGGTGGTGGGCCTGCTCGGCGAGGGCGTCGCGTCGAGCACCCGCCCCGACGCGCAGGCGAAGGGCCTGGGGGAGTACCTGCGCTCGCGGCTGGTCGACGTGCCGGTGTCGCTGCTCGGCCCCGCCTGAGCGGGCTTCCGGTACAGAAAGCCCCACCGCGACCGGGCTTCCGGTACCGAAGGCCCCACGGCGGGTCAGGCGGGGCGGGCGGCCTCCTGCTCGGCGAGCTGTGCGCGCACCGCGTCCATGTCGAGGCTGCGCACGCCGGCGATCAGCTGCTCGAGCGCGGGGGCGGGGAGTGCGCCGGCCTGGTTGAAGACCAGGATGCCGTCGCGGAAGGCCATGAGCGTGGGGATCGACCGGATGCCGGCGGCCGCGGAGAGCGCCTGCTCGGCCTCGGTGTCGACCTTGGCGAAGACGACGTCGGGGTGCTGCTCGGAGGCGGCCTCGAAGACGGGGGAGAACGCACGGCACGGCCCGCACCACGCGGCCCAGAAGTCGACGAGGACGATGCCGTTGCCGGTGACCGTCGACTCGAAGTCGGCGGCGGTGAGTGCGCTGGTGCTCATGCGGGGTGCAACCGCGGGCGGCCTCGGGAAAGTCCCGGGCCGCCCGCGGTCGGCTCACCCGTCCTCGCGGTCCGGGCTCTCCAGGCGGAAGAACGTGCTCCGGTTCCCGTCCTTGCGCTCCTCCTGGTAGATGAAGTTGAGCGAGCGGGCGTCGAAGGTGGCGAACCACTCGTCCCAGCTGACCTGCCGCAGCTCCTCGGAGTCGCCGCCGAAGTCGATCCGCAGCACCCCGAGGTGGTCGCCGTGCTCGGTGCCGGGCACCGTGGCCGGCACCCCGTCGCGCTCCTCGGCCCACTGCCGGATCACCTCGTGGCTCGTGGTGACCAGGCTGCGGCCGGCTCGCTCGGGGTCCTCGTCGGGCGAGGTGATGTTCTGCGAGTACTGGATCGACTTCGACGTCTGGTCGCCGGTGCGCACGCGACCGCCGTCCGGACCGGCGTCACCCGGCGACCCGGCGCCTCCACCTCCGCCGCCGCCGCTGCTGCCGGCGCCCTCACGGGCGGCGGACGACAGCGCGCCGACGAGCTCCTCCTTCTTCATGCCGGAGGTGCCCTCGACGCCCTCCTGCCGGGCGCGCTCGCGCAGCTCGTCGACCTTCATGTCCCGCAGCTCGGTCTCGCTCAGACCGGGGGTGTTCGGCGTCTCGTTGACCATGGCCGCTCCCTACCCGGCGTCCCGGCCGCCGTACCGCGCGGCCACGGCGCCCAGGCGCCGCACGGCCGCCGTCTCGGCCTCGTGGATCACGGCCAGGTGCTCGCTCATCGCCGCCAGGACGGCGGCCACCCGCTCCGGCGCCAGCGGCGGCTGGTCGGCGTGCTCGGCCCGCAACCGCCACAGCTCCTCGGCGGCCGCGGCCCGCTCGCCGGCCCCCGCGTCGCCCTCGGCCACCGCGCCGGTGACGGCGGCGGTCAGCTCCCGCAGCCGGGCGATGGCCGGCACGTCGGCGGGCAGCGCGGCCTCGGCGAGGGCGTGCCAGCGCTCGGCGATCTCCCGCCACCGCCGCGCCTCGGCGGCGAGGGCCGGCTCGTCGAGCAGCGCCGCGGCCTCGTCGAGCCCGTCGGCGAACAGGCCGCGCAGGTGGCCGCCGTCCATCCCGGCCGGCTCGACCGCCTCCCACACGCTGGCCAGGGCCCGCAGCAGGCCGCGGCGGTCGGCGAACACCGTCGGCCAGCCCTTCGCCGCCCGGGCGTCGACGAGCAGCCGCGACCACTTGCGCCAGGCCGGCAGCGCGAACGACGTCGACGTCCCGCCGAGCTGGTCGACGGTGGCGGCCAGCCCCTCCCGCACCGCGGACCGGAGCCGGTCGGCCGGGACGACGGTGTCGTGGGACCGGACGACGAGCATCGCGTTCCGGTAGCTGCCCACGCGGGCGCGGGCCCGGTCGAAGGCGGCCACCGGCACGGTCAGCGGGGCCAGCGTGCGGTCGTCGACGTGCACCCGCCCGTCGGAGAGGGCGTAGGCGACGACCGGGTGGCCGCCGTGCCCGTCGAGGAACGGCGGCAGGTTCCAGTAGCCGACGTGGAAGCGGTCGGGCCAGACGATCGCCGGGTCGCCGGCGGCCACGGTCCCGGCCAGCGCCCGCGCCGGGGGGGGGGGGGGGGGGGGGGGGGGGGGGGGCGGGGCCCGGCCCGCGCGGGGCCCCCCCCGGGCGCCGACCCGGGGCCCGCTCAGGCCCCATAAG
>NZ_JBJGYO010000027.1:0-60960 GCF_054050035.1 Geodermatophilus sp. SYSU D00815 | reverse complement strand
CACCGAAGCGGGTTCACCGTTCGACTTGCATGTGTTAAGCACGCCGCCAGCGTTCGTCCTGAGCCAGGATCAAACTCTCCGTAGATGTTCAATCACCGGCTGAGAACCGCGACCTGACAGATCGCGACATCCATCAACCAAAGGAATCCCCACCCGAACCCAACCGGGCCCGAGCATCCGGGGGTTGTTACTTGGCACTGACTTTCGGCACGCTGTTGAGTTCTCAAGGAGCGGACGCGCAACGAACCCGCCCTTCCGGGCTTCGTCGTCGGCGGCTCTCGATGTTACGCCGTGCTGCGCATCGGTCTCACCCCGGGGGGTTCGTCCGGCTGGCCTCCCGGCCCGCGCGGCGCAGAGAGAACTGTACACCATCCGCCGGGCCCGTGCAGGGCCCCGGTGGGGACGGTCCCCTCGACCGGCTCGGCCGCCTCGCGGAGGCCTGCCGGCCGCCCGCCCGGTGGTGGTCACCGCCGTGCGGGCACGTGGTCGAACACCGCGGCAGCGAGGTCTGTTCCCCCGTGCCGGGCGCCGGCCCGCGCCGCGGTCCGGGCGCTGGGCCAGGGTGCGGCACGGGTGTCGGGACGCGACGACGGTGCGCGCTCCTCCCAGCCCGGCCGCGCTCGGCATCACAGCGGTCCGACGGCTGGGTGGGCGACTCACGTCGCCGTCCCGACCGGCGGGTGCAACGGGCCGGGCGGTGTCGGGCTTCCCGGCTGGGCGGTGGTGCCCGTCACACCGGGCAGCCCGGGTCAGGCCAGCCCGAGGAAGCTCTCGATCCCCACCGTGAGGCCGGGGTGCCGGCCGATCTCGCGCACGGCCAGCAGCACGCCGGGCATGAAGGACGCCCGGTCGTAGGAGTCGTGCCGCAGCGTGAGGGTCTCCCCCGGCGCGCCCATGAGCACCTCCTGGTGCGCCACCAGGCCGGAGAGCCGCACGGCGTGCACCGGGATGCCGTCGACGTCGGCGCCCCGCGCGCCCGGGAGGGAGTCCTCGGTCGCGTCGGGCGCCGCGGGCAGACCGGCGGTCCGGCGCGCGGCGGCCACCAGCCGAGCGGTGCGGACGGCGGTCCCCGACGGGGCGTCCACCTTGTGCGGGTGGTGCAGCTCCACCACCTCGACCGAGGGGAAGAAGCGGGCCGCCTCCTGGGCGAAGCGCATGAGCAGCACCGCGCCGATGCCGAAGTTGGGCGCGATGATCACGCCGAGGTCCGGCTTGGGCTCCAGCCACTCGGCGACGGTGGCGAGCTTCTGCTCGTCGAACCCCGTCGTCCCGACCACGCAGTGGATGTCGTTGTCGATGCAGAACCGGATGTTGTCCATGACGACGTCGGGGCGGGTGAAGTCGACCACCACCTGGGCGCCGGCGTCGGCGACGTTGAACAGCCAGTCACCGGCGTCCACCATCGCGACCAGCTCGAGGTCGTCGGCGGCGTTGACCGCCCTGACCACCTCGGTGCCCATCCGGCCGCGCGCCCCGAGGACCCCGACGGTCGTCACGGGCGACTCCTCGGTCGACGAGGGGGTCCCCTGCTGGCCGGTGTCGGAAGTGCTGGTGGTCACCGCGTCAGATTTCCCAAGCGGCGGCTCCGGCGCAACACCGCTGGTCAGCGCGTCGCCCGGCGTCGCCCGAGGGCCGCCCACACGAGCAGGCCCAGGAGGACCCCGGCGACGTCGGCCACCCAGTCGGCCAGCGACACGGAGCGGCCCAGGAACGGCAGGCCCTGCAGCAGCTCGCTGACCGCCGCGTAGAGGACCAGCAGGCCGGCCAGCGGCGCGCGCGGCAGCCCGGCCCAGCGCCCGCTGACCGCCAGGACGGCGAACAGGAGCAGGTGCACGAGCTTGTCCACGCCGGGCGGGGCCGCCGGCACGTCACCCGCCGGCGCGAAGAGCACCGCGAGCGAGACGAGCACCGCCACGGCGAACACCACGCGGGAGAGCGCCCCGTGCTCCTCCAGAGCCCTGGTCACGACGGGTCCCGCTACAGGCGGTCCAGGTCGGACTCGCGGTAGGGCCCGACGACGGCGAGGCAGGTGTCCCGGGTGAAGAGGTCGGCGGCGACCGCGCGCACCTGCTCCTCGTCGACGGCGTCGAGCCGGGCGAGCACCTCCCGCACGGGCAGGTACTCCCCGTAGGACAGCTCGCTCTTGCCGAGCCGGCTCATCCGCGAGCCGGTGTCCTCCAGCCCCAGCACCAGGCCGCCCTTGAGCTGGCCGCGCCCGCGGGCGACCTCCTCGCCCGTCAGGCCGTCGGCGGCCACCCGCGCCAGCTCCTGGCGGACCAGGCGCAGCACCTCGGGCACCCGCTTGGGCGAGCAGCCGGCGTACACCGAGAAGGTGCCGGTGCCGGCGTAGTGGGTGAGCGACGAGCCGACGCTGTACACCAGCCCGCGCTTCTCGCGGATCTCCTGGAACAGCCGCGAGCTCATGCCGCCGCCGACGGCCGCCTCGAGCACGGAGGCGGCGTAGCGCCGCTCGTCGAGCCGGCCCAGGCCGAGGCTGCCGTACAGCAGGTGCGTCTGCTCGGTCCGCCGCCGGATCAGCCCGGTCGGGTGCGCCGGCCGGGACACGGCGACGTCCTCGCCGCTCCGCAGCGGGGCCGGCCGCGCCTCACCGCCGAGCCGGTCGGCGAACGCGGCCGTCACCAGGTCGAGCACCTGCTGGTGCTCGACCCGCCCGGCCGCGGTCACGACGATCGACGGCATCGTGTACCGCTGCCGGTACCACCCGTCGACGTCGTCCCGGCTCAGGTGCTCGATCGACTCGACCGAGCCCAGCACGGAGCGTCCCAGCGGCGTCGCGCCGAAGAGCGTCTCGGCGAACAGGTCGTGCACCGCGTCGGAGGGCTCGTCGTCGCGCATGGCGATCTCCTCGAGCACAACCGTGCGCTCCGACTCGAGGTCCGCGGCGGTGTTGCACGCCTCCGTGACCAGGTCCGAGAGGAGGGTGACGGCGAGGGGCAGGTCGCTGGCGAGCACGTTCGCGTAGTAGCAGGTGTGCTCCTTGGCGGTGAACGCGTTCATCTCACCGCCGACGGCGTCCATCGCCGTCGCGATCTCCAACGCGCTGCGGCTCGCCGTCCCCTTGAACAGCAGGTGCTCGAGGAAGTGCGACGAGCCGGCCAGCGCCGGCGACTCGTCGCGCGACCCGACGCCGACCCAGATGCCGAGGGTCGCCGACAGCACGCCCGGCATCGTCTCGGTCAGGACGCGCAGGCCTCCCGGGAGCTCGGTGCGCTCCACCCGGCCGCCGACCTCGTCGAGGTCGAGCAGCTCGGTCTTCCCGACGAGCGACGGGGCGGGTGCCAGACCCGGAGATCCAGCACCCACCCCGTCGCCCAGAACCTCAGCCGTGGTCACTCACCCGCGGGCGCGACGGCCTCGGCCGGCGCGGCCGGCGTACCGGACGCGTCGCCGTCGTTCGAGCCGTCGGCGGCCACCGGGACGAGGCTGATCTTGCCGCGGGCGTCGATGTCGGTGATCTCCACCTGCAGCTTGTCGCCGACGTTGACGACGTCCTCGACCTTGGCGATGCGCTTGCCGCCACCGAGCTTGCTGATGTGCACCAGGCCGTCCTTGCCCGGCAGCAGCGAGACGAAGGCGCCGAACGGCGTGGTCTTCACGACCGTGCCGAGGAAGCGCTCGCCGACCTTGGGCATCTGCGGGTTGGCGATGGCGTTGATCCGGTCCACCGCGGCCTGCGCCGACGGGCCGTCGGAGGCGCCGACGTAGATCGTGCCGTCGTCCTCGATGGTGATGTCGGCGCCGGTCTCGTCCTGGATCGCGTTGATCATCTGGCCCTTGGGGCCGATGACCGCGCCGATCTTGTCGACCGGGATGCGCACCGTGGTCACGCGCGGGGCGTACGGGCTCATCTCGTCGGGGCCGTCGATGGCCTCGTTCATGACGTCGAGGATGTGCAGCCGGGCGGCGCGGGCCTGGGTCAGCGCCTGGGCCAGGACGTCGGACGGGATGCCGTCGAGCTTGGTGTCCAGCTGCAGCGCGGTGACGAACTCCCGCGTGCCGGCGACCTTGAAGTCCATGTCACCGAAGGCGTCCTCGGCGCCGAGGATGTCGGTCAGCGCGACGTACTCGGTCTTGCCGTCCACCTCGTCGGACACCAGGCCCATCGCGATGCCGGCGACCGGGGCCTTGAGCGGCACGCCGGCGTTGAGCAGGGCCAGGGTCGAGGCGCAGACCGAGCCCATGGACGTCGAGCCGTTGGAGCCCAGCGCCTCGGAGACCTGCCGGATCGCGTAGGGGAACTCCTCTCGGTCGGGCAGGACCGGCAGCAGCGCCCGCTCGGCCAGCGCGCCGTGACCGATCTCGCGGCGCTTCGGCGAGCCGACGCGGCCGGTCTCGCCGGTGGAGTACGGCGGGAAGTTGTAGTTGTGCATGTAGCGCTTGCGCGTCTCGGGGGAGAGCGTGTCGAGCTGCTGCTCCATGCGCAGCATGTTCAGCGTGGTGACGCCCAGGATCTGGGTCTCGCCGCGCTCGAACAGCGCCGAGCCGTGCACCCGCGGCACGACCTCGACCTCGGCCGACAGCGGCCGGATGTCGGTGACGCCGCGGCCGTCGATGCGCACCTTGTCGCGCAGGATGCGCTGGCGGACGACCTTCTTCGTGACGGCGCGGAAGGCGGCGGAGAGCTCCTTCTCGCGCCCGGCGAACTGCTCGGCGAGGGAGGTGAGCACCTCGTCCTTGAGCGCGTCGGTGGCGTCGTTGCGCTCCTGCTTGCCGGCGATCGCCTGCACCTCGGTCAGCCGCTCGGCGGCGGCGGCCTCGACGGCGGCGTAGACGTCGTCCTGGTAGTCGAGGAAGCGCGGGAAGTCGGCGACCGGCTTGGCGGCCTTCTCGGCGAGCGCGCTCTGCGCCTCGCAGAGGACCCGGATGAACGGCTTCGCCGCCTCGAGGCCCTGGGCGACGACCTCCTCGGTCGGCGCGGTGGCGCCACCGGCGACCAGCTCGATCGTCTTCTCGGTGGCCTCGGCCTCGACCATCATGATCGCGACGTCGCCGTCGGGGAGGAGCCGGCCGGCCACGACCATGTCGAAGACGGCCTCCTCGAGCTCCTTGTGGGTCGGGAAGGCCACCCACTGGCCGCGGATCAGCGCGACGCGGGTGCCGCCGACCGGGCCGGAGAACGGCAGGCCGGAGAGCTGGGTGGAGGCCGACGCGCCGTTGATGGCCATGACGTCGTAGAGGTGGTCGGGGTCCAGCGACAGGACGGTGATGACGACCTGGACCTCGTTGCGCAGGCCCTTGGCGAAGGTGGGCCGCAGCGGGCGGTCGATCAGGCGGCAGGTGAGGATCGCGTCCTCCGACGGCCGGCCCTCGCGCCGGAAGAACGAGCCGGGGATGCGCCCGGCCGCGTACATCCGCTCCTCGACGTCGACGGTGAGCGGGAAGAAGTCGAACTGGTCCTTCGGCGTGCGGCCGGCGGTGGTGGCCGACAGCAGCATGCTGTCGCCCATCTGCACGACGACCGACCCGGCGGCCTGCTTGGCGAGGCGGCCGGTCTCGAAGGTGATGCTGCGGCTGCCGAAGCTGCCGTTGTCGATGACCGCGGTGGCGGTGGTGACCCCGTCCTCGGGGTCGAACTCAGCGGTGATCCCGCTGCTCTGGGTGGTGGGTGCGGACACGTGTCCTTCTCTCGTCGTCGCACACGGCCCTCGTGGCCGTCGTGCGCTCTCCTCTTCGTGGCGACCCGGCGCCGACGGCGAACCGGTGCGACCGGTCTTCGATCGAAGCGCCCGGGTCCGGGTGTTCCCGCTCGGGGACCACCCATGCCCGGGAGCCACTACCGAGGACCGGACCGTCAGCGGGCGACGGCGGGGTCGGCGGGGCCCGTGCGGCGGGTGCCGCACGAGAGAGGGGACCGCCCGGGGGGCGGTCCCCTCGACGTGCTTACCGGCGCAGGCCGAGCCGCTCGATCAGCGAGCGGTAGCGGTTGATGTCGGTCTTCGCCAGGTAGTTCAGCAGCCGCCGGCGGCGGCCGACCAGCAGGAGCAGGCCCCGCCGGCTGTGGTGGTCGTGCTTGTGCTGCTTGAGGTGCTCGGTGAGGTCGCTGATCCGGCGGGTCAGCATGGCCACCTGGACCTCGGGCGAGCCGGTGTCGTTCTCGACCGTCGCGTACTGGGTCATGATCTGCTTCTTGACAGCGCTGTCGAGCGCCATGGACGGCCTCCCTGGCCAGGTCGCGTGTGGCCCCCGGTCTGGGTCACGGGGGCAGCCTGCACACACGTCGGGTTCACCGACGTCCCTCCCACGCTACCAGCGAGCCGATCAGCGCCTGCCCACGAGCTCCCGACCGGCGCCTCCCGGCGCGCCGGCGCGGCCGCTCAGGAGGGCGGGGGGACGTCGAGCAGCGCCCGGGTGCGGGCGACGTCGTCGTCCATCGCGGCCACCAGCGACCCGACGTCCGGGAACCGGGCCATGCCGCGCAGCCGGGACACGAACTCGACGCCCACGTGCTCGCCGTAGAGGTCCCCGTCGTAGTCGAGGACGAACGCCTCGACGGTGCGCCGGCTGCCCTGGAACGTCGGGTTGGTGCCCACCGAGATCGCCGCGGGGTAGCGCTCCTTGCTGGCCCCGCTGCGGGGGTCGCGCAGCACCAGGTGACCGGCGTAGACGCCGTCGGCCGGGATGGCGGTGTACGCCGGCGTCTCGACGTTGGCGGTCGGGTACCCCAGCGCCCGGCCCCGCCGGTCGCCGCGGACGACGACGCCGTCGACCCGGTGCGGCCGGCCCAGCGCGCGGGCCGCCGGCTCCATGTCGCCGGCGGCGACGCAGGCGCGGATGTAGGTGGAGGAGATGGTGACGTCGTCCTCGCCGCCGTCCTCGCCGACGGCGGCGAGCGCGACCCCCTCGACCGTGAAGCCGAACCGCCGCCCCTCCTGGGCGAGGGTCCCGACGTTGCCGGCGGCCTTGTGCCCGTAGGTGAAGTTCTGGCCGACCACGACCTGCGCCGCGTGCAGGTGCTCGACGAGCACGGTGTGCGTGAAGGTCTCCGGCGACAGGCGCATGAAGTCCTGGGTGAACGGCAGGACGCACATGGCGTCGACACCGAGCTCGGCCACCAGCTCGGCCTTGCGGTCCATCGAGGTGAGGATCGCCGGGTGCGAGCCGGGCCGGATCACCTCCGCCGGGTGGGGGTCGAAGGTGAGCAGCAGGCACGGGCGGCGCAGCGCGCGGGCGCGCGCCACCGCCTCCCCGATCAGCTTCTGGTGGCCCCGGTGGACCCCGTCGTACATGCCGATGGTGACGACGGTGCGGCCCAGGTCGCCCGGGGTGGCGTCCAGCCCCCGCCAGCGCTGCACGCTCAGGCGACCCGGTGCAGCCAGCCGTGGGTGTCGGGCACCCGGCCGTGCTGGATGTCGAGCAGCGCCTGCCGCAGCCCCGTGGAGATCGGACCGGGCGAGCCGTCGCCGATGACGAAGTCGCCGGTGCGGGCGCGCACCTCGCCGACCGGGGTGATGACGGCGGCGGTGCCGCAGGCGAAGGTCTCGGTGACCGTGCCGTCGGCGACCCCCTTGCGCCACTCCTCCACGCTGAACCGCCGCTCGGTGACCCGGTGGCCCCTCTCGCGGGCCAGGGTGATCAGCGAGTCGCGGGTGATGCCGGGCAGCAGGGTGCCGGTGAGCTCGGGGGTGACCAGCTCGGCGTCGGCGCCGGAGCCGAGGACGAAGAACAGGTTCATCCCGCCCATCTCCTCGACGTAGCGCTTCTCCACCGCGTCGAGCCAGACCACCTGGTCGCAGCCGGCCGCGATGGCCTGCTCCTGCGCCAGCAGGCTGGCGGCGTAGTTGCCGGCGCACTTCACGTCGCCGGTGCCGCCGGGCGCCGCGCGGATGTAGTCCTCGGAGAGGTAGACCGACACCGGCTGCACGCCGCGGGCGAAGTAGGGGCCGGCCGGGCTGGCGATGACCAGGAACAGGTACTCGTTGGCGGGCCGCACGCCGAGGAACGGCTCGGTGGCCAGCTGGTAGGGCCGGATGTAGAGGGTCTGGTCGGGTCCGGTGGGCACCCAGTCGCGGTCGGCGTCCACGAGGGCGTCGACGGCGGCGATGAACGCCGACTCGGGCACCGGCGGCATGGCCAGCCGCTTGGCGCCGCGGACGAACCGGGCCGCGTTCGACTCGGGCCGGAAGGTGGCCACGCTGCCGTCGGGCTGGGCGTAGGCCTTCAGCCCCTCGAAGATCGACTGCGCGTAGTGCAGGGCCGCGGTGCTCGGGTCCATCTGCAGCGGGGCGTAGGCGGTCAGCCGGGCGTCGTACCAGCCCTGGCCGGTGCGGTAGCGCGCGACGAACATCGAGTCGGTGAAGTGCTTGCCGAACCCGGGGTCGGCCAGCACCGCGGTGCGCTCGGCGGCGGGACGGCGCCGCACGTCCTCCACGACGATCGGCACGCCCTCGCCGAAGATCCGGTCGGTGGTGCGGCTGTCGGCGAGCGTGTCGGTCATGGCTCCTACCTGCACGTGCGGGGGCGAGGCGGGCGCGCGGCCCGCCTCGTCACAGTAGCCCGCTGCTCAGGCCGTGCCCGACTTCGGACCCGTGCTCTCGACGACCTCGTAGCTCCACAGGTGGTGGGAGTCGCTGGCCGCGGGCGCGAGGTCGCTGCCCCCGCCCTGGTGAGCGCGGGCGAAGTCCTGGCCGCTCTCCCAGGCCCGGTAGGCCTCCTCGCTGCTCCACCGCGTGTAGACGAGGTACTGGTCGGTGCCCTCCTGGGGGCGCAGCAGCTCGAACCACTCGAAGCCCTCGGTCTCCTCGACCGCCCCCGCCCGGCCGCGGAAGCGCTCCTCGAAGCGCTCCTGCTTGTCCTTGGGCACGGTGATCGCGTTGATCTTCACGATGCTCATGGCCGCTCCCCTTCCCGGCGCGGCAGGTGATCAATCCCGCATGCTCTACGCGTGGACGCGCAGCGCACGGCACACCTGGGGTTCGCCCGCCTCGACGTCGACCGGGCCGGGCGGACCGGGACCCCCGAGGTGGTCTACGCCGCCGGCAAGACCCCGGAGCAGACGGTGGCGTGCCTCGCCGGCCTGCTCGACGCCGGCGCCCCGCTGGCGTGGGCCACGCGGGTCGACGCGACCACGGCCGCGGCCGTGCTGGCGCGCTGGCCCGACGCCGTGGTCGACGAGGAGGCCCGCTGCGTCTTCGTCGGCGAGCTGCCGGAACCGTCCGGGGACGTCCTGGTGCTCACCGCCGGGACCTCCGACGGCCCGGTCGCGGCCGAGGTCACGGCGACGCTGGCCGCCTGCGGCGTGCGGGCCCGGCGGGTCGACGACGTCGGCGTGGCCGGCGTGCACCGGGTCCTCGCGGTGGCCCCGGACGTCGCCGCGGCCGACGTCGTGGTCGTCGTCGCCGGC
This sequence comes from Geodermatophilus sp. SYSU D00815, assembly GCF_054050035.1. Lineage (NCBI taxonomy): Bacteria > Bacillati > Actinomycetota > Actinomycetes > Geodermatophilales > Geodermatophilaceae > Geodermatophilus > Geodermatophilus sp. SYSU D00815. The sequence continues at coordinate 51,599 of NZ_JBJGYO010000027.1, read as the reverse complement.
ATGGACGGCGCCCTGCCCAGCGTCGTGGCCGGGCTGACCGACCGGCTGGTCGTGGCGGTGCCCACCTCGGTGGGCTACGGCGCGGCGTTCGAGGGGCTGGCCGCGCTGCTGACCATGCTCACCGCCTGCGCGCCGGGGGTGCTGGTCGTGAACATCGACAACGGCTTCGGCGCGGGGGTGGCCGCCGCGCGGATCGCCCGCTCGGCCGCCGGCGGCCGGCCGGCGTGACCGCCGCGCCCGGCGGGCACCGGGCGGGGGCGCGGACACGGCCCGTGCCGTGCACCGGCCTCGCGTGGCTGACCGCGGGCCGCCGACCTGCGGGTTCGCCGTCGGCCGGGGGTGCAGCGGGGCGTGCGGGCGGTGTCGCGGGGGCGCTGGGCCGGGGCGCGACGCGCGTCACGCCACCCCGCCACGACCAGCACTGAAACCCGCCTGTGACCGGCGTCACGGCGACAATCCACATAACCACTCGTAGCGTTTTGTGTGCGCTCAGCAAACAGGAGCGTGGCTCGCCGGTCCGCCAAACCCTGCCCACCGGCCGCCATCCGGATCAGCTTTCAGGGCAGGGGTGGGGGACCCACGTTTTTGCGGCGCGCGGGGGGCGCGCCTGGGGGTGAAGCCGCGTCGCGCGGCCGGGCACCGATCGCCCGAACCCGACAGCTCACCTCGCCGGCGGTGATCGGAGACCCAATCCCATGGCAAAGCATCGCGCGCCCCGCTATGTCCGCACCAAGAAGGCTCTCGCCAAGGCCCCGGTGGCCGCGGGTGCCACCGTCGTCGGGCTGGGCGTCTTCAGCTCGCCCGCGCAGGCGTCCACCACCCACGACTGGACCGGCGTCGCCCAGTGCGAGTCCGGCGGCGACTGGAGCATCAACACCGGCAACGGCTACTACGGCGGGCTGCAGTTCAGCCAGTCGACCTGGGAGGCGTTCGGCGGGACCGGTTACGCCGCCCGCGCCGACCTGGCCACCCCGGCCCAGCAGATCGACATCGCCGAGAAGGTCCTCGCCGGGCAGGGCATCGGCGCCTGGCCGACGTGCGGCAAGAACCTGACCGAGGGCACCACCCCGGCCGCGGCCGAGGCGCCCGCCCCCGCTCCGGAGGCGGCCCCGGCGCCCGCCGCCGAGGCGGCTCCCGCCGAGCAGGCCGACGACCAGGGCCAGCAGGCCGCCCCCGCGGGCGACTACACCGTCGTCCGCGGCGACACGGTCGCGAAGATCGCCGCCGCCCACCAGCAGCAGTGGCGCGACCTGTACCAGCGCAACGTCGACGTCATCGGCGGCAACCCGAACCTGATCTTCCCGGGTCAGGTGCTGTCGGTCGACATCACCGCGCAGACCGCGCCCGCCAGCACGGGCACGGTCGGCGACTCGGCGCCGGCCGCTGCCGCCCCGGCGCCCGCCCCGGCCGCGGCCGCGGCTCCGGCCCCCGCGCCGGCCGCCGTGACCGCGACGATCACCAACACCGCCGGCGCCATCAAGTCGCAGGTGCAGGCCGCGGCCGACAACGTGGTCAGCAACGTCCCGGGCGCCGCCGGCATCACCCTCGGCGGCACCCGCGGCAGCGCGGTCGACCCGAACGGCCACCCGTCGGGTCTGGCGCTGGACTACATGGTCATGTCCGACGCCGCGCTGGGCGACGCCATCGCCCAGTACCACATCGACCACTGGGCCGAGCTGGGCGTCGAGTACATCATCTGGCAGCAGCGGATCATCACGTCGCCGGACGGCGCGTGGAAGGCGATGGAGGACCGGGGCAGCGCCACGGCCAACCACTTCGACCACGTGCACGTGAACTACGCCGGCTGACCGACCGGCGCCGCGCGAACGGCCCCCACCCCCACGCGGGGTGGGGGCCGTTCGCGCGTTCAGCGGTGGCGGACGGGATCGGGCAGCAGCTCGTTCATCGAGCCGGACCGGAAGCCACGCGGGTCGAGCTCGACCCGGTCGAACCCGCCGACGGCGGCCAGCAGCCCGGGGCGCGCCCGCACCTCGGGGACCAGCGCGGCGTCGACCTCCACCCGGGCGACGTCGTCGCCCATGTCCCGCACGCGCAGGTCGCGCACCGGCAGGCCGGCCGCGGTGAGCGCGGCGCGCAGCGCGGCCTCGGCCGCCTCGACGCGGGCCAGCCCCCCGGCGGTGACCGGGACGCCGTAGGCGATCCGGCTGGCCAGGCAGGCCGCGGCCGGCTTGTCGGCGAGGGCCAGCCCCCAGCGGCGGGCGGCGGCCCGGACGTCGTCCTTGGTGAGCCCGGCCCGGGCCAGCGGCGCCCAGGCCCCGCGGTCGGCGGCGGCCCGGATGCCCGGGCGGAAGCCGGCCACGACGTCGTCGGCGTTGGTGCCGGTGACGACGTCGGCGATGCCGAGCCGGGCGGCCAGCGGCCGGAGCACGTCGACCAGCTCGGTCTTGCAGAACGCGCAGCGGTCGCCGGCGTTGGCCACGTAGCCGGGCCGCGACAGCTCGTCGGTGCGCGGCAGCTCGTGCCGGACGCCGAGCCCGGTGGCGAACGCCGCCGCGCCGGCCCGCTCGGCGGCCGGCAGGCTCGGCGACACGGCGGTCGCGGCGACCACGCGGCCGGCGCCGAGCGCGCGGACGGCGGCGGCCAGCAGCACCCCGGAGTCCACGCCGCCGGAGAAGGCGACCAGCACCCCGGGCAGGGGCGCCAGCTGCTCGTGCAGCGCGGCCAGCCGTTCGTCGAGGGTCACGCCCGCGAGGTTAGCCAGCCGGCGGGAAGCCGACCGCGACGCGGGCCGTGCGGCCGGCGTCCTCGACCAGCGCCACCAGCCGGCCGCCGGGGTCGATCGCGGCGTGCAGGCCGGGCGCCCCGGTGGCCGGGATGCGCCGGCCGAAGACGAGGGCCCGCGCCTCCTCCCCCGACACCGCGCGCGGGGGGAAGACGGTGGTGGCCGCCTCGGTCAGCGGGAGGAAGCCCGCTCCCCCACCGGCCACCAGCGCCGCCGCGGCGTCCTCCACCGGCGCCGCCCGACCGACCGTGTACGGCCCCGAGGCGGTCCGGCGCAGCGCCGTGAGGTGGCCGCCCACGCCGAGCGCCGCCCCGGCGTCGCGGGCGATGGCCCGGATGTAGGTGCCGGCGGTGCACGAGACGGTCACGTCGACGTCGACGAGGTCGGCGGTGGGCCGGGCGATCCGGTGGACGACGAGGGCGTGCACGGTGACCGCCCGCGGGGCCAGCTCCACCGCCTCCCCCGCGCGCACCCGGTCGTAGGAGCGCCGGCCGGCGACCTTGACCGCGCTCACCGACGAGGGCACCTGCTGCAGCGGGCCGGTCTGCGCCGCGAGCGCCGTGCGCACGTCGTCGTCGGCCAGCCCGGCCGTCGACGCCGGCGTCAGCACCTCCCCCTCGCGGTCGTCGGTGACCGTCGCCTGGCCGAGCCGGATCGTGGCGTCGTAGGTCTTGTCGTGCCCGCCCACGTACCCGAGCAGCCGGGTGGCGGCGCCGACGCCGAGGACCAGCAGGCCGGTGGCCATCGGGTCGAGCGTGCCGGCGTGGCCGACCTTGCGCACCGACAGCGCCCGGCGGGCCCGGGCGACGACGTCGTGCGAGGTCATGCCGCCGGGCTTGTCGACCAGCAGCAGACCGGGCGGGACGTCGGCGTCGGGTCGGCGGGGGCTCACGCCCCCACCCCAGCAGACAGCCACCGGCGGCCGGCCACCCGGGCCAGGACGGCGACCAGCCGCAGCGCGATGAACAGGTCCAAGCCCGTCCACACCCCCGCCAGGCCCCAGCCCAGCGGGTGCGACAGCAGCGACAGCGGCAGGAACCCGACCAGCGCGGCGCCGATGGTGGTGGTGCGCAGGTAGCCGACGTCGCCGGCGCCCATGAGCACGCCGTCGAGGGCGAACACCACCCCGGCCAGCGGCTGCATGAGCGCGAGGAACCACCAGACCAGCGCGGCCCGGTCGAGGACGGCGGGGTCGCCGCTGAACAACGGCGGCAGGACGTCGCGCAGCGCGAGCAGCGCGGCGGCCACCAGCACGCCGGTGCCCAGGCCCCAGAGGGTGACCCGCCGCGCGGTGGCCCGCGCCTCGTCGGGCCGCTGCGCCCCGAGGGCGGACCCGACCAGCGTCTGCGCCGCGATGGCGTAGGCGTCGAGGACCAGCGCGAGGAAGAAGAACAGCTGCAGCGCGATCTGGTGGGCCCCCAGCGCCGCGGCGCCCTCGCGGGCGATCACCCCCGCCGCGACGAGGAACGACAGCTGCAGGACCGCCGCGCGCAGCAGCAGGTCGCGGCCGATGGCGAGCTGGGCGCGGATGCCCGCGGGGCGGGGGCGCAGCGGCAGGCCCTCGCGCCGCAGCGCGCGCAGGAACAGCGCCGCCGAGACCGCCTGGCCGGCCACGTTGGCCAGCGCGGACCCGGGCAGGCCGAGGCCGGCCGGGTGCACCAGCAGCGGGCAGAGCACCAGGCTGACCAGGCTGCCGGCCAGCACGTAGCGCACCGGCCGGTGCAGCTGCTGCACCCCGCGCAGCCAGCCGTTGCCGGCCAGCGACAGGAGCAGCAGCGGGGCGCCGAACGAGGCGATCCGCAGCCACGTCTCCCCCGCCTCGGCCACCGGGCCGGCGCTGCCGGCGAGCAGCCGCGCGAGCGGCCCGGCGAGCAGCTGGAACAGCAGCAGCACACCGGCGCCGAGGGCGAGCGCCAGCCAGGACGCCTGCACCCCCTCGGCGACGGCGCCGGCGCGGTCACCGGCGCCGGCCCGGCGGGCGGCGCGCGCCGTGGTCCCGTAGGCGAGGAAGTTCAGCAGCGCGGTGGCCCAGGCCAGCAGCCCGCCGCCGACGGCGAGGCCACCGAGGGCGACGGTGCCGAGGTGGCCGACGACGGCCGTGTCGACCAGCAGGTACAGCGGTTCGGCGGCGAGGACGACGAGCGCGGGGGCGGCGAGGGCCAGGACGCCCCGCCGGGAGGTGCCGCGGCGCGGGGGCCGGAGGTCCTCCGAGGCGGGACCCGGGTGCGGCTCCACGTCAGGCGGGGACGTCCCCCGGCCGCGGGTGCTGCCCGGAGGACAGCAGGGGGCGCAGCGCCGCCAGCGTCTCCTCGCGGTCGAGCCACGAGGTGTAGCCGGCGGCGGCCCGGTGGCCCCCGCCGCCGAGCGCCATCGCGACACGGGACACGTCGGTCGCCCCGCGGGAGCGCAGGGAGACCGACCACGAGCCGTCGTCCTGGCCCTTGAGCACGCAGGCGACGTCGGCCTCCTCGGTGGACCGGACGACGTCGACCAGAGCCTCGAGCTGCTCACCGGGCAGGCCGTGCTCGGCCGCCTCGGCGGTGCTCGACCAGGTCCAGACCAGGCCGGCGCCGACCGCGGGCTCGAGCACGGCCCGCCCGGCCACCGCGGACAGCAGCTTCAGCCAGCCGAAGGGGGCGGTGTCGAACAGCCGGCGGCTGATCGCCGCGTGGTCGATGCCCGTGGCCAGCAGCCGGGCCGCCAGCTCGTGGGTCTCCGGGCGGGTGCTGCCGAAGCGGAAGGAGCCGGTGTCGGCGGCCAGCCCGGCGTACAGGCAGGTGGCGATCGTGCGGTCGACGAGCACGCCCAGCTCGTCGAGGACGCCGGCGACCAGGGTCACCGTCGCGGGGGCCGCGGGGTCGACCAGCGCCACGTCCCCGAACCCGGGGTTGCTGGCGTGGTGGTCGACGACCAGGGACGTGCCGGCGGACCCGAGCAGGACGGCCAGCTCACCGAGCCGCCCGGGCGAGGCCGCGTCGAGGCTGACGAAGACGTCCGGCGACGAGGGCAGCTCGCCGGGGGGCACCAGCGCGTCGGCGCCGGGCAGCCAGCCCAGCGAGGCCGGCAGCACGAAGGGGTCCGGGAACGTGGGCAGCACGCGGGCGCCACGCCGGCGCAGCCCCTCGGCGAGGGCGAGCGTGCTGCCGAGGGCGTCGGCGTCGGGCTGCACGTGACCCGACAGGACGACGGTGGCGCGCGCGGCGGCGGCCTCGTCGAGGACGGAGGCGACGCTCGGCTGCGCCACCTCGCGAAGGGGCAGGCTCATCGCTCAGGCGTCCGGTCCCGGGTCGGCGACCGGCGGGGCGTTCTTCTCGTCCTCGACGCGTCCGCCGCCGGGCGCGTAGCTGCCGCCGTCGGCGGGCTCGTCGGCGGCGATGCTGGGGGCCTCGCCGATCTGACCGCGCTTGCCGCCCTCGGTGGGGTCGCCGGCGCCGGGCTCCTCCCGGCCGCCCAGGGTCGCGCGGCCCTGCTCCTCGGCCGGCAGGTGCGGATCCGGATCGACTTCACTCACGAACGGCTCCCGGAGTCGGCGGTCTCGTCAGCACTCTCATCGGCAGTCTCGTCGTCGTCCCGGGCCTCCGCCGGACGGCGGTAGGGGTCCGGCTCGCCGGCGTAGCTGGCGCCCTCGCGGGCCCGGGCCAGCTCGGCGTCGGCGTGCTTGACCCGCTCGATGGCGGCGTCGAGCTCGCGGGCGGTGTCGGGGACGGCGTCGGCGACGAAGGTCAGCGTCGGGACGAACTTCACCCCGGTCTGCCGGCCCACGGTGGAGCGCAGCACACCGGTGGCGCTGGCGAGCGCCTTGGCCGAGTCGGCCACCTGGGTGTCGTCGCCGAAGACGGTGTAGTAGACCGTCGCCTCGCGCAGGTCGTTGGTGACGCGCGCGTCGGTGACGGTGACCATGCCCAGCCGGGGGTCCTTGATCTGCGTCTCGATCGCGGCCGAGACGATCTGCCGGATGCGGACGGCCAGTTTGCGGGCGCGGGCCGGATCGGCCATCGGACCCTCCAGGGGGGACGGGGGCGCGGCACGCAGCGCCCGAGCGGACAGGGAGCGAGGGGAACTGCTCGACCGGTGGCTCAGTCGGTGTCGCTGAACAGCTGTCGGTGCGTCGACAGCAGCGTCACCTCCGGCCGATCGGCCAGCAACCGCTCGCAGGAGTCGAGGACGTCGGTCACCTGACCGGCGTCCCCGGCCACCGTGGCGACGCCGATCTGCACGCGGCGGTGCAGGTCCTGGTCACCGACCTCGGCGGCGGAGACGGCGAAGCGGCGCCGCAGCTCGGCCACGATCGGCCGGACCACGGCGCGCTTGCCCTTGAGCGAGTGGACGTCGCCCAGCAGCAGGTCGGCGGAGAGGCTCCCGGTGAACACCGGGTCACCCTCCGCCGACCCGCCGCGTGGCCCCCGTGCAGGGCCCCGCCACGAGCGTGCGAGTGGTGGGGGGCACGGGGGTCCTTCCTCAGTCGCGCGGCTTCTCGCGGACCTCGAAGGTCTCGATGACGTCCTCGACCTTGATGTCGTTGAACGACCCCAGGCCGATACCGCACTCGTAGCCCTCGCGGACCTCGGTGACGTCCTCCTTGAAACGGCGCAGCGACTCGACGGTGAGGTTGTCGGCGATGACCACGCCGTCGCGGATGACGCGGGCCTTCGAGTTCCGGTTGATCGTGCCGGACCGGACAATCGAACCGGCGACGTTGCCGATGCGCGGCACGCGGAAGACCTCGCGGATCTCCGCGGTGCCGAGCTCGACCTCCTCGAACTCCGGCTTGAGCATGCCCTTGAGGGCCGCCTCGATCTCCTCGATCGCCTGGTAGAGGACCGAGTAGTACCGGACGTCGACGCCCTCGCGGTTGGCCAGCTCGGTGGCCTGCCCCTCGGCCCGGACGTTGAAGCCGATGACGATGACGTCGTCGGCCAGCGCCAGGTCGATGTCGCTCTTGCTGATCGCGCCCACGCCGCGGTGGATGACCCGCAGCGAGACGTCGTCGCCCACCTCGATCTTCATCAGCGCGTCCTCGAGCGCCTCGACGGTGCCCGAGTTGTCGCCCTTGATGATCAGGTTGAGCTGACGGTTCTCCTTCAGCGCCGCGTCGAGGTCCTCCAGGCTGATCCGCTTGCGCATCTGCGCGTTCTGCGCGTTGCGGATGCGGGCCTGGCGCCGGTCGGCGATCTGCCGGGCGACGCGGTCCTCCTCGACCACGAGGAAGGTGTCACCGGCACGCGGCACCGAGGTCAGACCCACGACCTGCACCGGACGCGCCGGCAGGGCCTCCTTGAGCCGGGTGCCGTGCTCGTCGAGCAGCGACCGGACGCGACCGAACGCGTCGCCGGCGACCAGGGAGTCGCCGACCCGCAGCGTGCCGCGCTGGACCAGGACGGTGGCCACGGGGCCGCGGCCGCGGTCGAGCTTGGCGTCGATGACGACGCCCTGCGCGTCCATCTCGGTGTTGGCCCGCAGGTCGAGCGCCGCGTCGGCGGTGAGCAGGATCGCCGCGAGCAGGTCGTCGAGGCCCTGGCGGGTGACCGCCGAGACGTCGACGAACATGGTGTCGCCGCCGTACTCCTCGGCCACCAGGCCGTACTCGGTGAGCTGCTGGCGGATCTTGGCGGGGTTGGCCCCCTCCTTGTCCACCTTGTTCACCGCGACCACGATCGGCACCTCGGCCGCCTGGGCGTGGTTGAGCGCCTCGATCGTCTGCGGCATCACGCCGTCGTCGGCCGCGACCACCAGGACGACGATGTCGGTCACCTTCGCGCCACGGGCACGCATCGCGGTGAACGACTCGTGACCCGGGGTGTCGATGAAGGTGATCGCCCGCTCCTGGTCGTCCAGCTCGGTGGCGACCTGGTACGCGCCGATGTGCTGGGTGATGCCGCCGGCCTCCCGGGCCACCACGTTGGTGTTCCGGATGGCGTCGAGCAGCTTCGTCTTGCCGTGGTCGACGTGACCCATGACGGTCACCACCGGCGGACGGACCTCCCAGTCCTCCTCGTCACCCTCGTCGCCGAAGGTGAGGTCGAAGGTCTCGAGGAGCTCGCGGTCCTCGTCCTCCGGCGAGACGACCTGGATGTCCCAGCCGATCTCGGCACCGAGCAGCTGCAGCGTGTCCTCGTTCACCGACTGCGTGGCGGTGACCATCTCGCCCAGGTGGAACAGGGCGGTCACCAGCGCGGCCGGCTGGGCGCCGATCTTCTCGGCCAGGTCGGTCAGCGAGGCGCCGCGCGGCAGCCGGACCGTCTGGCCGTTGCCACGGGGCAGGGAGACCCCGCCCATGGTCGGCGCGGCCATCTGGTCGAACTCTTGACGCCGCTGCTTCTTGCTCTTGCGCCCGCGGACCGGACCGCGGCCACCCGGACGCCCGAAGGCGCCCGCGGTACCCGCACCCGAGCCACCGCGACCGCGGCCGCGGCCACCGCCGCCGCCACCGGGACGGAAGCCACCACCGGCACCGGCAGGCGCACCGCCGCCGCCGCCGCCACCGCCACCGGGACGGAAACCGCCGCCGCCACCGGGGCCACCCGGACGGCCGCGACCTGCGCCACCGGGGCCGCCGGGGCGTCCGGCACCGGCCGGACGGGGCGGCATCATGCCCGGCGAGGGCCGGGGCGGCATCATGCCCGGGTTCGGCCGCGGACCGCCGGGACCGGCCGCCGGGCGCGGACCGCCGGCACCCGGGCCCGGACGCGGGCCGCCGGGACGGGGACCGCCGGCCGCCGGACCCGGACGCGGCCCACCGGCCGCCGGACCCGGACGCGGCCCACCGGCCGCCGGACCCGGACGCGGCCCACCGGCCGCCGGACCGGGACGCGGCCCACCGGCCGCCGGACCCGGACGCGGGGTGCTGCTGAAGGGGTTGTTGCCCGGCCGCGGAGCCGGACGGGGACCCGGACGCGGGCCGGCGGCGCCGGGCCGCGGGGCACCGGGCGCCGCACCGCCGGCCGGAGCCGGACGCGGAGCCGGCGCACCGGGGCGCGGAGCGCCCGGAGCGCCCGCAGCGCCCGCAGCGGCCGGGGCCGGACGGGCCGGCGACGGAGCCGGGGCGGACGGCGCGGCGGCCGCCGGCGCCTGGGGCGCGGCGGGCCGGGGCGCCGGACGCGGGCCGGGGGTCGGGGCTGCGGGACGCGCCGCCGGAGCCGACGGGGCGGGAGCCGCGGCCGCGGGACGCGGGGCGGCGGGCGCAGCCGGGGCGGACGGGCGGGCGGGCGCCGGAGCGGGCGCACCGCCGCCGTTGCCGGAGCCGTTGGCCCCACCGGCGACGAATGCCTCCCGCAGCCGCCGGGCCACGGGGGCCTCGACGGTCGAGGAGGCGGACTTCACGAACTCGCCCTGCTCCTTGAGCTTGGCGAGCACCGTCTTGCTGTCGACACCGAACTCCTTGGCGAGTTCGTGTACGCGGGCTTTGCCTGGCACGGATCTCCTGTTCGAAGGCCGGCGGCTGGACCCGCTCGACCTGTTCGTTAGTGGCGCATGGTCATCGTGGGGACTTCACGGCTGGCTCATCCGACGACGTCCTGCTCTCGACGTGCGGACCGGCCGGTTGCCGGTCCGACTGTGGTGGTGCGGTCCGTCCCGCCGTCGTGCGCCCGCCCGGCCCCGTCCGCGCGCGCCTCCGGGGAGGCGCCGAGGACGTGGACCCGCAGCGGACCGGCCTCGGGCGGGCCGCTGCAGCGCAGCGCCCGGACGAAGGCCCGGCGTCGCTCCGCTGCGTGCAGGCACTCCGGTGTGGGGTGCAGCGAGGCACCCCGGCCGGGGAGCCGCCGCCGCGGATCGGGGACGAGGGCCCCGTTCCTGGCGACGACACGCAGCAGATCGGTGACCGGAGCGCGCTTCCGGCACCCCACGCAGGTGCGTACCGGGATCGACGTTTCGGCCACCGGTAACTCTAGCGCGCGGCAGGTCCCGGATGTTCCGCCCGGCGTGCCGGGGGCCGTGATCCTCCCCCCGCCGGGGGTTGGCCCCGCCCGGCCGGGGCGCCCTGCCGCGCCGGCGGCGGGCCGGAGCGCAGCGGCGGGCGGCCGACACCGGGCGAGGGCGCGGACGGGTCGTCGGGCTGGGCGTCGCTGCGGATGTCGATCCGGCAGCCGGTGAGCCGGGCCGCCAGGCGCGCGTTCTGCCCCTCCTTGCCGATGGCCAGCGACAGCTGGTAGTCGGGGACGATCACCCGCACCGCCTTGGCCTGCGGGTCGACCACCCGGGCGCTGCTGACCCGCGCCGGGCTCAGCGCCGAGGCGACGAACGTGGCCGGGTCGTCCGACCAGTCCACGATGTCGATCTTCTCGCCGTGCAGCTCGCTCATGACGTTGCGCACGCGCTGCCCCATGGGGCCGATGCAGGCGCCCTTGGCGTTGAGCCCGGGCACCTTGGTCCGGACGGCGATCTTGGACCGGTGGCCGGCCTCGCGGGCGACGGCCACGATCTCGACGCTGCCGTCGGCGATCTCGGGCACCTCGAGGGCGAAGAGCTTGCGCACCAGGTTCGGGTGCGTGCGCGAGACGGTCACCTGCGGGCCCCGGAACGTGCGGGAGACCGAGACGACGTAGGCCTTGATCCGGGTGCCGTGCGCGTAGGTCTCGCCCGGCACCTGCTCGGCGGCGGGGAGCACCGCCTCGACCTTGCCGATGTCGATCAACACCACGCCGCTGGCGTTGCGGCGCTGGTCGGCCTGCACGATCCCGCTGACGATGTCGCCTTCCTTGCCGGCGTACTCGCCGAAGGTCTGCTCGTGCTCGGCGTCGCGCAGCCGCTGCACGATGACCTGCTTGGCCGTGCTGGCCGCGATCCGGCCGAAGTCCGAGGGGGTGTCGTCCCACTCGCGCACGACCTCCCCGTCCGGCCTCAGCTCCTGGGCCAGGACGGCGACCTTCCCGGTCTTGCGGTCGACGTGCACGCGGACGTGCTTGGCCGCGCCGTCGGCGTGCCGGTAGGCGGTCACCAGCGCCGACTCGATCGCCTCGATCACCGTGTCGGCGGGGATGCCCTTCTCGCGCTCGACCGCCTTGAGCGCGGTCACGTCGATGTTCACCGTTCTCCTCCGTCGTCCCCCGCGTCGTCCTCGCGCGCGTCGCCGTCCCCGGCGTCCCCCGCCCCGGCCCGGCCGAACTCGACCTGCACCCGTCCGGTGCCCAGCTCCGCCCAGGGCACCTGCCGCGGCACCGGTGGGCGCTTCTTCGCCCCCGGCTTAGCCGCGGCCTCCACGGCCAGCGTGACCCCCGCGTCGTCGACGGCGGTGACCCGCGCGGTGACCTGCTCGGTCGCGCCCGCCGGGCCCACGGCGACGCGGACGAGCCGGCCGGTGTTGCGCCGCCAGTGCCGCGGCTCGGTGAGCGGCCGGTCGACCCCGGGGCTGGTGACCTCGAGGACGTAGGGCGCGCGGCCGAGGTCGCCGTCGTTGTCGTCGAGCGCCGCGGAGACCGCGCGGCTGACCTCGGCGATGTCGTCGAGGGTCACCCCCTCGTCGCGGTCCACCACCACCCGCACGACGCTGCGCCGGCCGGCGGGGGTGACCACCAGCTCCTCGAGCTCGTACCCGGCGGCGTCGACGACCGGCTCGATCCAGCCGGTCAGCCGCTCGATCGCCGGATCGGGCCGTCGGCTGCCGCGGGACGCGGGCACGGGGTCCTCCTCCTGTCGTGCGCCGTCTGGCGGCGGGGTGCTCGGGCACAGCGCGACCCGCCGCCCGAGCGGCGCGGGGTGCGGGCCCGGCCGCGGACGGCGGGAAGAGGCCAGGCTACCGCCCGGCGATCCCGGCGGTGGGCGGAGCCGGTGGCCCCACCGCGTGCCTGCCGAGCCGGGCGGGACACCTGTGACGGGCCCGCGAGGACGGCGCGGCGCGCTCCCGGCCTCGTCCGGACCCGCCGGGCGACGGGCTGTCAGGATGGCGGTGATGGTCCCGCCCCCGACACCCGGCTCCCCGCTCCTCTCGCGGCGCACCCTCCTCGCGGGTACCGCCGCGGGCCTCGGGCTGCTCCTGGTCGGGTGCACCTCCGGCGACGACGACGCGGCGGCCGTCACGCCGGAGCAGGCCGACGAGCTGGCCGGTCAGGTCCCCGTGCAGGAGGCCCTGGTGGCCGCGTTCACCGCGGCCGCGGCGGCGGACCCCGCCCTGGGCGCCCAGGTGGCCGACCTCGCCGCCCAGGCCGCGGAGCAGCTGGACCGGCTGCGCGCGGCGGCGCCCGGGACGAGCCCGGCGGCCAGCAGCCCGGCCGGCACCGGTCCCGCGTCGCCGGCGGAGGCCACGGGCTGGTTGCGCGCCCAGGTGGCCACGGCCGCCGACTCGCACGCGTCCGCCTGCCTCGAGCAGACCGGTGCGCGCGCGGCGCTGCTGGGCTCCCTCGCGGCGGGGCTGCGGGGCATGGACGGGAGGCTGGCGTAGCCGTGGCCGACGACACCCGGGTCGACGCGGGCACCGAGACGGAGGCGCTGGGCGAGGCGCTGGCCGCCGAGCACGCCGCGGTGTGGGGCTACGGCGTCGTGGGGGCCGCGCTGACGCCCGACGCGCGGGGCCCCGCCGCGGCGGCCGAGACCGCGCACCGCGACGCGCGCGACCGCCTGGTCGCGCTGCTGGTGGAGCGGGGCACCGACCCCGCGCCCCCGGAGGCCGCCTACACCCTGCCGTTCCCGCTCCTCTCGGCGGTCGACGCGGCGGCGCTCGCCGTCGTGCTGGAGGACGGGGTGGCGAGCGCGTGGGTGCGCGTGCTCGCCGGGGCCGCCGACCGCGAGATCCGGCAGCTCGCCGTCGATGAGCTCAGCGCCGCCGAGGTGCGGGCCGTCGCCTGGCGCTCCGCGGCCGGCCAGAACCCCACGACGACCGCCTTCCCCGGCCTCCCGGCGTAGTCGGGCCGCGCCCCGCGGTGCGGTCGCCGACCACGCGGCGCCCTGCGGGTGGTGGCCGCCGGTCGCCGGCGTGGGGACTTCAGCGCTTCTTCAGCGCCGGCTCCGAACCTCCTGCCTGCCGGGACGCGTCCGCTCCCGGGAACAGGCTCCCGAGGAGGACCCGATGACCGCGACCACGTCCGCTCCGCCGCAGCTCGCCCTGCCCGGCCAGGTCCACACCGCACCCGGCCCCCACGACCTGAGCGGCATGTTCGTCGCCCACCACGGCTTCCGCCGCGACCTCTACCGGTTCGCCGCCGCCACCCGGGCCACCCCCGTCGACGACGTCCGCACCTGGTCGGCGCTGGCCACCCGCTGGGCGCGGTTCGGCGAGATCCTGCACCACCACCACGTCACCGAGGACACCGCGATCTGGCCGGAGCTGTTCGCCGCGGTCGACGCCCAGGGCGATCGCGGCGCGCACGTCACCCTCGACGAGATGGAGGCCGAGCACGACGTCGTCGACCCGATGCTGGCCGCCTGCGCGGCCGCCTTCGCCGCGATGGCCGCCGCGCCGACCCCGCAGGCGCGCGCCCACCTGGCCGAGGTGGTCCACGCCGCGCGCGACAGCGTCTACTGGCACCTGGCGCACGAGGAGACCGAGGCGCTGCCCATCCTGCAGCGGCACCTCTCCGCGACGGGCTGGCGGTCGGCCGAGCGCATGGCGAGCTCGGAGCGGTCGCCGCGGAAGGTCGCCTTCCTGGTGCCGTGGCTGGCCGACGGGCTGCCGGAGCCGGTGTTCGACCAGTTCGCCCGGGCCGCCAACCCGGCGCTCAAGGTGGTGCTGTCGATGACCCGGGCCCGCTACCAGCGCGCCGAGGCGATGTGCTTCCGGCACATCTGAGCCACCCCGGCGGCACGGCGGGCCGTCAGCCCAGACTGCCGAGGAACGTGTCGGTGACCGCGACGGCGGCGCTGCTGGACTGGCCGCCCTCCACCAGGACGGCGAAGGCGATGTCGCCCTGCGGCCCGGCGAGCTGGTAGCCGACGAACCAGCCGTGCGCGGGAGGCGGGTCGCCGCTGCCGTACTCCGCCGTGCCGGTCTTGCCGTACACCTCGCCCCGGTCGGCCAGCGCGGTCGCGGTCCCGCTGAGCACGACCTGCCGCATCAGCGGGCGCAGCGCGTCGAGCACCCCGGCCGGCGGGCCGGCGGGGGCGGCACCGGCGGGGTCCCCGCCGACGACCTCGACCGGCGGCGCCGGGGTGCCGCTGGCGATCCCGGCGGCGACCAGCGCCATCTGCGCCGGGCTCATCAGCACCTCGCCCTGCCCGATCTGGTCGGCCGCCTTGGTGGTGCCGGTGGCGTCGCCGGGCACCGACCCGCTGTAGATGCCGATCGGCAGGTCCCACTCGGAGCCGACGCCGTACGCCGCGGCGGCCTGCGCCAGCGCGTCGTCGGGCAGCTGGAGCCCGAGCTGGATGAAGGTGGTGTTGCAGGACTGGGCGAACGCCTCGGTGAACGGCACCGTGCCGAGGTCGAACCGGTCCTCGTTCTCGAACTCGCGGCCCTCGACGGTCGTCGTCCCCGGGCACGGCACGGGGGTGTCCGGGGTGACGGCGCCGGCGGAGAGCAGCGCGGTCGCCGTCATCGTCTTCATGCTCGACCCGGGCGGGAACTGGCCGCGCAGCGCGTTGCCGGGGTCGGCGGCCTCGTTGGAGGAGACGGCGAGGAGCTCGCCGGTGCCGGGGCGGACGACGACGACGTGCGTGGGCAGCGGCGAGGTGGCGACGGCCGCGTCGGCGGCGGTCTGCACCGCCGGGACCAGCGGCGTCTGCACCGGCGTGCCGGGTTCGGGGGCGACCGAGGCGATCTCGCGGCCCTCGTCACCGGTGCTCTCGTCGAGGCTGACGACCGCGACGGTGTAGCCGGGCGTGCCGGCCAGCTGCTCCTGGAAGGCCCGCTGCAGGCCGGACAGGCCCAGCTGGTCACCGGCGGCGTAGCGGGACTCGCCGTCCTCGTCCTGCGACTCCTCGAGGACCTCGGCCGTCGCCGGGCCCACCCGGCCGAGCAGCGCGAGGGCGAACCGCGAGGTGGGCGCGAGCATGCGGGTCTCGGTGGGGAAGACCGCCCCGGGCAGGTCGAACACCTGGGCGCGGATCGCCTCGAAGTCGGGACGGCGCAGCGTGATCACCGGCACGAACTGGCCGGGTTGGGCGGCCTGCACGTCCTGGACGATCTGCTGGGCGTCGACCCCCGTGGCGGCGGCGAGCGCGGCGGCGAGGGCCGGCAGGTCGGTGACCTGGGCCGGGTCGACGCCGACGTTGACCACCTCGGTGGCGGTGAACAGCGGCGCGCCGGTCCCGTCGGTGATCGGGGCCCGCTCCGGCAGCAGGCGGGTCAGCCGCAGGCGCTGCCCCTCGGACAGCTCGGGGCTGACGATCGTCGGGGCGCTGACGACCTGCCAGCCGTCCTCGGCCTCGCGCAGGTCCAGGGTGGCGTCGTAGCTCCAGTCGGGCGCCGCGGCGAGGTCCCAGGTGGCGGTCCAGCCGACCGTCGCGTTCTCGCCGTCGACCGTGACCTCCCCCAGCTCCCCGGAGAGCGTCGCCTCCGGCAGGTCCTGGGCCGTCTGCTCCAGCAGCGTCGTCGTGGCGTCGGGGTCGCTGGTCAGCCCGGCCGCGGCGGCGGGGTCCCCGCCGGACCAGGCGTCCAGGAACTCCTGCGCCGCCGCCCGGACGTCGTCCTCGGAGCCGCCGGAGCAGGCGGTGAGCAGCGGTGCGGCGAGAACCGCCGCGGTCAGCAGGAGGCCGGAGCGCCGACGCAGGTGCACATCGGCAACTCTCGCAGACCTCCGGCCCGGATCCGTCCGGACCCGCTGAGCGCCGCGGTCAGACGTGCACCCGGGGCGGCGGGAACGGCGGGAGCCGCCGGCAGGGGACGGTCACCACGGTGACCGTGGACCCATCCGGCAGGTCCACGTAGGACTCCCAGGGATCGTCCGTGGCGGCGTACTCGTTGCCGGCGAGCCACTCGCGGAGGGTCTCGTAGGTGAACCCGACGGTGCCGTAGTCCCCCTCGTGCGCCGCCGTGACCCGGAGGCCGCCGGGCAGGGTCTCCACGGTGACCCGCCCCGCCGGTCGGACGTCGTCCTCGACCGGCAGGCCGGCCTCGACGTCCAGACCGCGCCCGGTGGCGCGGTAGCGGGCGAAGGGCGGCCCGACCGCGGCCAGGCGCTGGTGATCCAGCAGCGCCCGCACCTCGCCGTACGCGCGGGTGAGGAACTCGTCGAACTCGGAGTTCCCCACGTGCCCGTGCACCACCGCCACCCGCTGCGGCTCGTGCTCGACCAGTTCGATGAGGCCTGCGGTCATCGCGGCTCCCGGGAGGACGGCCCGCGGGAGGGCGGCTGCCCCGGTGCGGGCAGACCACATGGTGGCCCGCCGGCGCGCTGCTCGACACCCCCTGCGGCGCGGTGTCCGGCCGGGTTGGCGTGCGCCGACTTCGCAGAGCCCCACCCGCCGGGCGCAGGGACGTCCGGCGTTCCCGCGGGAACGCCTACGGAGCAGCGGTCAGAACAGCACGCTGGCGTAGCGGCCGACCTCGCGGAACCCCACCCGCCGGTAGGCGGCGCGCGCCGGGGAGTTGAAGTCGTTGACGTACAGGCTCACGACCGGCGCGATCGTGGTGCGGGCGTACTCCACCACGGCCGCCGTCCCGGCGGTGCCCACGCCCCGGCCGCGGTAGGCGGGCGCCACCCACACGCCCTGGATCTGGCAGGCGGCCCGGGAGACCGCGCCGATCTCGGCCTTGAACAGCACCTCGCCGCCCTCGATCCAGGCCAGCGACTGACCGGCCCGCACCAGCTCCGAGACCCGGGCGCGGTAGCCCGCCCCGCCGTCGGCGCGCAGCGGGCTGACGCCGACCTCCTCGGTGAACATCGCGATCGCGGCCGGCATGAGCAGGTCGATCTGCGAGGGGCGGACCGGGCGCACCCGGGGCTCGGGGGCGACGGCCGGCGGGCCGTCGATCGCCATCAGCGGCTGGCGCGGGCGGTGGTCGCGGCACGGTCCCCAGTACGGGGCGAGCAGCTCCCACAGCGGGTCGACGGCGGCGGCGGGGCCGACGATGGTCGAGCACCGGCGGCCGGCCCGGCGGGCCCGCTCGGCGAAGGCGACCGCCGCGGCGCGCTCGGAGCCGGGCGCGGCGAAGGGGATGAGGTTGGCGCCGGCCAGGCAGACCGCGTCGAGGGTGCTGCCGCTGCCGACGCCCCACAGCGGCGCCCCGAGCGAGGAGGCGTCGGTGCCCGCCGCCTCCACCCGCCCGGCGATGACGCACGCCGCGACCGGGTCCCGGGCGAGCAGCCGGCTGACGGCGCGCTCGTCCGACTCGTCGAGGACCCGGGCGGTCGGCGTACGCAGCACGGGCTGCGTCAGGAGACGGTGACGACGGGCGAGCCGGTGGGCGCGCCCTCCGCGGACCGCTCCCCGGCCACGTCCCCGGCGAGGCGCATGGCCTCCTCGATGAGGGTCTCGACGATCTGCGACTCGGGCACGGTCTTGATGACCTCGCCCTTGACGAAGATCTGCCCCTTCCCGTTGCCGGAGGCGACGCCGAGGTCGGCCTCGCGGGCCTCGCCCGGCCCGTTCACGACGCAGCCCATGACCGCGACGCGCAGCGGCACCTCCAGCCCGTCGAGGCCGGCGGTGACCTCGTTGGCGAGCTTGTAGACGTCGACCTGGGCGCGGCCGCAGGAGGGGCAGCTGACGATCTCCAGGCCGCGCTGGCGCAGGTTCAGCGACTCCAGGATCTGGGTGCCGACCTTGACCTCCTCCACCGGCGGGGCGGACAGCGAGACGCGGATGGTGTCGCCGATGCCCTGGGAGAGCAGCGCCCCGAAGGCGACCGCGGACTTGATCGTGCCCTGGAACGCCGGCCCGGCCTCGGTGACGCCGAGGTGCAGCGGGTAGTCGCACTGCGCGGCGAGCAGCTCGTAGGCCCGCACCATGACCACCGGGTCGTTGTGCTTGACCGAGATCTTGATGTCGCGGAAGTCGTGCTCCTCGAACAGCGAGCACTCCCACAGCGCCGACTCGACCAGCGCCTCCGGCGTGGCCTTGCCGTACTTCGCGAGCAGCCGCTTGTCGAGCGAGCCGGCGTTCACGCCGATCCGGATTGGGATGCCGGCGTCCTTGGCCGCCTTCGCGATCTCGCCGACGCGGTCGTCGAACTTCTTGATGTTGCCGGGGTTCACGCGGACGGCGGCGCACCCGGCGTCGATCGCGGCGAACACGTACCGCGGCTGGAAGTGGATGTCGGCGATCACCGGGATCTGCGACTTCTTCGCGATCGCCGGGAGCGCCTCGGCGTCGTCGGTGTCGGGGACGGCGACCCGCACGATCTGGCAGCCGGCGGCGGTCAGCTCGGCGATCTGCTGCAGCGTCGCGTTGACGTCGGCGGTCTTCGTCGTCGTCATCGACTGCACGCTGACGGGGAAGTCGCTGCCGACGCCCACGCCGCCGACGTCGAGCTGACGGGTCCTGCGACGGGGGGCGAGCACGGGCGGTGGCACGTGCTCGCCGACGGTGGGCATGCCGAGGCTGACCGGGATCGCCATGGCTCCCAGTATCGCCCGCTCCCGCGGCGGGTGCCGCGAACGGCCGTGTGACCTGCTGCGCCGCCTCAGCCCAGGGTGATCGGGTTGACGACGTCGGCGATGAGCAGCAGCGCCGAGAGCACCAGGAACAACCCCGCGACCGCGTAGGCGACCGGCATCAGCCGGGCGATGTCGAACGGGCCGGGGTCGGGCCGGCCGCGCACCCGCGCGACGGTGGACCGGGCCTTCTCGTACAGCGCCCCGGCGACGTGCCCGCCGTCGAGCGGGTAGATCGGCAGCAGGTTGAACAGGAACAGCACGAGGTTGATCGAGGCGAGCAGGCTCAGGAACAGGCTGACCTTCTGCAACCCGGTGAAGTTCTGCTCGGCGAACACCTCGCCGGAGATGCGGCCGACGCCGACCACGCCGATCGGCCCGTTCGGGTCGCGCTCCTCCCCCAGGAAGGCGGCGCGGAACAGCTGCGGGATCCGCTCGGGGATCTGCACCAGCTTCTCGACCGACTGCGACACGATCATCCCGAAGTAGCCGGGGACGTCGGAGAACGCCTGGCGCGCGAAGCCGGCGGTGGGGCTGACCCCGAGGTAGCCGGCCGTGGTGGTCTCGTCGCTGCCGGCCTCGACGTAGACCGTGTTCTCGATCGGGGTGACGGTCACGTCGCGCCGCTCGCCGTCGCGCTCGACGGTGAGGACGACGTCCTGCCCCGGCGCGCTGCGGATGGCCTCCTGCACCGTCGTCCAGCTGTCGTAGGCGTCGGTCTCGAGGGGGCTGCCGTCGATCGCCACGATCGTGTCGCCGGGGCGCAGGCCGGCCGCGGCCGCGGGGCTCTCCTGGGGCAGCGCGCAGTTGGCCGTCCCCGCGGTGCACCGCTGCCCGGCGTCGGCGCCGGAGGTGACGATCGGCTCGGAGCACGGGTCCTCGGCCCCCGCGGTGACCGCGCCGGCCGGCAGCACGCAGGCGGGGACGCTGCTCAGCGTGGTGGTGTAGACGTTCGTGCCGACCGCGGTCAGCACCACCGTGAAGAACAGCACCGCGAGCACGAGGTTGTGGAACGGCCCGGCGAACATGACGATCACGCGCTGCCACCAGGGCTTGGCGTAGAAGACGCGGCCCTCGTCGCCGGGGCGGATGTCGTTGAGCGCCTGCCCGCGCACCTCGGCGATGAACCGGCGCATCCGGGTGGCGCGCTTGCTCTCGCCCTCCTCGGCCGGCGGGATCATGCCGACGATGCGGATGTAGCCGCCCAACGGCACCGCCTTGACGCCGAACTCCGTCTCGCCGCGGGTGCGGGAGTAGATCGTCGGCCCGAACCCGACCATGAACTGCGGCACCCGCATGCCGAACTTCCGCGCCCAGAAGAAGTGGCCGTACTCGTGGAAGCCGATGGAGAACAGCAGGCCGATCGCGAAGGCGACGATCCCCAGAGCGGTCAGCAGAGCGGACAGGTCAGCCTCCGGCGATGGCGGCGCGGGCGTGCTCCCGGGCCCACCTCTCCGCGGCCAGCACGTCCTCCACGCACGTGGGTGCGCCGAGGTCCGGCGCGGCGTCGAGGGTACGCGCGACGACGTCCACGATGGCCGAGAACGCGAGCCGCCGGGCCAGGAAGGCCGTCACGGCCTCCTCGTTGGCGGCGTTGAACACCGCCGGCACCACGCCGCCCTCCTCCCCCGCCCGCCGCGCCAGCCGGACGGCCGGGAAGGCGTCGTGGTCCAGGGGGGCGAAGTCCCAGCTGCTCGCGCTGGACCAGTCCAGCGCCGGCTGCACGTCGGGCAGCCGCGCCGGCCAGGCCAGCGCCAGCGCGATCGGCAGCCGCATGTCCGGCGGGCTGGCCTGGGCGATCGTCGCGCCGTCGGTGAACGTGACCATCGAGTGCACGATCGACTGGGGGTGCACCACGACGTCGATGTCGGCGTAGGGGACGTCGAAGAGCAGGTGCGCCTCGATCAGCTCCAGGCCCTTGTTGACCAGCGTGGCCGAGTTGACCGTGACGACCGGGCCCATGGCCCACGTGGGGTGGGCCAGCGCGTCCTCGACGGTGACGCCGGCCAGCTCGGCGGCGGTGCGGCCGCGGAACGGCCCGCCGCTGGCGGTGAGCACCAGCCGGGCCACCTCGCCGCGGGCCCCGCCGCGCAGGCACTGGGCCAGCGCGGAGTGCTCGGAGTCGACCGGCACCAGCTGCCCGGGCGCGGCCGCCGCGGTGACCAGGTCGCCGCCGGCGACCAGGGACTCCTTGTTGGCCAGCGCCACGGTGGTGCCGGCCCGCAGCGCGGCCAGCGTCGGGCCGAGCCCGATCGAGCCGGTGATCCCGTTGAGGACGACGTCGGCGGGCCGCGCGGCCAGCTCCTCGGCGGCGCGCGGCCCGGCCAGGATCTCGGGCAGCGCGTACTCCCCCTTCGCCCAGCCGCGCTGCTGCGCCGCGGCGTAGAAGGCCAGCTGCAGGTCCTGGGCGGCGGTGGCCCGCGCCACGGCGACGGTGCGCACGCCCAGGGTGAGCGCCTGCTCGGCGAGCCGGGCGACGTCGCCGCCGCCGGCGGCCAGCGCGGTGATCCGCAGCCGGTCGGGGTTCTGCTGCGCCACCTGGATCGCCTGGGTGCCGATGGAGCCGGTCGAGCCGAGGACCGTCACCTCACGAGGAGCCACACCGGGGATCCTCCCCGACGGCACGCCGCGTCCGACTCGCGAGGCGGTCCCGGACGGTTTCCGGCGGACCCGTCCTGGCAAGATGACGACCGTGGTGCAGGAATCCCGTCATGACAACCCGGCGACCCAGCGGGTGAGCCAGCCCGGTCGCGAGGAGGCCGTCGTCCGTGCCGGGGCGCACCCCGTCGAGCACGAGCGGCCCGAGGACTGGGGCTGGCACGGTGAGATGGGCAAGTGGGGGCGCCGCACCTGGTGGCTGGCCCCCGCCTTCATCCTCCTGCTGCTGATCGGCAACCACGAGGGCAACGTCGAGAACGTGTGGCTGATCAGCATCGCCGCCCTGCTCGTGCTGATCTTCCTGATGGACCGGGTCCGCCGGAAGAACGCCTGGCGCGCCAAGTAGCGGACCTCGCCGCGGCGGCCGTCAGCCGACGGTCGTCCCGATCGCCAGCCCGATGAGGTACGTCGCGCCCGCCGCGACCGCGCCGAACAGCAGCTGGCGCAGCCCGGCGTACCACCACGGCCGGGGGGTGAAGCGCGACGAGAGCGCGCCGGCGGCGAACAGGCCGACGCCGCCGGAGAGCAGCGCCACCCACAGCAGCGGGAGGCCGAGCAGGTAGGGCAGCAGCGGGAAGACCGCGCCGGCCGAGAAGGTGAGCAGCGAGGAGACCGCCGCCACCCACGGCGACGGCTTGTCGGCGGGGTTGATCCCGACCTCGGCGACGATGTGCAGCCGCAGCGCCGCCTCGCGGTCGCGGTGCAGCTGCTCGGCCACCTCGTCCGCGAGGACCGGGTCCACCCCGCGGACGCGCATCATCTCGGCCAGCTCCGCGACCTCGCCGGCGGGGTTGCGCTCCATCTCCCGGCGTTCCTTGTCGACCTCGAGGTCGAGCTGCTCGTTCTGCGTCTTCACCGACGTGTACTCGCCGAGCGCCATGGAGATCGCGCCGGCGATCAGCCCGGCGACGCCCGTGAGCACGACCGCCCGCGAGGGGACGCCGCCGCCGCCGACGCCGGCCACCAGCGCGGTGTTGCTGACCAGGCCGTCCATCGCGCCGAAGACCGCCGCCCGCAGCCACCCGCCGGAGACGTCGGCGTGCGTGTGCCCGTGCGCCTCGGCCGCCGGGACGACGGCGTCGCTCACTGGTCGGCTTCCGCGCCCAGCGCCACCGCCGGCTCGGCGGACGGGGTCGGCAGGGCGACCGCCGGGACGCCCTCCACGCGGTCCGCCGCGGCCAGCTGGCCGCAGGCGCCGTCGATGTCCTGGCCGCGGGTGTCGCGCACCGTCGTCGCCACCCCGGCGGCGCGCAGCCGGGCCACGAACTCGCGCTGCGCCGGCAGCGGGCTGGCGTCCCAGGGGCTGCCGGGGGTGGGGTTGAGCGGGATGAGGTTGACGTGCGCGAGCCGGCCCTCCAGCAGCCGGCCCAGCAGGTCGGCCCGCTCGGGCTGGTCGTTGACGTCGCGGATGAGGGCGTACTCCACCGAGTAGCGCCGGCCGGTGCGGCGGGCGTACTCGTCGGCCGCCTCGACCACCTCGGCGACCTTCCAGCGGGTGTTGATCGGCACGAGGGTGTCGCGCAGCTCGTCGTCGGGGGCGTGCAGGCTGACGGCGAGGGTGGCGTGCAGGCCCTCCTCGGTCAGCCGGCGGATGCCGGGCACCAGCCCGACGGTCGAGACCGTGACCGAGCGCTGGGACAGCCCCAGTCCGTGCGGCGCCGGCGTGACCAGGGCGTCGAGCGTGCGGCGCACGCGGGCGTAGTTGGCCAGCGGCTCCCCCATGCCCATGAAGACGACGTTGGACAGCCGGCCCGGGCCGCCGGGGAGCTCCCCGTCGGCCATCGCCGCGGCGGCCGCCACCGCCTGGCCGATGATCTCGGCGGCCGACAGGTTGCGGGTGAGGCCCTGCTGGCCGGTGGCACAGAACGGGCAGGCCATCCCGCAGCCGGCCTGGCTGGAGATGCAGACCGTCGCCCGGTCGGGGTAGCGCATCAGGACGCTCTCGACCAGCGCGCCGTCGTGCAGCCGCCACAGCGTCTTGCGGGTGCGGCCACCGTCGGCCGACAGGTGCCGGACGGGCGTGAGCAGCCCGGGCAGCAGCGCCTGCGCCAGGTCCTCGCGGACGGCGGCCGGCAGGTCGGTCATCCGCGCCGGGTCGGTCACGCCGCGGTAGAAGTGCCGCGCGAGCTGGTCGGCGCGGAAGGCCGGCTGCCCGAGCTCGGCGACGGCGGCGCGCGCCTCCTCGCGGGACAGGTCGGCGAGGTGGCGCGGCGGCTTGCCCCGGCGGGGGGCGTCGAAGACGAGCGGGAGGGCAGTCATGGCGTCGTCCATGGTCCCACCGGCGCGGGCGGCGCGACGGGCCCCGAGGTGAACGTCACCCCGGAGCCCGTCCGGCGTTCAGGCGGCGCGGCGGCGCCGGGACGCCGCGGCCACCAGGGCGAGCAGCACGAGCGTCGTCACCGTGAAGCCGATCGCCTCGGGTTCGTCGTAGACGAAGAACTTCACGAAGCTGAACGCGACGTCGGCGATGGCGAGCCCGACGGTGAACGGCAGGACCCTGGGATCCCGCCCGAGGCGCGCGGCGATGACGAGGTACCCGGCGCCGAGGAGCACCGACCACACGCCCACCGACCAGTCGCCGACGCCCTGGGGGTCGCCACCCTGCTCGGCGGTGGCGAACAGGACGAACCAGGCGGTGGCGCCGAGCTTGAGCGCGCCGAACAGCGCGGCCAGGACGCGGGTGGTGGGGACGAGGACGGGGCGGCCGGTGGCCGTCGGGGTGGGGGGTGCGGTGGTGGTCACGGGAGCTCCTCGAACGCTTCGGCTGGATGCGGCGGGAACGCTAGGGACGCCGCGACCGGCGGGCATCGCCCCGCGGGCGGCTTGCGCGCTCAGCCCTCGGGCTGATGGCGGCGGGCCCGATCCGCCCTACGCTTCCGCTCCGTGACCCGGTCCACCCACCCGTCCCTCGTGCCGCCGCGGGCCGACGTGCTCCTGGCGGCGGGGTTCGTGGCCGCCTCCCTGGCGCAGGTCGCCATCGCGCCCGTCGCGTCCCCGGCGGTGTCGGTGCTGGTCGCGTTCGCCATCCCGCTGCCCCTGGCCTGGCGGCGGGTGCAGCCCGCGGCCGCGGCGCTGGCGATGACGGCGGCCTGGGCCGTCCCCACGCCCGGCGGCTACCTGCTGCTCGGCTACGTCATGGCCGGGCTGCTCTTCTACTCCCTCGCGCTGCACGACCCGAACACCTGGCGGGTCGTGGTCGTCACCGCCGTCTCCCTGACCACGAGCGTGGTCGTGACCCTGCTCGGCCCCGAGATCTGGCAGGCCGCGATCGGCGCCGCCCTGGCCATCGTCGGCCCGGCGGTGGCCGGCCGCCTGGTGGCGCACGACCGGGCGCAGAACGCCCGGCTGCGCGAGCTCACCGCCGAGCTGGTCCGCGAGCGCGACGCCGCCGAGCGGGTGGCCGCCGCCGAGGAGCGCACCCGCATCGCGCGCGAGCTGCACGACGTGATCGGCCACGAGATCACCGTGATCGCGCTGCAGGCCGACGCCGCCGCGGCCGCCCTGGCGCGGGCGCCGGAGCGCGCGGCGGTGCCCGTCGACCGGATCCGCACCACCGCCGCGCGCACCCTCACCGAGATGCGCCGGGTCGTGGGCCTGCTGCGCGACCCGGCCGAGGACGAGGACCTGCGACCGCAGCCGGGCCTGGCGGACCTGCCCGCGCTGGTGGAGGACGCCCGCGCGGCCGGCGCCGAGGTCGACCTGCGGCTGGACCTGCCGCCGGCCCCTCCCCCGCCGAGCCTGCAGCTGACCGTGTTCCGGATCGTCCAGGAGGCGCTGACCAACGCCCGGCGGCACGCTCCGGGCGCCCCCGTGCGGGTGCGGGTGGGCGCGGGCGCGGACGCGCTGTCCGTGGAGGTGGCCAACCGGCGCGGCCGTCCCGGAGGCGGGCCGGGGGGCGGCCACGGCCTCGTGGGCATGCGGGAGCGGGCGCGCATGCACGGCGGCTCCCTCGAGGCCGGGCCCGCCGCCGACGGGTTCGTCGTCCGGGCCCGGCTGCCCCTGGTGCTGGAGGCGGCGCGGTGACGTCGGTCGTGCTGGTCGACGACCAGGCCCTGGTGCGCGACGGGCTGCGGCTCATCCTCGAGCTCGCCGGCGTGGACGTGCTCGGCGAGGCCGCCGACGGCGAGGAGGGCGTCGCCGTGGTGCTCGACCGCCGTCCGGACGTCGTCCTCATGGACCTGCGCATGCCGCGGGTGGACGGCATCGAGGCGACCCGCCGGCTGGTGGCGGCCGGCTGCCCGAGCCGCATCCTCGTGCTCACCACCTTCGACGGGGAGGAGCACGCGTACCAGGCGCTGCGGGCCGGCGCGGCCGGCTACCTGCTCAAGGACGTCGGCGGGGACCGGCTGGTGGCGGCGGTGCGGTCGGCGGCCGCCGGCGAGATGCCGCTGGCGCCGGCGATCGTGGCGCGGCTGGTCGCCCACTACGTGCGCACGCCGCAGGGGCCGCCGGCCGCGCGCGAGCGCCTGGCGCCGCTGAGCGACCGGGAGACCGAGGTCCTGGCGCTGATCGGCGCGGGCCGCTCGAACACCGAGATCGCCGAGGAGCTGTTCATCTCCCTCGCGACGGTGAAGAGCCACGTCCGGCACATCCTCGCCAAGCTCGACCTGCGCGACCGCGCGCAGGCGATCGTGCTCGCCCACGAGTGCGGGCTGGTCGAGGCGCTGCCCCGCGGCTGACCGCCGCGGTCAGGGGACCGGGCTCGGCGTGGGCGTGGCGGTGAGCTGCGGGGCCGGGGTCGGGGTGGCGGCGTCCCCCTCGCCCGCGCCGTCGCCCTGGCCGTCCCCGGCCCCGTCGCCGTCGGTGGGCGGCGCGGGCGTCGCCGTCGGGTCCGGCTCGTCGGGCGGCGCGGGCGTCGTCGTCGGCGTCGGCGTCGGCGTCGGGTCCGGTTCGTCGACCGGGGGCTCGACCGGGTCGACGTCGGCCGGC
The DNA here is from genome assembly GCF_054050035.1 of Geodermatophilus sp. SYSU D00815. Taxonomy (NCBI): domain Bacteria; kingdom Bacillati; phylum Actinomycetota; class Actinomycetes; order Geodermatophilales; family Geodermatophilaceae; genus Geodermatophilus; species Geodermatophilus sp. SYSU D00815. The sequence continues at coordinate 24,806 of NZ_JBJGYO010000027.1, read as the reverse complement.
ACCTCGGGGACGACGGGCGGGGCGGGCGGCACGACGACGTCGGGGGCCGGCGGCGCCGGCGCGGCGGTCGCGGTGCTGCGCGGCGTGGTGGCTCGCACCCGGGCCGGGACGGCGGGGGCGGGGGCGACGGGCACGACGGTCGGCGCGGCCGCCGTCGTCGGGGCGGCCGAGGTCGGCGCCGGCGCCGGCGCCGGGGTGGCCCGGGTGGGCGCCCGGGTCGGCGTGGGCGTCGGGGTCCGGGTGGGGCTCACCGTCGACGTCCCGGCGTCGGCGGCCGGGCGCGGGTCGTCGGAGCGGCCGGCGACCAGGGAGACGCCGGTGAGGACGCCGGCCACGAGCAGGCCCACAGCGACCGAGAGCCGGGCGCGGCGGCGGGGCCGCGGGCGGGCGGTGACGACCACGTGCGGGACGACGACCGTCGGCAGCTCGGCGACGGCGGAGGCCGGCGCCGGGAGGGGCAGGACCTCGGCGGGCTCGTCGGTCCCCTCCCCCTCGGCCGGGTCGTCGCCCTCGGCCGGGTCGTCGCCCTCGGCCGGGTCCTCGTCACCGGCCGGGCCGTCGTCATCAGCCGGGCCGTCGCCGTCCTCGGGGACGTCGTCGTCCGGCTGCGACTCCTCGGCGGCCCGGGGGGCGGGCGGCTCGTCGCCGGGGGCGTCGGCGGCGGGTTCGCCGTCCTCGGCGTCCGCGTCCCCCTCGGCCGGCGCGGGGTCGTCCGCGTCGACCGCGTCGTCCCGGGCGTCGTCGGCGGGCACCGGCCCGGCGTCCTCCCCGGACGACGGCTCCTCGTCCTCCAGCCACCCGGGCAGCCAGCCCGAGTCCCAGTCCGCCGGCTCCTCGGCCGGCGACGCGGGAACCTCCGCCGTCCCCGACGGGAGCGACGCGTCGGCGTCGTCCGGGCGGGTCGTCCCCATGCGGTTGCCTCCTCACCACCCCCGTGAGGTTTGCCCACGCGCAGTGATCATTCGCTGACGCGCTGTGTCCGGTTGTCATCGTGCCGGACGGGTGGCCGGCCGTCCGGCAGGCGCGGCCGGTGCGATCGCGCTCGTCCTGCCACGCTCAGGGCATGAGCCGGCTCTCCGATGTCGACCTGAGCATCCGCCTGGGCAAGGCGGAGGCGAAGAAGGAGCTCACCGCCGCGCAGCGTCGGCTGGTGCACCTGCGGCTGCTGCTCGGCGGTCAGATCGGGTCGGGCGAGATCGGCCCGCCGCTGCTCGTGCTGTTCGAGGGCTGGGACGCCTCGGGCAAGGGCGGGGCGATCAAGCGGCTGGTCGAGGAGCTCGACCCGCGGCACGTGCGGGTGGCGCAGTTCGCCGCCCCGACCTACGACGAGAAGCGGCACCACTTCCTGTGGCGGTTCTGGCCGGTGCTGCCGGGCTGGGGCGGCATGGCCGTGCTGGACCGCACCTGGTACGGCCGCGTGCTGGTCGAGCGCGTCGAGGGCTTCGCCCCCCGGGAGGCGTGGCAGCGGGCCTACGGCGAGATCGTCGACCTCGAGGACACCCTCGCCGCCGAGGGCACGGTGATCGTGAAGTTCTGGATGCACGTCTCGCCGGAGGAGCAGCTGCGGCGCTTCGAGTCCCGTCGCGACGACCCCTACCGGGCCTGGAAGCTCACCGACGAGGACTGGCGCAACCGGGGCAAGCGCGAGGAGTACCAGGCGGCGGTCGAGGAGATGCTGCAGCGCACCGACACCGCGGTGGCGCCCTGGCACGTGATCGCCGGCGACGACAAGCGCTGGGCGCGGGTGGCGGTCGTCCGCACCGTCTGCGACGCGGTGGAGGCGGCGCTGCGGGCGCGGGGGGTCGACCCCGACCCGCCCCTCGGGTGAGTCAGCGCGGCGCGCCGAGGTCGGCGTGCTGCCGGATCCAGGCGTGCATCGCGATCCCGGCGGCGACGCCGGCGTTGATCGACCGGGTCGAGCCGAACTGGGCGATCGACACGGTCAGGGCGGCGGCCGCGCGCGCCTCGGGCGTCAGGCCGGGGCCCTCCTGCCCGAAGAGCAGCACGCACCGCTGCGGCAGGTCCGCCGTCTCCAGCGGCACGGCCCCCGGGCCGGTGTCGACGGCCACCAGGACCAGCCCCTCGGCGGCGGCGTGGGCGGCCAGCCCGGCGACGTCGGGGTGGTGGCGCAGGTGCTGGTACCGGTCGGTCACCATGGCTCCCCGGCGGTTCCAGCGCCGCCGGCCCACGACGTGCACCTCCGCGGCCAGGAACGCGTTCGCCGTCCGCACCACGGTCCCGATGTTCAGGTCGTGACCGAAGTTCTCGATGGCGACGTGGAACGGGTGCCGCCGGGCGTCGAGGTCGGCGACGATCGCCTCGACGGTCCAGTAGCGGTACCGGTCGACGACGTTGCGCCGGTCCCCGTGCGCGAGCAGGTCGGGGTCGTAGCGCGGGTCCTCGGGCCACGGTCCGGGCCACGGGCCGACACCGACCGCCGTCCCCCACTCCGTGGGCCCCGGCCCGACCTCGTCCGTCACGGCAGCTCGCCCCTCACGGCAGGGATGGTGGCATGCAGGATGCCGTGGTGACCGCCGACCTCCTGGTGCACCTGGTGGAGCCGGCCGCCTGGCGGGCGGCGCTGCGCGAGGGATCGCTGCGCCCCGCGTCGCTGGCCGAGGTGGGGTTCGTCCACCTCTCCACCCCGGACCAGGTGCACCTGCCGGCCGAGCGGTGGTTCCCGGGACGGCGCGACCTCGCGCTGCTCGTCGTCGACCCGGCGCGGCTGCCCGGCCCGGTGCGGTGGGAGCCCGGCGCGCCCGGCGACCCCGCGGCGATGCGCTTCCCCCACCTGTACGGACCGCTGCCGGTGGGCGCGGTGGTGGCCGTGGTGCCCTGGCGCCCGCCCGCTCCCCCGGTGCTGCCCCGGCCGGACGACGCGCTCGCCCGGGCGCTGGCGCTGCACCTGTCGCTCGCGGTGCGCCGGGCGGCCGAGGTCCGCGACGTGCCCGGCGGCGTGGCGGTGCTCGACGGCCGCTTCCCGTGGTCGCGCGACGACAACCGCCTGCTGCTGTCGGACCCGGTCGCCCCCGCCACCGTGGCGGCGACCGCGGCGGAGGTGGCCGGCGACGCCGGGTGGACGGCCCGGGCGGCGACCCTGCGCTGGGCCGGTGCGTCGCGGGTCGCGCAGGCGCTCGCCGCGCGGGGCTGGTCCGCCGACGAGCTGGTGCTCATGGCCCGCCCGGCCGCCCCGCTGCCGGGCGGCGAGCGCGCCGAGGTGGTGCCGCAGGCGGCGGTGCACGAGCTGTGGGACCGGTCGTGGCGGGAGGAGCTCGCGCGCCCGGGCGACCGCCTGGACGAGGTCGTCGCGCAGCTGATCGGCCGCGAGGCGCGCAACGACGCGGTCGTCGCCGTCACCGACGTCGTGGTCCGGGAGGCGGGCCGGGTGGTGGCCGCCGGTCAGCTGCGGGTGGACGGTGCGACCGCGGCGGTCGAGTCGGTGGTCACCGACCGGTCGGCGCGCGGCCGGGGCCACGCCGACGCCGTCCTGGCGCGGATCGTCACCCTGGCCGCGGAGGCCGGCTGCGACCTCGTCGTGCTCGAGGCGGCCGGCGAGGACTGGCCGCGGCACTGGTACGCCCGGCGCGGCTTCGCGCCGCTGGGGTCCACGTGGGACGTCTCGGCGCCTCAGGCCGGGGCGAGGACCGCCAGCAGCAGGTAGGCCACGGCGGCCGAGGGCAGCAGCGAGTCCAGCCGGTCCATGATCCCGCCGTGGCCGGGCAGCAGGTGCCCCATGTCCTTGATGCCGAGGTCGCGCTTGATCAGCGACTCCCCCAGGTCGCCGATGGTGGCCGACGCCGCGAGCGCCGTGCCGAAGACCAGCCCGGTCCACCACGGCGCGTGGAAGGTGAGGGTCAGCACGGCCGTGGCCACGGCGACGCAGAACACGATGGAGCCGGCCATCCCCTCCCACGACTTCTTCGGGCTGATCGACGGCGCCATCGCGTGCTTGCCGAACAGCACGCCGGCGGCGTACCCGCCGACGTCGCTGCAGACGACGGTCCCGATGAAGACCAGCACGCGGGCGACGCCGTCGTCGGGGACGAGCAGCAGGACGGCGAAGCCTGCGAGGAACGGCACGTACAGCGCCATCAGCACGCCGGCGGCGGCGTCCCGCAGGTAGCCGCCCGGCCCGTCGGCCAGCCGCCACAGGACGACGGCGAGCACCGTGAGCAGGAAGCCGACGACGAGCCCGGTGGGGCCGCGGGTCCAGGCCAGCGCCAGCATCGCCACCGCACCGACGAGGACCGGCACCAGCGGCGGGCGGAAGCCCCCGGCCTGCAGGGCGCGGGTGAGCTCGACGACGCCGACCAGCACCGCCGCCCCGACGACCAGCAGGAAGGCCGGCCGGTAGACCAGCAGCGAGACCACGATGACCGCACCGAGGCCGAGGCCGACCGAGATGGCGGCGCCGAGGTTGCGCCCGGCCCGCCCGGGTGACGGCGGGGTCGGCGCCTGCTCGGCGACCGGCAGCTCGGCGGTGCCGTCGTCCGTCGGCGGCGCGGGCGGAGGGGGCGACGCGACCGGGGCGGCCGGTGGCACCGGCGGCGGCGCCGGGCGGGCGCCGGCGACCGGGATCGGCCCGGTGTCGTCGGGGGCCCGGTCGGGCGCGCGCCCCGCTGGGAGCACGGGCAGCTCGACCGTGCCCGGTTCGAGCGGACCGGGACGGCGCGCGGGCGGGGGGGTCATGGCGGACGACCGGTCTGGCTCAGACCTCGAGGAGCTCGGCCTCCTTGTGCTTGACCGCCTCGTCGATCTGGTGGACGTGCTGGGCGGTGAGGTCGTCGAGCTCCTTCTCCGCGCGGCGCACCTCGTCCTCGCCGGCCTCGCCGTCGCGGGCGATGCGGTCGAGCTCCTCCTTGGAGCGGCGGCGGATGTTGCGGATGGCGACCTTGGCGTCCTCGCCCTTCGAGCGGGCCATCTTCACCAGGTCGCGCCGGCGCTCCTCGGTGAGCTGCGGGAAGACCACGCGGATGATCTGGCCGTCGTTGGTCGGGTTCACGCCGAGGTCGCTGTCGCGGATCGCCTTCTCGATCGCCCCGAGCTGGCCGCTGTCGTAGGGCTTGATCACCGCCATGCGGGCCTCGGGCACGGTGATCGAGGACATCTGCGGCACCGGCGTCGGGGCACCGTAGTAGTCGACCAGGATCTTGTTGAACATCGACGGAGCGGCGCGACCGGTGCGCACCGAGCCCAGGTCCTCGCGCGCGACCGACAGGGCCTTGTCCATCCGCTCCTCGGCGTCGAGCAGGGTGTCGTCGATCACGGGTCTCTCCTCCTGCCGGCGGGGCGTACCGCCGGGTCTCGTCTGCGGGTGCTGGACCGGCCGGCCGCTCAGGCGGGCTGGCTGATCAGCGTCCCGATCTTCTCACCTGCGACCGCCCGCGCGATGTTGCCGTCCTGCAGCAGGTTGAACACGACGATCGGCATGGCGTTGTCCATGCACAGGCTGATGGCCGTCGCGTCGGCCACCTTGAGCTGCTCGGCCAGCACGGTCGCGTACTCCAGCTGGTGGTACATGCGGGCATCCGGGTTGGTGCGCGGATCGGAGTCGTAGACGCCGTCCACCCCGTTCTTGCCCATCAGCAGCACCTGGCACTCGATCTCGAGCGCCCGCTGCGCGGCGACGGTGTCGGTGGAGAAGTACGGCATGCCGGCGCCGGCGCCGAAGATGACCAGCCGGCCCTTCTCCAGGTGCCGGATCGCCTTGCGCGGGATGTAGGGCTCGGCCACCTGCCCCATCGTGATCGCCGTCTGGACGCGGGTCTGCAGGCCCTCCTTCTCGCAGAAGTCCTGCAGGGCCAGGCAGTTCATGACCGTGCCGAGCATGCCCATGTAGTCGGCCTTCGTGCGGTCCATGCCCGCCTGGGACAGCTCGGCCCCGCGGAAGAAGTTGCCGCCGCCCATGACGACCGCGACCTGGGTGCCGCCCGCGACCACCTCGGCGAGCTGGCGGGCGATCCCGCTGACGACGGCCGGGTCGACGCCGACCTTGCCGCCGCCCATGGTCTCGCCGGACAGCTTGAGCAGCACGCGCTTGTAGCCCTGGCCGTCGGCGGGGGCGAACGCGGTGGGGGCGGACAGCGGGGCTTCCCGGTCGGCGATGTCGGTCAACGGCTCATCCTCACTCGGTCGGGCTGGGGTGGATCCTGCCGCACTCCTGCGGGGGTGGGCCCGCCGGAGCGGGCCCGGACGCGCCACCGGCTCCGTCCCCGGAGGGGACGGAGCCGGTGGGTGGCCCCGGTGCAGGGGCCCGCCGCGAGCGTGCGAGCGGTGGGGGGCACCGGGGTCCTTTCTCAGGCCTGGCCGACCTCGAAGCGGACGAAGCGGTCGACCGTGAGGCCGGCCTCGTCCAGGATCTGCTTGACCGTGCGCTTCGGCTCGGTGATCGACGGCTGCTCGAGCAGGACGAAGTCCTTGTAGTAGGCGTTCACCCGGCCCTCGACGATCTTGACGATCGCCTGCTCCGGCTTGCCCTCCTCCTTGGCCGTCTGCTCGGCGACGCGGCGCTCGGTCTCGACGGCCTCGGCCGGGACCTCGTCGCGGGTGAGGAAGCGCGGGCGCGCGGCCGCGATGTGCATCGCCAGGCTGCGCGCGGCCTCCTCGCTGCCGCCGCTGTACTGCACGGCGACACCGATGGCCGGGGGCAGGTCGGTGGCCCGCTTGTGCAGGTAGACCGCGGTCGGGCCGTCGAAGACGGCGAAGCGCGAGAGGACCAGCTTCTCGCCGATGCGGGCCGACTCGGCCTCGATCAGCTTCTCGACGGTCTGGCCGTCGACCTCGGTGGCCAGCAGCGCGGCGACGTCGGCCGGCTCGTTCGCGACCGCGATGTCGAGCAGGCGCTCGGCCAGCTTGACGAAGTCGGCGTTCTTCGCGACGAAGTCGGTCTCGCAGTCCAGCTCCAGCAGCGCGCCGTCCTTGCTGACGACGACGCCGTTGGTGGTGGAGCGCTCGAGGCGCTTGCCGACGTCCTTGGCACCCTTGATGCGCAGGAGCTCGACGGCCTTGTCGTACTCGCCGTCGGCCTCGGTCAGGGCCTTCTTGGCGTCCATCATGCCGGCGCCGGTGGCGTCACGGAGACGCTTGACGTCGGCGGCGGTGAAGGCAGGCATGTCTCTTCCCTCGAAAGTTGCGGTTCGGAAGGTGGACGGCGCGGCGTCAGCCGTTCTGGGCGCCCTGGGTGCCCGTCTCGGTGCTGCCGGTGGCGGGGACGCCCTCGACCGGGGCGACCTGCTCGGCGGTGACCGCCGGCGGCTCGGCCGGGGTCTCCGGCAGCGGGGTGGCGCCCTCCTGCTGGCCGGTCAGCAGCTCGCGCTCCCAGTCGGCCAGCGGCTCGTCGCCACCGATGACCGGCTCGCCGCCGTCCTCGCGGCCGGCGTTGGCCTGCTGCGCGGACCGGGCCATGAGGCCCTCGGCGACGGCGTCGGCGACCACGCGGGTGAGCACCGTGATGCTGCGGATCGCGTCGTCGTTGCCCGGGATCTTGTAGTCGACCTCGTCGGGGTCGCAGTTGGTGTCGAGGATCGCCACGACCGGGATGCCCAGCTTGCGGGCCTCACCGACGGCGATGTGCTCCTTCTTGGTGTCGACGATCCAGATGGCGCTGGGCACCTTCTGCATGTCGCGGATACCGCCGAGGGAGCGCTCCAGCTTGGCCTTCTCGCGGGTCAGGCCCAGCTGCTCCTTCTTGGACAGGCCGGCCATGACGCCGGTCTGCTCCATGTCCTCGAGCTCCTTGAGGCGCTGCAGCCGCTTGTGGACGGTGGAGAAGTTGGTGAGCATGCCGCCCAGCCAGCGCTGGTTGACGTAGGGCATGCCGACCCGCTGGGCCTGCTCGGCGACGACCTCCTGCGCCTGGCGCTTGGTGCCGACGAACAGGATCGTGCCGCCGTGGGCCACGGTCTGCTTGACGAACTCGTAGGCGTTGTCGATGTACCCGAGCGTCTGCTGCAGGTCGATGATGTAGATGCCGTTGCGCTCGGTGAAGATGAAGCGCTTCATCTTCGGGTTCCAGCGGCGGGTCTGGTGCCCGAAGTGGACGCCGCTGTCGAGCAGCTGCTTCATGCTGACGACTGCCATGCCGTGCAGCCCTTCTGTCTGCGCGCGGTCCGCGGGACCGCGCTCCTCGGTTGACGCGGGCACCGGGTGGTGCGCCGCCCTGGCGTTCCGCAGCGCCACTCCCCCGGCGGTTGCCCCGCAGGGGGCCCTCGCTCGGGACCGAGGTGGCGACTGCCCCGCCGTGCGGCGGGAGGGAGAACGCGCGAAGTCGACCCGTCGCAGACGGATCGCACGGCAAGCATACCCGCCGTGCGGGACGGGTCTCCCCGCGCTCCGGAGCCGTCCACAGACCGCCGCCGGAGCGGGCCGGCGGCGCCGCCCGCGGCGCAGGGTGGCCCGGTGCGCTCCCTGCTCGTCGCCGTCCTGTGCCTGGCCCTGCTCGCGCCCGCCCCGGCGGCGGCCGCCCCCGAGCCGGCCGTCCCCGGCGCGGTGTGGTCGTGGCCGCTGCCGGGGCCGCCCCCGGTGACCCGGCCGTTCGAGCCGCCGGACGGGCCCTACGGCGCCGGTCACCGCGGCGTGGACCTCGGAGCCGCGCCCGGTGCGGCGGTGCTCGCGGCCGGGGACGGCGTGGTCGCGTTCGCCGGGACGGTGGCCGGGCGGCCGGTGGTCAGCGTCGACCACCCGGGCGGGCTGCGCACGACCTACGAGCCGGTCGACCCCTCGGTCGCCGCGGGGCAGGCGGTCGCCCGCGGGTCGCCGATCGGCACGCTGCTGGGCGGGCACGGGGGCTGCCCCGCGGACGCCTGCCTGCACTGGGGTGTGCGCCGCGCGGAGACCTACCTCGACCCGCTGGCCCTGCTGCGCCCCGTGCGCGTGCGCCTCCTGCCGTGGGTCGGGAGTCCCTAGCCTGCGCGGGTGCGCACCGAACGCGGGCTCGACAGGTTCGTCACCTTCCTGGACGCGGTCGTGGCCATCGCGATCACGCTGCTGGTGCTGCCCCTGGCGGAGCTGTTCGCCGGGGACGGGCAGGAGGCCGACCTCGGCGCGGCACTGGCCGCGGAGGCGCCCGAGTTCGGCGCGTTCTTCCTCAGCTTCGCCGTCATCGCGCAGCTGTGGCTGGCGCACCACCGGCTGGTCGAGTCGGTCGGCGCCTACGACCGGGCGTTCCTGCTGCTGAACCTGCTGTGGATCCTCACGATCGTGCTGCTGCCGTTCGTGACGCAGGTGGTCAGCAGCGAGTACGGGCCCGAACGCCTGTCGGTGGTGCTCTACATCGGCTGCATCACCGTGAGCTCGGCCTGCCTGTCGGGGATGTCGGTGCTGCTGTGGCGCCGTCCCGCGCTGCGCCGCGGTGACGCGGGGCCCGTCGAACCGCCGCGCGCCGGGCTGGCCACGACCGGCCTGCTCGTGGTCGCGCTGGTGGTGGGGACGGCGGTGCCCGCGGTGAGCTACTGGGCGATGTTCCTGCTGTTCCTCACCTCGCCGCTGGAGGCCTGGCTGCGCCGGCGGTGGCACGGCTAGGGTCCGCCGGCGTCTGGGACGGGAGGCGGGGATGGCGGAGCCCACGCGGGGCGACCGGATCGAGTACCGCGTCATGTGCGTCGTCGGCGTGGTCTGCGGCGCGGGCATCGGCGCCGCGGTGTTCGCGCTGCTCGCCGTCCTGGCGCTCGCCGGGCTCGACGCGACGGTCGGCGTGACGCCGCCGGACGTGGACCGGCCGCCGGACACCCCCGGCGAGTGGGTGCTCGCCGCGGGCGTGCTGGTCTGCGGGCTCGTCGGCGCGGTGATCGGTGCCCGCGAGCCCACCCGGCCCGGGTCCACGTCCGAGCCGGGCTGACGCCGGGCCTCAGCCGGCCAGGCGCCCCTGGATGGCCTCGACCATGCGGTCGCGGGCGGTGGCGTTGTCCGGTGAGCGGTTGGGCTTGCGGCGCCCGGCGAGGATCCCGATCTCCCACGTCGTGCCGTCGCCGGTGGTGACGACGAGCGTGGGCGGGCGCATCAGCCCGGGACGGTCGCCGGCGCGCACCGCGGCGAGGGCGTCGGCGGCCCGCGTCGGGCCCCGCCCCCCGGTGAGGCGCCAGCTGACGGTCGGCGCCCGGCTGCCCTGCACGGGCGCGAAGACCAGCCGGGCGCTGGTGAGCAGCAGCTCGCCGGGGATCGAGGAGAGCGTGCCGGGGTGCACGGCGGCGACCTCGCGGGCGAGCTCGGTCTCGCCGTCGGCCAGGGGCACCGGCACGACCTGCGTGCCGCCGCCGAGCCGGTCCCTCAGCCCCATCGCGCCCCCGGCCCCCGTCGTCGCCGTCCTCGAACGGGGGGATCCTAGGTGGCGCCGTGCCCGCTCCCGGAGGCGCGCCAGCGCCGTGCCCGGTCGAGCGCCTCGGCGATCACGTCGGACTTGGCGTCCGCGTAGTGGTTCATGTCGGGCCACGGCCGCCGGGCCAGCTCCCGCTTGACGGCCTCGTACCGGAGCCGGTCCGCCTCGTCCACGCGCAGCCAGTCGCGCAGATCCAGGTAGTCGGCGACCGCCGCGTCGTCGGGCTCGTGGACGTGGACGTGCACGTCCCGGGCGGGCGTGCGGCACATCCGGTGTCCCGGCTCGCGCACCCGCAGGGCGAAGCCGGCACCCTCCAGCGCCGGCGCGTACGACGCCTCGTCCTCGACGTCGGCCACGGCCAGGAGGACGTCGACGACCGGCTTGGCGGCCAGGCCCGGCACCGACGTGCTGCCGATGTGCTCGACGCCCAGCGCACGGTCCCCGAGGGCCGCGCGCAGGCCGGCCGCCACCCCGGCGAACCGGACGGGCCGGTCGGGGTCGTGGTCGGCGACGACCACCGTCACGGGCTCGCGGCCGCCGATCAGGACGGCGTCGAGGTGGCGGTCGCGCTCGGGATCCATCGTCCCTCGGGTCCGGGAGGACCGGTCAGGCGATGTCGGCGAGCTTGGTGCGCAGGTGCAGCACGGCCTTGGTGTGCAGCTGGCAGATGCGGCTCTCGGTGACGCCGAGGACCCGGCCGATCTCGGCCAGCGTCAGCCCCTCGAAGTAGTACAGGCTGACCACGACCTTCTCGCGGTCGGGCAGCTGCTCGACGGCGCGGGCGAGCAGCTGACGGGCCTCGCCGTGCTCGGCCAGCGCCTGCGGGTCGGGGGCGGTGGAGTCCTGGAGGGTGTCGACGAGGCGGGGCGAGCCGCCGCCGTCGTCGTCGACGAGCAGCTCGTCGAGCGCCACGACGTTGACCAGGGAGAGCTGGCCGAGGAACTTGCGGACCTCCTCGACCTCCATCCCCATCTCCTCGGCGACCTCCTCGTCGCTCGGGGTGCGCTGCAGCCGGCTCTCCAGCTCGGCGACGGCCCGCTCGAACTGGCGGGCCTTCATGCGCACCGACCGCGGGATCCAGTCGGTGCTGCGCAGCTCGTCGATGATCGCGCCGCGGATGCGGGCCATCGCGTAGCTCTCGAACTTGACCTCGCGGGTCGGCTCGTAACGGGTGATCGCGTCGATCAGCCCGAACGTGCCGTAGGAGACGAGGTCGGCCTGCTCGACGTGCGAGGGCAGGCCGCTGCCGACCCGGCCGGCGACGTACTTCACCAGCGGGGCGTAGTGCAGGATCAGCCGGTCCCGCAGCTCCGGGGAGCGGTCGGCGACGTAGCGCGCCCAGAGATCGGCCAGGGCCGCGTCGGCGTCCTCGCTGTGCTCGTCCAGCCGGTGGATGGTCGCCTCAGGCACGATCTGCGCTCCTCGGTCCTGCATCTGCTCCCGCCTCGGTCGGGAGGATTCCCCGTACTTGCCGCACTCGACCGTCCTCTCAGGCCCTGGGGTGCGCTTGCGCGTGGACCGCACGGAGCCGTTCGACCGTCACGTGCGTGTAGATCTGCGTGGTGGCGAGGCTAGCGTGGCCGAGCAGCTCCTGGACCGAGCGCAGGTCGGCACCGCCCTCCAGGACGTGCGTCGCGGCCGAGTGCCGCAGGCCGTGCGGGCCGATGTCCGGGGCGCCCGGGGTGGCCTGGACGGCGGCGTGCACCACCCGCCGCGCCTCGCGCGGGTCGAGCCGGCGACCACGGACGCCGAGCAGCAGCGCCGGACCGGACTCGCCGGTGGCCAGCGCGGTCCGGCCCCGGACGAGCCAGGCCTCGATCGCCCGCTCGGCCGGGACGCCGTACGGGACGCTGCGTTCCTTGCGGCCCTTGCCCAGCACGCGCAGCAGCCGCCGGCCGCGGTCGACGTCGTCGACGTCGAGCCCGACCAGCTCGCTGACCCGGATGCCGCTGGCGTAGAGCAGCTCCAGGACGACGGCGTCGCGCAGCGCGACCGGCTCGTCGGCGCCGGCGGCGGTGTCGAGCACCGCCCGCGCCTGGACCGGGTCGAGGACGTCGGGCAGGGTGCGGTGCCCCTTGGGGCTCACCAACCGCAGGCCGACGTCCTCCGTCGTCCGGCCGCTGCGGCGCAGCCAGGCGGTGAAGGAGCGGGCGGCCGCGGCGGAGCGGGCGGTGGTGGCCCGGCTGTGCCCGGTCGTGCGGCCCTTCGCCAGCCAGCTGCGCAGCGACGCGAGGTCGAGGTCGGCCGCGGTCGTCCCGCCGCGCCGCGCCAGGTGGTCCAGCAGGCGGACGACGTCGCCCAGGTAGCCGCGGACGGTGTGCTCGGACAGGTCGCGGCCGGCGCGCAGGTGCTCCTCGAACCCGTCCAGCGCCTCGGCCAGCGCCGGGGGCAGCCCGGCGCGCAGCTCTGCCGTCGATGCCGCCACGGCGGCAACCGTCCGTGGCGCGGCCGCCACGGTCAAGGCGCCGCGCCGTCCGGTTGCCCACGACCGACCGCGCGACGTCAGCGGCGCCGGGCGCCCTCCGGCGACGGCGCGAGCCGCCAGCCCGTGCCGGTCCACTGCACCAGGTCGGCGAGCTCCAGCGCGGGCAGCACGCGCAGCACCTCGAGCACGTCGCAGCCGGCGACGGCCGCGAGCCGCTCGGGGGCCACCCCGACCCGGACCGGGCAGGCGTCGAGCACCCGCCGCGCGACGTCGGAGAGGCCGTCGCGGACGTCGTCCCGGCGCTCGGCGGGCGGGGCCAGGTCGACGCCGAGCCCGCCCACCTCCTCGAGCACGTGCGCCGCGGAGGCGACCGGCCGCGCAGCCGGGTCGTCGGGGGTGCCGCGCAGGAGTTCGTGGCAGCCGACCGACATCGCGCTCGTCACCGGCCCGGGCACCGCCATGACGGACCTGCCGAGCTTCCTCGCCCGGTTGGCCGTGGCCATCGCCCCGGAGCGCGCCGCCGCCTCGACCACCACCGTGCCGCGGGTGAGCGCGGCGATGATCCGGTTGCGGACCAGGAACCGGTGCTGGTGCGGCGCCGCGCCCGGTGGCCACTCGCTGACGAGTGACCCGCTGTCGGCGATGCGGGTCAGCAGGGCGCCGTTGCCGGCGGGGTAGGGCCGGTCGACCCCGCAGGCGAGCACGGCGATCGTCGGCCCGCCGGCGGCGAGGGCTCCGCGGTGGGCGGCCGCGTCGATCCCGAAGGCGCCGCCGGAGACCACCGTCCACCCCCGCTCCGCCAACCGGTGGCCCAGGTCGCCGGCGACGTGCTCGCCGTAGGCCGTGCACGCGCGGGACCCCACGAGGGCCACCGACCGGTCGACCAGCTCGTCGAGCCGGCCCGGCCCGCGCACCCACAGCGCCAGCGGCGGCACCAGGGCGACGGTGCGGTCGGACTGGCGCTTCGGATCGTCGGGCTCCTCGGCGGTGGCCACCGTGAGCGCGTGCAGGGGGAACGCCGGCCACTCGTCGTCCTCGGGGACGACCAGGCGGGCGCCGCAGCGCTCGGCGCGGCGCAGGTCGTCGAGGCCGTCGTCCCGCTCGGCGCGCGCCCCCAGCAGCCCCAGCACGCGCGGGGGCGCCTGCCGTGCCCGGATCCGCCGCACCGCCTCGACCGGGCCGTGCCGGTCGACGAACCGCCACAGGTCGATCGTGCCGGGCTCCACCGCCCGGCTGAGCCACGCCCGCGCCCGCAGCAGGCCGGGGGTGCGCTCCCCCGGCGCCGCCGCGGCCTCGGCCAGGTCCTGGTCGAGCGTCATGCCGCGGCCCGCTGCAGCCGCATGCCCAGGGCCTCCGCCACGTCGTCGGCGCCCGGCACCGTCCGCCCGGCGAGGTCGGCGAGCGTCCACGCGACGCGCAGCACCCGGTCGTAGCCGCGCACGGACAGCGCGCCGCGCTCCAGGGCCCGCTCGACCAGCGCCAGCGACGCCCGCGGGACGGTCCACCGCTCCCGCAGCAGCCGCCCCGGCACGTTCGCGTTGAGGTCCAGGCCGCTCCCCCGCAGGCGCTCCGCCGCGGCCGCCCGCGCCGCCGCCACCCGGGCGGCCACCGCGGCCGTCGGCTCCGGCGTCCCCAGCCCGTCCAGCCAGGCCGCGCGGGTGACCGGCGGGAGGTCGACCCGCAGGTCGATGCGGTCGAGCAGCGGCCCGGACAGCCGCGACTGGTAGCGGCGCCGCTCCACCGGGCTGCAGGTGCAGGCGGCGTCGCCGGCGGCGCTGGCGCAGGGGCAGGGGTTGGCCGCCAGCACCAGCTGGGCGCGGCACGGGAAGGTCGCGGAGCCCCCGACCCGCTGGATGGTCACCGAGCCCCGTTCGAGGGGCTGGCGCAGGGTGTCGAGCACCGCCCGCGGGAACTCCGGCGCCTCGTCGAGGAACAGCACGCCGCGGTGGGCGCGGCAGACGGCGCCCGGCCGGATCTGGCCCGAGCCGCCGCCCACGAGGGAGGCGAGGGTCGCGGAGTGGTGCGGCGACTCGAACGCCGGCCGGGTGATCAGCGGCGCCCCCGACGGCAGCGTGCCGGCGATCGAGTGGATCGCGGTGACCTCGAGCGCGGCGTCGTCGTCCAGCGGCGGGAGCAGCCCGGGCAGCCGCTCGGCCAGCATCGTCTTGCCCGCCCCCGGCGGACCGGTCAGGAACAGGTGGTGCCCGCCGGCCGCGGCGACCTCGACGGCCCGCCGTCCCGCGGTCTGGCCGACGACGTCGGCGAGGTCCGGCCCGGGCCGGGCCGCCGGCACGGCACCGCGCGCGTGCGGGACCAGCCGGTCCCCGCCGGTCAGGTGGTCGACGAGCGCGGCCAGCGTGGGTGCGGCGAGGACCTCGGCGCCGGCGACCAGCGCGGCCTCGTCGGCGTTGGCCGGCGGCACCACGACCCGCCGGTGCCCCGCCCGGGCGGCGGCCAGGACGGCGGGGAGGACGCCGCGGATGCCGCGCACCGACCCGTCCAGCCCGAGCTCGCCGAGCAGCACCAGGTCCTCGACCGCGGCGGCCGGCACGGTGCCCGCCGCCGCGAGCAGCGCGGCGGCCAGCGCGAGGTCGAAGCCGCTGCCCTGCTTGGGCATCGACGCCGGGGACAGCCCGATGGTGATCCGCCGCTGCGGCCAGCTGGCCCCCGCGTTGGTGATCGCCGCGCGCACCCGGTCGACCGACTGCCGCACCACCGCGTCCGGCAGCCCGACCAGCACCGTCTGGGGGAACCCCTGCGCCATGTCGACCTCGATCTCGACCAGCGCCCCGTGGACACCGACCAGCCCGACCGACCACGTGCGCGCCAGCGTCACGAGAACGCTCCCCGCAGGTGGGTGACCAGCGCCGGGCGGTCCGGGCGGACCAGCACGCCGACGACGTCGAAGCGGAGCTCCGGGGCGTGCTCGTCGTGCGCGGCCAGCCAGCGCTGCGCGAGGGTGCGCAGCCGCCGCTGCTTCACCGGGGTCACCGCCTCGACGGGGTGGCCGAAGCCGGTGCCGCGCCGGGTCTTCACCTCGCAGAACACCAGCGCGTCGCCCTCGCGGGCCACGATGTCGAGCTCGCCCTCGCGGCAGCGCCAGTTGCGGGCGAGCACGCGCAGGCCGGCGTCGGTCAGGTAGGCGGCGGCGACCCGCTCGCCGTGGACCCCCAGGTCCGAGGTGGTGGACACCCCTCGACCCTCGCCCGCCGGCGGCCCGCGGTCAGCCGTCCGGCGCGGTCTGTGGATCCGCCCCCCGGCTGTGGACGGGCTAGGACGAGGGCAGCTCGAGGTCGGGCTTGTCCAGCTCCTCGACGTTGACGTCCTTGAACGTCAGCACGCGCACGTTGCGCACGAACCGGGCCGGCCGGTACATGTCCCACACCCAGGCGTCGCTGAGCTTGAGCTCGAAGAAGACCTCGCCGCCGGCCTCCCGGACCTGCAGGTCCACCGCGTTGGCCAGGTAGAAGCGGCGCTCGGTCTCCACCACGTAGGTGAACTGGCGCACGATGTCCCGGTACTCGCGATAGAGCTGCAGCTCCATCTCGGTCTCGTACTTCTCGAGATCCTCGGTGCTCATCGCAGGTCTCCGACCGGACGCATGGACCCATTCTCGACCATCGCGCCGGAACCGGTCAGCTGGAGGGCCCGACCGGCGTGGGTGGCGAGGTGGGCGGCGCGGTCGGCGGCGCGGTGGGCATCGCGGGCCCGGGCCACGTTGACGAAGCGCATCCGGTGCTCCGGGCAGGGCCCGTGGCGCTCGAGGGCGGCGCTGTGGACGTCGGTGATGTAGCCCTTGTGCCCGGCGAAGTCGTACTCGGGCCAGCGGTCGTGCAGTTCGAGCATGATCCGGTCGCGGGTGACCTTGGCCAGCACCGAGGCGGCGGCCACGCACGCGGCCACCCGGTCGCCCTTCCAGACGGCGAGGGTGGGCGCGGCCAGCCCCGGTACCGGGAAGCCGTCGGTGAGCACGTAGTCCGGGGACGGGTCGAGGGCGCAGACGGCACGGCGCAGCGCCTCGAGGTTGGTGACGTGCATCCCGCGGGCGTCGAGGTCCTCGACCGGGATGACGACGACCGACCACGCCACGGCGCGGTCGACCACCTCGGCGTGGACCCGCTCGCGCGCGGCGGCGGTGAGCAGCTTGGAGTCGGCCAGCCCGGGCACGCGGCCGCGCCGGCCCGCGGGGAGGATGCAGGCGGCGGCCACCAGCGGCCCGGCGCAGGCGCCGCGGCCGGCCTCGTCGGCGCCGGCGATCGCGGCGAAGCCGCGGCGGCGCAGGCGGCGTTCCATGTCCCACAGCGCGTCGGCACGCTCGTCGGCCGGCTGCTCGGGGGAAGCGGAGCGGGCGGGGGGAGGAAGCAGAGCCATCGCCGTCCGACCCTACGACGGGGGACCGACGCGAGGGCGTCCGGACATGGCTCGGGCCGGTCCCCGTCGGAGGGGACCGGCCCGGGCCGGTCGGACCGCCGAGGAGGCGGACGGTCCGGGGCTGCGGAGCGGGGGGTCAGGCCTCCGCGTCGGCCGGGGTCAGCGGGTGCGCGCCGCACGTGCAGGCGCCCGCGCCGCCGCCCCGCGAGGAGAGGACCAGCGACACCGCGTGGGCGCGGTCGCGGGCACCCAGCTTGCGCAGGATCGCCTTCACGTGGCTCTTGACCGTGTCTTCGCTGATGAACAGGTTGCGGCCGATCTGGCGGTTGGACTGGCCCTGGATGAGCTCGTCGAGCACGTCCTGCTCGCGGCGGGTCAGCGGCACCTCGGGGACGAACGGCTTGCCCACCGGCGCGGCCGACGGCTCGACCCGGCGGATCTGCGGGTCGACGACGGTGCGCCCGGCACGGGCGGCCAGGATCGCCCAGCCGAGCAGGGTCGGCGAGGTGTTGAGCAGCAGGTAGCCGCGGACGCCGGCGGCGATCGCCTCGTTCACCACGGCCGGGTCCTCGGAGGTGGCCAGCGCCACGATGGTCACGCGGGGGAAGCGGCGGCGCAGGTCCCGGCAGGCGTTGAGGGTCGCGGCCCTGCCCGAGCCCAGCTCCACCACGACGGCGTCGGGACGGGCGGTCTCGACCAGGGTCAGGGCCCGGCGCAGCTCGCCCGGGGTGCCCACGGCCTGCATGCCGGCGGTCTCGTTGACCATGCTGACCAGGCCGCGACGCAGCACGGGGCTGTCGGCGAGGAGGAGCACGCGGGTCACGCCGCGGGCGGTGCTCGCCATGGGTGCAGACACAACTGACTCCGTTTCAACTCCGGGAAGTTCCAACACCTCCATCGGAAGGGTGAAACGGTTGCTTTAACTTTCTCCGAGAATTTTCTGCGAGCAATACCGGCCGGCCGTTCCGCGCGGTTCGAGTCCCATCCGCAACGGGGAACGGCATTCCGGAAATGGTGTCAGCGATTCCGGCGCCGGCGGCGCCACATCGCGAAGGGCACGACGGTGGCCAGGCCCACGACCTCGGGGGCCACCACGGCGCCGGGCGCGCCCGCGGCCTCGGTGCCCTGGATGTCGGGGGAATCGAGCAACCCGAACCGGTCGAGCGGCCACACGATGACCGCGGCCTTTCCGATGACGTCGGAGACGGCGATCGTGCCTGCGTGCTCGTCGCCGACGTGGGTGCGCGAATCGGCCGACGCCGACCGGTGGTCACCCATCACCCACAGCCGCCCCTCCGGCACGGTCACCGGGCCGAAGGCGCGCGATTCCAGCGGGTTGTCCTCGTAGATGTAGGGCTCGTCGAGCGGCTCGCCGTCGACCGTGACGCGGCCCTGCGGGTCGCAGCAGGCGACGGTCTGGCCCCCGGTGGCGATCACCCGCTTGACGTAGTCGTCCTCGCTGGGCGGCGCGACGCCGATCGAGCGCCCCAGCCAGAGCAGCGCGCCGGAGAACCAGTTGCCGGGCTCGGAGACCTGGATCTCCGGCGACCAGGTGTCGGGGCCCTCGAACACGACGATGTCACCGGGCTCGGGCTCGCCGAACCAGTACGGGACCTTGTTGACCAGCACGCGGTCGCCGGTGCACCCGGTGCAGCCGTGCAGGGTCCGCTCCATCGACCCGGAGGGGATGAAGAACGCCTGCACGAAGAACGTCTTGACCAGCAGGGCCAGGACGAAGGCGATCAGCAGCAGCACCGGCAGCTCGCGCAGCAGCGAGCCCTTCTTCTTCGGCGCCCCGCCGTGACGGCGCCGGGAGCGCGCCGGCCGCTGCTCCTCGGTGACCTCCGGCTCCCCGGAGCCGGGCAGGCCGTCGTCCCCCGGTACGCGGTCGGCGGGCCCCGCGGGCCGATCGCTGCTCATCGGGGACCAGCGTACGGCCGGGCGGGACCCGCCGTGGGCAGCCCGGGGCGACCCGGGCGCGACATGTCGGTGCGTGCGGTCAGCGGGCGACCGGCTCGCGCTTCTCCTTGATCTTGGCGGCCTTGCCGCGCAGCTCGCGGAGGTAGTACAGCTTCGCCCGGCGGACGTCACCGCGGGTGACGACCTCGATCTTCTCGACGACCGGGGTGTGCACCGGGAAGGTGCGCTCGACGCCCACGCCGAAGCTCACCTTGCGCACGGTGAACGACTCGCGGATGCCGCCGCCCTGACGGCGGATGACGACGCCCTGGAAGACCTGGATGCGCGACCGGTTGCCCTCGACGACGCGGACGTGCACCTTGACGGTGTCGCCGGGACGGAACTCGGGGATGTCGTCGCGCAGCGAGTCGGCGTCGAGTGCGTCCAGGGTGTTCATCTCAGCAGTCCTGTCGTCCTAGCGGTGGCTCGTTCCGGTCCGGACAGCCCGCGGCCCCGGCGGTCGTTCCCGGGGGCCTCGGCTCTCGCGGAGAGCGCGCGTCAGCGGCGCTGACGTCTGCAGCAGCTCTCTACTGTGCCACAACTTCAGTCGACGGCGCGCGGCGGCCCCGTCCAGGGCCCGGCGAGCAGCTCGGGGAGCACCGCGGCCAGCTCCCGCGGGGCGAACCGCTCGCCGCTCGCGGCGACGTCCTCGAGGGGCCACCACCGCCACGGCTGGTCCTCGTACGCCTCCAGCTCGGTCTGGCCGCTGACGTCCACCTCGTGCTCGACGTCGCGCAGGACGAAGTAGGTCTCGCGCGCGTCGATCAGCTCGCCCAGGAACGGGACGACGACGCGCCGGATCCAGACCGGGCCCTCGAGGGCCGCCGGGTCGACGACGAGACCGATCTCCTCGGCGAGCTCCCGGGCCGCGGCCAGCCGCACCGGCTCCCCCGGCTCCACCTCGCCGCCGGGCGTGTACCAGTACAGGACCGGCCCGGGCGGGGTGCTCAGGTCGACCAGCCGCGCGCCGAACAGCAGGACCCGGCCCGCCGGGTCGAGCAGGACGACGCGCGCGCTGACGCGGATCCGCGGTCGGTCAGCCACCCTCGAGGACCGCCCGGTCGGCGTCCGAGAGCGCGTCCTCCGGCAGCGCGGCCAGCAGGTCGGGACGGCGGGCCGCGGTGCGCCGCAGCGACTCCGCGCGCCGCCAGCGAGCGATCGCCGCGTGGTCGCCGGAGAGCAGCACCGGCGGGACGTCGAGGCCCCGCCAGGACGCCGGCCGCGTGTAGGAGGGGCCCTCGAGCAGCCCGTCGGCGTGCGAGTCGAGCTCGACGGACTCGCGGTTGCCGACGACGCCCGGCAGCAGGCGGGTGACCGCCTCGACCATCACCAGCACCGCGGACTCGCCGCCGGCGAGCACGTAGTCGCCCAGGGAGACCTCGGACACCGGGCCGGCGCCCGCGGCCCAGTCGGCGACCCGCTGGTCGATGCCCTCGTAGCGGCCGCAGGCGAAGACCAGGCCCGGCTCGGCCGCCCACTCGGCGGCCATCGCCTGGGTGAACCGACGGCCGGCCGGCGTGGGCACGACCAGGCGGGTGCCGGGCGGGCGCACCTCGTCGAGGGCCCGGCCCCACGGCTCGGGCCGCATGACCATGCCCGGGCCGCCGCCGTACGGGGCGTCGTCCACGGTGCGGTGCACGTCGTCGGTCCACCGCCGCAGGTCGTGGACGGCGATGCTGACCAGCCCGCGCTCGGCGGCCTTGCCGAGCAGGGACTGGCGCAGCGGCGCCAGGTACTCGGGGAAGATCGTGACGACATCGATCCGGAAGCCGTCGACGCGGTGGCCCATCAGGTGGCCCATCAGAGCTCCAGCAGGCCTTCGGGCGGGTCGACCACGACGTGCCCGGCCGCGAGGTCGACGGTGGGCACGATCGCCTTGGCGAAGGGGATCAGCACCTCGCCGCCGTCGGGCCGGCGCACGACCAGCAGGTCGGCGCCCTCGTGGCGCACCGCCGCGACCTCGCCCAGCACGGAGTCGTCGGTCAGCCGGGCGGTCAGGCCGACCAGCTGGTGGTCGTAGAAGTCGTCGGGGTCGTCCAGCGCCGGCAGCGCGGCCACGTCGACGAGCAGGAGGGTGTCGCGCAGCTCCTCGGCGCCCTCGCGGCTCTCGACACCCTCGAGGGTGAGCAGCAGGACCTCGCGGTGCCAGCGGGCGCGGGCGACGGTCAGCGGGCCGCGCGACGCGGGATCGGTGCGCAGGACGGCCCCGGGGGTGAAACGCAGGTCGGGGTCGTCGGTGCGGACCTCCAGGGTCACCTCACCCCGGACACCGTGGGGCCGGCCGATGCGGCCGACGACCACGGTGTCCGGGGTGCCGGGTAGAGTGCTCAGAGGAGTGAGCTCAGCGTCCGTCGGTGTCGACGACGTCGACCCGCAGGCCGCGGCCGCCCACGCCGGTCATGACCTGGCGCAGCGCCTTGGCGGTGCGCCCGCCGCGGCCGATGACCTTGCCGAGGTCGTCGGGGTGCACCCGGACCTCGAGGGTCTTGCCGCGGCGGCTGGTGAGCAGGTCGACGGTGACGTCGTCGGGGTGGTCGACGATGCCCTTGACCAGGTGCTCGAGCGCTTCTTCGAGCACGTCTTACTCGGCGGGCGTCGCAGCCGGCCCGCCGGAGGCCGGGCCCTCGCCGCCGGCGGCCGCGGCCTCGGCGACGGTGTCGGCCGGCGCGTCGGCGTTCTTCGGGGCGGCCTTCTTCTTCGGCGTGGTGGCGCCCGCGGCGGGCTCCTCTCCACCGGCGGCCTTGACGGCGGCCTCGTAGAGCGCCTTCTTGTCCGGCTTGGGCTCGGCGACCTTCATCGGGGCCGGGGCCGGCTCGCCCTTGAACTTCTGCCAGTCGCCGGTGACCCGGAGGATGGCCGCCACGGCCTCGGTCGGCTGGGCGCCGACGCCCAGCCAGTACTGGGCGCGCTCGCTGTCGACCTCGATGAAGGAGGGGTCCTCCTTCGGGTGGTACTTGCCGATCGTCTCGATCGAGCGGCCGTCGCGCTTGGTACGGGCGTCGGCGACGACGATGCGGTAGTACGGCGCGCGCATCTTGCCCAGGCGCATGAGCTTGATCTTGGTGGCCACGGTGGGTGGTGTACTCCTCGAACGCAGTGTCGGTGCTCGCCGGACGCGACGTGTGGGGGTACGCCGGTGGCGGAGCCAGGGACACGGCCGGCAACGGTGAGAGGGCCGCCCACCGCCGTGTTCGACCGTCCATCATGCCAGATGCCGGCGGAACCCTTCACGGCCAGCTCGGGTCGGCTCCGCCACGCGGGGTCGTGGGTGCCCGGTCCCGGCCGGGCCGAGGGCTCGTGGGGCCGGCTGCCCACCCGCCCGGGCGCCGCGGCGCGGGGAGCCGGCACCGGATCGGGTTCCCGCGCCCGGCGGGGAGTGCGACCCTGACCTCGACCGCGACGCGGGCCCGGGCGCCCGGGACCAGGAGCGCCGGGAAGCCGGCATGGCCCGCGACATCCTGCAGGAGATGGCCGACGCGCTCGCCGGCACGACCGTCACCACGCCCGCGGAGCAGGCGTTCGTGGGCGCGGAGGTGGAGCGGCTGAACGACCTCGTGAGCCTGCGCAGCCAGCGGCTGGACTTCGTCGAGGGCGGCATCCCCGCGAGCCTGTGGATCGCGCTGGTCGTGGGGGCACTGGTCACCGTCGGCTTCGCGCTGCTGTTCGGCCTGGAGCGCGCCGAGCTGCACGTGGTGATGGTGGGCAGCCTCTCGGTGCTGATCGGTGGCCTCCTGTTCGTCGCGGTCGGGTTCAACTACCCGTTCGCCGGCGACGTCGCCGTGCACCCCACACCCTTCGAGCGGGTGCTCGACGACTTCGGCGGCCCCGCGGACGGCGACTAGCCCCGGACGGCGGCAAGCACCCGCGCGGCGGCCTCGCCGACCGGCACCTCCTGGCGCTCCCCGCTCGTGCGGTCGCGCAGCTCGACCACGCCGTCGGCCAGGCCGCGGCCCACGGTGACGATGGTCGGCATGCCGAGCAGCTCGGCGTCCTTGAACTTCACCCCCGGGCTGACCTTGGGCCGGTCGTCGTAGAGCACCGTGAGGCCGGCGCCGACCAGCTCACCGGCCAGCGCCTCGGCGGCCTCGAAGACCGCGGCGTCCTTGCCCGTGGCGACGAGGTGCACGTCGGCGGGCGCGACCTCCCGCGGCCAGCACAGGCCGAGCTCGTCGTGCGTGGACTCGGCGATCGCGGCGACGGCACGGGAGACCCCGATGCCGTAGGAGCCCATGGTGACCGTGACGAGCTTGCCGTTCTCGTCGAGCACCTGCAGGCCGAGGGCGTCGGCGTACTTGCGGCCGAGCTGGAAGATGTGGCCGATCTCGACCCCGCGGGCGAGCTCGAGCGGGCCCGAGCCGTCCGGCGCCGGGTCGCCGGGGAGCACCTCGGCGGCCTCGATGACGCCGTCCCAGGTGAAGTCGCGGCCGGCGACCAGGTCGAAGACGTGCTTGCCGGCCTCGTTGGCGCCGGTGATCCACCGGGTGCCGGGCACGACCCGCGGGTCGACCAGGTAGCGGATGGCGGTCGGGCTGTCCTTGCCCAGCACCTCGGGGCCGATGTAGCCCTTGACCAGCGCCGGGTGCTCCTCGAAGTCGGTGAACGGCTCCACCTCGGCCGGCGAGACCTGCGCCTCCAGCCGCTTGGCGTCGACCTCGCGGTCGCCGGGGACGCCGACCACCAGCGGCTCGCGGACGCCGTCCGGGTGCACGAGGGTGACCACGACGTTCTTCAGCGTCGAGGCCGCCGTGTAGCCCTCGTCGGGGAACAGCTGCCGGGCCACCGCGACCAGGGTCTCGATGGTGGGGGTGTCGGGGGTGTCCTCGACGTGCGCGGCCGGCAGCCCGTCGAGCGGGACCGGGTCGGGGACGACGGTGCGCACCGCCTCCACGTTGGCCGCGTAGCCGCCCGGGGAGCGGACGAAGGTGTCCTCGCCGATCTCGGTCGGGTGCAGGAACTCCTCGCTCTTCGACCCGCCCATCGCCCCGGACATCGCCGAGACGACGACGTACTCGAGGCCGAGCCGGTCGAAGATGCGGATGTAGGCGTCGCGGTGCGCGGTGTAGGAGGCCTCGAGCCCGGCGTCGTCGACGTCGAAGGAGTAGCTGTCCTTCATCGTGAACTCGCGGCCGCGCATCAGGCCCGCCCGGGGCCGCGCCTCGTCCCGGAACTTGGTCTGGATCTGGTACAGCGACAGCGGCAGGTCCTTGTACGACGAGTACAGGTCCTTCACCAGGAGCGTGAACATCTCCTCGTGCGTCGGGCCGAGCAGGTAGTCGGCGTCGCGCCTGTCCTTGAGCCGGAACAGGCTGTCGCCGTACTCGGTCCAGCGGCCGGTCGCCTCGTAGGGCTCGCGCGGCAGGAGGGCCGGGAAGTGCACCTCCTGGGCGCCCATGGCGTCCATCTCCTCGCGGATCACCCGCTCGACGTTGCGGAAGACCCGGTAGCCCAGTGGCAGCCAGGTGAAGCCGCCGGGGGCGGCGCGGCGGATGTAGCCGGCCCGCACGAGCAGCCTGTGGCTCGGCACCTCGGCGTCGGCCGGGTCGTCGCGCAGCGTGCGCAGGAACAAGGAGGACATCCGCAACAGCACGGGCCCAGTCTCCCAGCCCGTGCCAGCGGAATACGGGGGGGGGGGGGGGGGGGGGGGGGGGGGGGGGGGGGGGGGGGGGGGGGGGGGGGGGGGGGGGGGGGGGGGGGGGGGGGTGGGGGGGGGGGGGGGGGGGGGGGGGGGGGGGGGGGGGG
>NZ_JBJGYO010000026.1:0-61591 GCF_054050035.1 Geodermatophilus sp. SYSU D00815 | reverse complement strand
ACGGCCGCCGTCGTCTCCCCCAGCTCCTCGGCCAGGCTCGTCACGCTCACCCGCTCGCGCAGCTCGACACGAACACGAAGCTGGCCCAGCTGCGCGAGCTGGGGCAGCTGCACGACTCCGGCGTCCTCGACGACGCGGAGTTCGAGCTGCAGAAGAGCCAGATCCTCAATTCCTGAGACCCCGGGCCACCCGGCCCGGTCGAGCAACCCGAGGAGAAGCCCATGGCCACGATGACCGTGTGGAAGTTCCCGACCGCCGACGGCGCGGAGATCGCCGAGATGACGCTCGAGGACCTGCAGCGGCAGGAGCTCATCCAGATCCACGACGCGGCGCTGGTCACCTACCCGGAGGGGGCGCGCAAGCCCAAGACCAAGCAGCTGTCCGGGCTGGCCGGGGCCGGGGCGCTCGGCGGTGCGTTCTGGGGCTTCCTGTTCGGGCTGATCTTCTTCGTGCCGCTGCTCGGCATGGCGATCGGTGCCGGCATCGGGGCCCTGACGGGCAGCCTCACCGACGTCGGCATCGACGACTCGTTCATCCGGCGGGTCCGCGACGAGATCCAGCCGGGCACGTCCGCGCTGTTCGTGCTGAGCTCCGGCGCGGTCGTCGACCGGGTCAAGGAGGCCTTCGCCGGGCAGCACATGGTGCTGGTCGAGAGCAACCTCAGCCGGGAGCAGGAGGACAAGCTGCGCGAGGTGTTCTCCGAAGAGCAGGCCTCCGCCGGCGCGGGCTGAGCCCCATCCCCGGGCCCGGCCGGTCGCACCGGCCGGGCCCGCGGCCCGCTCCCGCGCCACGTCGCTCGCCGGGGCGGCCCCGGTCGGATTCATCCGGGCGGGACGACGCCGGTCGGGCGCGGAGCGCCTGGGATGGCACCGGCACCCCTGCGACCACCGGAGGCCCGCGATGTGCCGTTGGATCGCCTACACCGGGTCGCCGGTGCTGATCGAGGACCTGCTCTACACGCCGGAGAACTCGCTCATCGTGCAGAGCCTGCGCGCGCGGCTCGGGGTCGAGCCCACCAACGGTGACGGGTTCGGCGTGGGCTGGTACGACGAGCGGGAGACCCCGGGGCTGTTCCGCAGCACCGAGCCCGCCTGGAACGACCGCAACCTGCGCGAGGTCGCCGGGCACATCCGCTCGCCGATGGTGCTGGCGCACGTCCGGGCCTCGACCGGGACGGCGGTCCAGCTGACCAACTGCCACCCGTTCCGGTACGGGCGCCGGCTGTGGATGCACAACGGCGCGATCGCCCGCTTCGCCGCGGTGAAGCGCGAGCTGGCGCTGGCGGTGGCGCCGGAGCTCTACCCGCACATCGAGGGCTCCACCGACTCGGAGCTCTTCTTCCACCTCGCGCTCACCTTCGGGCTCGAGCAGGACCCGCCGACGGCGGTGGCCCGCGCGGTGGGGTTGATCGAGGAGGCCGGTCGGCGGCACGGCGAGCCGTTCCCCCTGCAGATGACGGTGGCGACGACCGACGGCGAGACGCTCTGGGCCTTCCGGTACTCCAGCGAGGGGCGGTCGCGGTCGCTGTTCCACAGCACCGCCGTCGCGACGCTGCGCGAGCAGTACCCGGACAACCCGGTGCTGCACCGGCTGTCGGACGACGCCCGGATGGTGGTGTCGGAGCCGCTCGGGAACCTGCGCGGCGTGTGGCGCGAGGTGCCGGAGTCCACCTGCGTCGTCATCCGGCACGGCGAGGAGGAGCTGCTCCCGTTCGCGCCGGCCGTCCTCGCGCCGGCCGGCTGAGGCCGCGGTCGACGACCGCCTCCCCCGCCTCCTCGCGGAGGTCAGTGCACCAGCGCCTTGAGCACGATGAGCGCGGCGCCGACCAGCGCCACGGACCCGCCCCGGACCACCGCCCGGACGCGCGTGGCGCCGGCGAAGCGGGCCGCCCAGTAGCCGTAGAAGCCGATCAGCCCCAGGCCGCTCCACTTGGCGATCGTGAAGGCCGTGCCGGTCTGCAGGAAGCTCAGCCCCGCGAGCAGGAAGAAGGCGGCCGGGAACCCGGCGCCGAAGGCCACGTACCCGGCGTCCTCCGCCATGTGCCGGAGCTGCGCGCGGGTGACCGGCCGGCCGGTGCTGGTCTCGGTCCCCACGACCTCGCTGAACACCTCGGCCAGCGCCACCGCGGCGGCCGTGCCGAGCAGCGAGACGACCACCGCACCGGGCCCCGGCGGGTGCGCCTCCAGGACCACGACGACGGCGAGGCCGATGATCGAGCCGTAGACGACCCGGGCCACGTGCCGCGACCCGAGGTGCGCGCGGAGGTCGGTGCGCACGCGCCGCCGCCTCAGGCCGGTGCGGCGGCGAGCAGCCGCTCGCGGACGGTCCCGCGCGGCCGCGGCGCCCGGCTCCGGCCGGACGTCGTGACCGGGCGCCGGCTCAGGGTCCGGGAGATGCCCCTCGGGCGTGCCTCGCCTCTCGACATGGCCGCATGGTCCCGGATCCCCGCCGGTCGCGGTTCATCCTCCCGGTGCGATCTCGCCCGGTCCGGGCGTCCCTAGCGTCGGTGCTCCCACGAGCGGAGGACGGCAATGACGGCGCACCCTGCCACCGCACCCCCGGCCCCCGACGAGGCGACCGCCGCGCCCGGACCGGTGCCGCCGCGGCGTCGCCGCCGGCGGTGGCCGGGGTGGCTGCCGCGGTACACCTGGAGCGGCACGCTGAGCGCCCTGCTGTTCGGCTGCGCCACCCTCACCCCGTCGCTGCTGCCGCGCGGCTGGGTGCTGCAGGGGATCATCGCCGGGATCGCCGCCGCCATCGGCTACGGCGTGGGGACGACGCTCGCCTGGTTCGTCGCCGAGGTCACCGAGCGGCGGATGTCGGCCGGGTTCCGGCGGCGCTCCTGGCACGTGCTCGCCGTCCTCGGGCCGGTGCTGGTCCTGGTCATGCTCTGGCTCGGGTCGGGCTGGCAGCGCGACATCCACGAGCTCATGGGCCTGGACCCGCCGCGGGGCTACACCTCCGCCGGCATCGTCGTCCTCGCGGTGCTCGTCTTCGCGCTGTTCGTGGGGATCGCCCGGGCCGTCCGGCGGCTGGCCCGCTGGCTGATCCGGCTCCTGGGCCGGTTCCTGCCCCGCCGGATCGCCCGGCCGCTGGGGGTCGTCGTGGTGGTCACGCTCGCCGTCGTCCTGCTCAACGGCGTCCTCTTCCGCGGGCTGGTGGAGGCGGCGAACTCGGCGTTCAGCGTCAAGGACGACGGCACGGCGGAGGGCGCGGTGGAGCCCACCGCGCCGGAGCGGTCGGGGAGCCCCGCCTCGCTGGTGGCGTGGGAGGAACTGGGCCTGCAGGGGCGCAACTTCGTCGGGTCGGGTCCCACGCCGGAGGAGCTCGAGGAGTTCTCGGGCCGCCCGGCGCTGCAGCCGGTCCGGGCCTACGCCGGGCTCGCGTCGGCGGAGGACACGGAGGACCGCGCGGCGCTCGCCGTCCGCGACCTCCAGCGCGCCGGCGGCTTCGACCGGGCGGTGCTGGTGGTGGCGACGACCACCGGCACCGGGTGGGTGGACCCGGCGGCGAGCACCGCCCTGGAGCACGAGTTCAACGGCGACACCGCCATGGTCGCCATGCAGTACTCCTACCTGCCGAGCTGGATCTCCTTCCTCGTCGACCAGGCCGTCGCGCGCGACGCCGGGCGGGCCCTGTTCGACGCGGTCTACGGGGTCTGGGCCGCGCTGCCCGCCGCCGAGCGCCCCGCGCTCTACGTCTTCGGCGAGAGCCTCGGCACCTTCGGCGGGGAGGCCGCGTTCAGCGGGCTGGCCGACATCCGCAACCGCACCGACGGCGTGCTGTGGGCCGGGCCGCCGAACTTCAACGACCTGTGGCGCGAGCTGGTCGCCGACCGCGACGAGGACACCCCCGAGTGGCTGCCCGTGCTCCAGGACGGGCGCACCGTGCGGTGGGCCGACGAGGCCCCCGACCTCGCCCTGCCGGTGGCCACGTGGCAGCGGCCGCGGGTCGTGTACCTGCAGAACGCCTCCGACCCGATCGTCTGGTGGTC
The DNA here is from genome assembly GCF_054050035.1 of Geodermatophilus sp. SYSU D00815. NCBI lineage: Bacteria > Bacillati > Actinomycetota > Actinomycetes > Geodermatophilales > Geodermatophilaceae > Geodermatophilus > Geodermatophilus sp. SYSU D00815. The sequence continues at coordinate 57,597 of NZ_JBJGYO010000026.1, read as the reverse complement.
ACCGCAGCTGATCCTGAGCCGCCCCGACTGGCTGGAGGAGGAGCCGGCCCCGGACGTCTCGGCGGAGATGTTCTGGATCCCCCTGGTGACGTTCTGGCAGGTCACCGCCGACATGGCGTTCTCCACGGGCGTGCCGGACGGGCACGGGCACCGGTACTCGGCCGACTACGCGAACGCGTGGGCCGAGCTCGCCGAGCCGCCGGGCTGGACCGACGCCGACACCGAGCGCCTGCGGCAGCTGCTCGCCGGGTGACCACGCCGGCCGTCGCCCGCCGGGACCTCGTGGTCTCCGGGGTGGTCGTGCTCGTCCTCGTCGCGGTCAACCTGGGTGCCTCCCTGCTGCGCCCGCCGTGGTGGGCCCGGGCGCTGGCCGGCGTGGGCCTGCTCGCCGTCGCGCGGCTCGCCGGCCTGACGTGGGCGCAGCTGGGCCTCGGGCGCGACCGACTCGGGCCGGGCAGCCGGTGGGCGCTCGGCGCCGTCGGCGTCGTCGCGGTCGTCTACGCGGTGGGCGTCGCGCTCCCGCTGAGCCGGCCGGCGTTCGACGACCCGCGCTACGACCTTCCGGTGCCCGACGCGCTGGGCACCGCGCTCGTGGTCATCCCCTTCGGGACGGTGGTGTTCGAGGAGCTGGCCTTCCGCTCGGTGCTCTGGGGCGTGCTCTCCCGGCACTGCCGCCCGTGGCAGGTCCTGGTCCTCACGTCGGCCCTCTTCGGGCTGTGGCACGCCGTGCCCGCCGCGCGAGCCGGGGGAGCGCTGCTCGCCGTCGGCACCGTCGCGCTCACCACGGTGGGCGGGCTGGTCTTCGGCGAGCTGCGGCGGCGCAGCGGCAGCGTGCTCGCGAGCGCGGGCGCGCACTGGGCCACCAACTCCCTCGGCGTCCTCTTCGGCTTCGCGGCCCGTTCCCTGGACCGGGGTGCGTGAGGTCATCCCGTGCGGGTGATGCCGGGCCGGACGGGCCCGGCGACCCTCGGCCGCACCGCCGGCCGACGGGACGAGGAGGGCTCGCCATGACCCTGGCCGCCGAAACACCGGCCGCGTCCTCGGTCGACGCCTCCTTCGTCGACACCTCCTTCGTCGACGCCTCCTTCGTCGACACCATGGTGCTGCGGCTCGCGGCGGAGTACGGCGCGGACCGCGAGGAGCTGCGCCGCCGGGCGGAGGCCGCGCTGGCCTCGTTCGCGGGCGCCCGCGTGCGGGCCTTCGTCCCGATCCTGGTCGAGAAGCGGCTGCGGGAGGCCTACCGGAGGACCGCGTGACCCCTGTCCCGCCGGGCCTGCGCGGCTACCGCCCCGCGTGGCTGGGCAAGGACCTCGTGGCGGGGGTCGTGCTCACCGCGCTGCTGGTGCCGCAGGGGATGGCCTACGCCGAGCTGGCCGGCCTGCCGCCGATCACCGGCCTGTACACGACGATCACCTGCCTGCTGGCCTACGCGCTGGTCGGGCCGTCGCGCATCCTGGTCCTCGGCCCCGACTCGTCGCTCGGGCCGATGATCGCGGCGACGATCGTGCCGCTGGCCGCCGCCGGCGGGGACCCGGACCGGGCGGTGGCGCTGGCGTCGATGCTGGCGCTGCTGACCGCCGGCATCATGATCGCGGCCGGGATCGCCGGGCTGGGCTTCGTCGCCGACCTGCTGTCGAAGCCGACCATGATCGGCTACCTGAACGGGCTGGCCCTGACGATCGTCGTCGGGCAGCTGCCCAAGCTCCTCGGCTTCTCCGTGGACGGCGACGGGCTGGTCCGCGAGGCCGTCGGGTTCGTCGAGGGCGTGGCGCGGGGGGAGGTCGTGCCCGCCGCCGCGGCCGTGGGGCTCGGCTGCATCGTGGTGGTCCTCGGGCTGCAGCGGTTCTGGCCCAAGGTGCCGGCGGTGCTCGTCATGGTCGTGCTGGCGATCGCCTTCAGCACCCTGCTCGACCTCGGCGAGCGCGGCGTCGGCCTCGTCGGCGTGCTGCCGGAGGGCTTCCCGCCGCTGACGGTCCCGTCGGTGGAGTGGTCGGATCTCGCCGCGCTGGTGGCCGGGGCGCTGGCCATCGCCCTGGTCTCGCTGGCGGACAGCATCTCGACCGCGTCGGCCTTCGCCGAGCGCACCGGGCAGGAGGTGCGCGGCGGCCGGGAGATGATCGGCATCGGGACGGCGAACCTGGCCGCCGGCCTGTTCCAGGGCTTCCCGGTCAGCACCAGCGCGTCCCGTACCGCGGTCGCCGAACGCGCCGGCGCGCGGACCCAGCTCACGGGGGTGGTCGGCGCCGCCCTCGTGATCGTGATGATCGTCTTCCTGCCCGGGCTGTTCGCGGACCTGCCGGACTCGGCGCTGGCCGCGGTCGTCATCACGGCGGCGGTCTCGCTGGCCGACCTGCCGGGGACGGCGCGCCTGTGGCGCCAGCGCCGGGTCGAGTTCAGCCTGTGCATCGTCGCCTTCGCCGGGGTGGCGCTGCTCGGCGTCCTGCCGGGGATCGGCATCGCGGTGGGGCTGTCGATCCTCAACGTCTTCCGGCGGGCCTGGCGGCCCTACCAGGCCACCCTCGGGCGGGTCGACGGGCTGCCCGGCTACCACGACGTCCGCTCCCACCCGGACGCCGCGCAGCTGCCCGGTCTGGTCCTGCACCGGTTCGACGCGCCGCTGTTCTTCGCCAACGCGAAGACCTTCCGCGACGACGTGCTGGCCATCGCCCGCCGCGAGCCGGCACCCCGGTGGATCGTGATCGCGGCCGAACCGGTCACCGACGTCGACACCACCGCCGCCGACGTCCTGCTCGAGCTCGACCGCCTGCTCGACGAGCGCGGGCAGACCCTGGTCTTCGCGGAGATGAAGGACCCCGTGCGGGCCAAGGTCGAGCGCTACGGGCTGACCGAGGCGATCGAGCTGCAGCACTTCTTCCCCACGGTCGAGGCCGCGGTCAGCGCCTACCGGGCGCTGACCGGGGCGACGTGGACCTCCGGTCAGCGCGTGCCGCCGGCCGGGGCGGCCCCGCTGGAACGGCCGGACCCGCCGGAACCGGCCCCGGCCTGAGCGCGCTCCCGCCCGGGCGCGCCGCCCGCGGCGGTCCGGCCGGCCGCCAGCGCCCACAGCAGGCGCAGGTCGAGCAGGCCCCGCGGCGGGCGGATGCCGGGCCGCGTGCGGGGGAGCCGCACCCGCAGCGCACCCGGCCGGACGGCGCAGCGCACGGGGGTGGCCAGCCGCACGGTCTCGCCGTCGACGCCCACCGGGATCTCGGGCACGTCGGCGGTCACCACCACCTCCGCCGCCTCGGCCCGGCGCACCCCGCGCCGGTGGGCGCCCCGCAGCAGCCCGACCGCCTGGCGTGCGGTGTCCACGCGCACCGCGATGACACCGAGCGCCCCGCCGTCCAGCCGGGCGCGGCGGCCCATGCCGGCGAGGTCCGACGCCTCGTAGGGGTTGTTGCTGACCAGCAGCGCCTGCGGCGCGTCGATCAGCTGCCCGTCGACGTCGACGACCAGGTGGGCGCCGCGCCGCCGGGCCAGCAGGTCGGGGAGCGCGTCGAGCGCGGTGCGGGTCTTGTCGTCGCGGTACGCCGGGCTCTCCACGATCTCGGCGTAGGCGCCGAAGGAGGCGTTGTTCACGAACGGCCGCCCGTTGACCGCGCCGAGGTCGATCCGTGCCTCCACCCCGTCGCGGAGGGCGTCGAGGCAGCGCGCGGGGTCGGCGCGGTCGAGGCCGAGGTCGAGGGCGAAGTGGTTGCGCGTGCCCGCGCTGATCACCAGGAACGGGACGTCGTGCTCGGCGGCCACCTCCGCCACGAGGGCCTGCGTGCCGTCGCCGCCGGCCACCCCCAGCAGGTCGGCCCCGCGGGCGAGCGCCTCCTGGGCGAGCGCCCGGACGTCGGTGCCCGGCCGGTCCAGCAGCACGACCTCGGCACCGAGCTCCTCGGCACGCTCCCGCAGCGCGAAGCGGCCGACCTTGCCGCCTCCCGACCGCGGGTTCATGACGACGAACGGTCGCCGCGCGGGGGCCGCCCCGGTCACCGGCAGCGTCCACGTCGAGCGGTCCGGCCGGGTCGCCGTCCGGGCGGCCGCGATCGCCGCGACCAGCAGGCCGCCGGCCACCAGCGCCAGCCACAGCAGGTCGTTCGCGGCGACGAGCACCAGGACGGCGATGGGCGCACCGACCGCGACGGCGAGGGCGAGCCAGCGCAGCGGCCCGCGCTGCAGGAGGAACCAGAACCCGGCCGCGACCACCAGCACGGTCGCGGTGACGGTGAGCAGCACGAGCCAGAGCCCGCCGCCGCCGGTGAAGGCCAGCAGCAGCACGAGCGCGGCCGCCAGCAGGGCCAGCGCGGCCCGGGCCGTCCAGCGCCGGGCACCCATCGACTCCACGGGCCACCTCCCCGGTCGAAGTCCGCCGCGCAGGCTGCCCGACCCCGGTGCTGCGGGGCGTCACCCGCTGCGGACGGTTCCGGGCCGGACCGCCGGCCCGGGGTGCGCGCGGGCCGCCCGGCGCCAGTCGGTCGGGGTGACGCCGAAGCGCTGGTGGAACCAGCGGGTGAAGGCGCTCGGCGCGGCGAACCCCAGCAACCGCGACACCTCGGTCAGCGAGTACCGGTCGGTGGCCACGTAGCGCTCGGCCAGCCGGCCGCGGGTGGCGTGCACGACCGCGGAGAACGTCGTGCCCTCGGCCGCCAGGTGCTGCTGCAGCGCCCGCGGGCCGAGACCGACGGCGCGGCCGACCTGCTTCGCGTCGCAGCGGCCCCGGGGCAGCAGCGCCTCGACCGCCTCGGCGACCCGCGCGGCCGTCGTCTCCGCGGGCGCGGCGGCGACGGTGCGGAGGAACTGCCGGCTGTACGGGCGGAGCGAGGGATCGGAGGTGACGACCGGTGCGGCGAGCTCGGCGGCCGGGAACGCCAGCCCGCTGGCGGGTGCGGCGAAGGTGACCGGTGCGCCGAAGAACCGCCGCCACGGGGTCGGGTCGCCCGGTGCGGAGCGGGCGAAGGACGCCGACCCGGGCGCCCAGGTGGCGCCGCGCAGCGCCCGGACGATGCCGAGGACGGCGCCCATGGCCAGGTCGAGCAGCTGCGCGTGCGGGGCGGGCTCGCCGAGCTCCAGCCACACGTCGACGACGGCCGTCCCGCCGTCGGCGCGCAGCCGCAGGTGGACCGCCTGGTCGTAGATGCGCTCGTAGGCCAGCAGGAGGTGCACGGCGCCGCGCAGGTCCGGCTCGTCGCGCAGCGCAACGGCGATCGGGCCCAGCGTGCCCAGCCGGCGCAGCGCCGCCAGGCGGAGCCCGAAGTCCTCGCAGCCGGAGCGCCGGGCGGCGGCCTCGAGCAACCGGGCGACCGGGGCGGCCGGGATCCAGTCGTCACCGCTGTCGAGGTCGGCCGGGTCCAGGCCCACCTCGGTCAGCAGCGCGGCCGGGTCGAGGCCCACGGACCTGGCCAGCCCGGAGAAACCCGTGAGCGTGGCGCGCTGGATCAGCGGGCGCATCTCCCCGGTCCCCTCTGGCAGATGCGCGAAAAGGTAAGACCCGGGGCAGCAACGGTAAAGCCCCTTCGAGCCGTGGTCTCTAGCGTTCCGGGTGCGCCGTCCCGCGGTCCGCCGGTGCCCACCGGAAGGGAGGCCGCCATGCACCCCGACGCCGTCGTCCCCCTGGGCGACCGTGACCTCGCGGTGGTGCGGTACCTGGCCGAGGGCCGCTCCACGGCCGCGATCGCGGCGGCGCTGGTCGTCTCCCGGAACACCGCCCGCACCCGGATCCGGCGCGTCCAGGGCAAGCTGCACGCCGGCGACCGGGCCGCGGCGGTGGCGGCGGCCCGGGACCGCGGCCTGGTCTGATGCCCGACCACCACCCCGCGCGCGGGACGGCGGACCCGACCGGGATGGCGCACACTGAGCCCACCTCGCCAGGCGGGCGACAGAGGGCCTCCGGGTCCGGGGTGCGCCCGCCTGGCGAGGCCCAGGCCACGACGTCCGCCGCTGCCCGGGGTGGCGCGACGGTCGGTGCGGCCGACGTGGCCGGCCGGGCCGCGCAGCAGCGCGAGCACCGGCTGGAGAAGCTGCGGGCGCTGCGCGCCCGCGGGATCGACGCCTACCCCTACCGCTTCCCGACCGACGCCTCCGCCGGCGGGCTGCGCACCACGTACGCCGCCCTGCCGCCCGACGTCCGGACGGCGGACCGGGTGCGGATCGCCGGGCGGCTGGAGGCGGTGCGCCGGCAGGGGTTCCTCACCTTCGCGACCCTGCGCGACCGCACCGGCGCGATCCAGCTGTTCGTCGACACCGAGGTGCTCGGCGCCGACCGGCACGCGGAGTTCGACGACGCCGACCGCGGCGACTGGATCGGCGTCGAGGGCACGGTGATGACCACCCGGCGCGGCGAGCTGTCGGTGTGCGTGGAGGACTTCGCCGTCCTGGGCAAGGCGCTGCGGGCGCCGCCGGACGCGCACGCCGGCCTGACCGACGTGGAGACCCGCTACCGGCAGCGCTACGCCGACCTCGAGGCCAACGAGCGCACCCGCGAGATCTTCCGCATCCGCTTCGCCGCGGTGCGGGCGATCCGCCGCCACCTGGAGGACGCCGGGTTCACCGAGGTCGAGGGCCCGGTGCTGCAGAGCATCCAGGGCGGGGCCAGCGCGCGGCCGTTCGTCACCCACCACAACGCGCTGGACCTCGACCTGTACCTGCGCATCGCGCTGGAGCTGCACCTCAAGCGGCTGATCGTCGGCGGCCTGGAGCGGGTGTTCGAGATCGGCCGGGTGTTCCGCAACGAGGGCATCGACACCCGGCACAACCCCGAGTTCACGATGCTGGAGGCCTACCAGGCCTTCGCCGACTACCACGACATGATGGACCTGACCGAGGGCATGGTCACCGCGGCCGCGCGGGCCGCCCTCGGCGACGACCTCACCGTCCGGTTCGCCGGCCACGAGATCGACCTCGCCGCGACGCCGTGGCCGCGCCGCCGGTTCGCCGACATGATCGCCGAGGTCACCGGCACCCCCATGCACCCCTCGATGCCGATCGAGGAGGCCCGGGCGGTGCTCGACCGGCTCGGCATCCCGTACGAGGCCGGCTGGGGCGCGGGCCGCCTGATGAAGGAGGTCTACGACGAGAAGGTGCAGCACTCCGTCGTCGGGCCGGTGTTCTGCACCGACTACCCGCGCGAGGTCTCCCCGCTGGCCCGCACGCACCGCGACGACCCCGCCTATGTGGAGCGCTTCGAGCTGATCGTCGCCGGGTTCGAGCTGTGCAACGCCTACTCCGAGCAGAACGACCCGGTGGAGCAGCTGGCCGCGTTCGAGGCGGAGGCGCGGGCCAAGCAGCACGGCGACCCGGAGGCCGGCGACGTCGACCTCGACTACGTGCGCGCGCTCGAGCACGGCATGCCGTGCACCGGCGGGCTGGGCATCGGCATCGACCGCCTGGTGATGCTGCTGGCCGGCGTCGACTCGATCCGCGAGGTGATCCTCTTCCCGACCCTGCGCCCGGAGTTCGCCCCGCCGCCCGGGAGCGGACCCGGGGGCGCGCCCCGCCCGCTGGTCGCGCCCACCCCGGTCCCGGCGGAGGCGTCCGTGGTGGCCCTGCCGGCGATGGCCCCCTCGGCGCACCCGGTGCCCGCGCCGCCACCGCGGTCGGCCGGGCACCCGACGGCCGTCCGGGCGCTGGCCGCCGTCACCGCGCTCTCCGGCGTGCTGCACCTGGTGGTCCGGCTGCCCGTGCTGCACGACCGCTTCGGCGCCGAGGAACCGGCGATCGACCCGCTGGCGCTGCCGGTCACCGGCTCGGTCGCCTCGGTGGTGGTCGGCCTGCTGCTGCTCCTCGTCGCCGACCGGCTGGCCCGGCGGCGGCGCCGGGCCTGGGAGTTCGCGGTCGGCCTGTTCGCGCTCGGCGCCGTGGCGCACGTGGTGAAGGGCCCGCACCCGGTCGCCGTGGCGCTGTGCGTGGTGGTGCTGGCGGCGCTGCTGCGCTACCGGACGGCGTTCCGGGCGCCGGCCGACCCGCCGTCGCTGCTGCGCGTCGCCCGCGTCGTGCCGATCTACCTCGGCGGCGTGCTGCTGTTCGGGTTGACCACCCTGTGGGCCGAGCGCGACCGCGTCGAGCCCCCGCTCACCCTGGGCGGGGCCCTGGAGACGGTCCTCGGCGGGCTGGTGGGCCTCGACGGGCCGTACACCTACGGGTCCGCGTTCGTCGCGGCGTTCCTGCCGGCGGCGCTGCTCGCGCTCGGTGTCACCGGGCTGGTGCTGCTCGTCGTCCTGCTGCTGCGGCCGGTGGTGGCGAACCGGCCGCACACCGAGGACGACTGGGCGCACGCCACCCGCCTGGTGCACACCTACGGCTGGGACACCCTGGCGTACTTCTCGCTGCGCGACGACAAGAACTTCTTCTTCTCCTCCGACGGGGAGGCGTTCCTCGCCTACACCTACCTCGGCGGCTACGCGCTGGTGTCCGGTGACCCGGTGGGGTCCCGCGAGTCGGTGGTGCGGGTGCTGGACGAGTTCCTCGCGTCCTGCGACGAGCGGGGGTGGACGCCGGCCCTGCTGGCGGTGCGGGAGGCCAGCATGCCGCTGTACTCCTCGCGCGGGTTCACCTCCGTCTACCTCGGTGACGAGGCGATCATCGACTGCCGCCGGTTCGGCCTCGACGGCCCGGCGCGCAAGGGGCTGCGCGCCGCCGTCCGGCGGGTGGGCCGGTCGTACTCCTTCCGGCTGGTCGCCGAGTCCGACGCGCCGCCGGCCCTGGTCGACCAGCTCAACGCGATCAGCGCCCGGTGGCGGGGCAAGCACCCGGAGCGCGGGTTCACCATGTCGCTGTCGCAGGACGTGCGCGGCGCCGGCGCGAACCCGGAGTTCCTGCTGTGCGTGGCGGTCGACGGCGCCGGCGTCCCGGGCGGGTTCCTGCGGCTGGTGCCCGCGTACGGGCCGTCGTTCGGCTACACGCTCGACCTCATGCGCCACGACCCCGGCGCGCCGAACGGGATGACCGAGTTCCTCATCGCCTCCACCGCCACCGCGCTGGGCGCCCGCGGGGTGGCCCGTCTGTCGATGAACTTCGCCATGTGGGGCCGGCTGTTCGCCGACGACGTGCCCGTCACCCCGGGGCAGCGGGTGGCCCGGTGGGCGGTCGGGGTGCTCAACCCGTTCTTCCAGATCCGGTCGCTGCGCGACTTCAACGCCCGCTTCGACCCCGAGTGGCTGCCGCGGGTGCTGGCCGTGCGCTCGGTCGCCGACCTGCCGCGGGTGGGCCTGCGCTACGCCGGCGCCGAGGGCTTCCTCGCCGTCCCCGGGCTGGGCGAGCTCCTCGTGCCCAAGGCCGTGGGCGGCGTGCCCGCCCCGTCCGAGCCGCCCCGGCAGGCCGCCGCGTGAACCGGGCGGGCACGGCGCTCGCGACCGGCGCCGTGCTCGCGTCGCTGCTCGCCGTCCTGGGCCTGGCCCAGTGGGCCGCCCGGGACCGGGCCGAGTTCGCGCCCGGATCGGCCGAGCTGGTGGAGCGGGCGGTGCGCGACGCGGGGTTGCAGGTCTGCTCGGTCGTCGACGAGCCCGACGGGCTCGCGCCGGCGGCCCTGGACAGCCGGGCGTACGAGGTGGCCGCCGGCTGCCCCGGCGACGCGGCCACCGTCGTCGTCGACCGGTTCGCCACCGCCGAGGGCCGCGACGCCGCGGCGCGGCGGTTCGAGTCGCTGGTGCGGCCGCGCGGCAGCGGGGTCGTCCTCACCGCCGGCGACGGCACCGTGCTGGTGCAGGGGGCCGGGGACGGCGACGTCCGCGCACGGCTGGTGGCGGCGCTCCGCGGCGCCGGTGCCCGGTGAGCGCGCCGGCCCGCACGGCGCGGCTGGGCGTGCTCGCCCTCGCCATGATCAACGTCGCCTCGATCGTCAGCGCCCGGAACCTGCCGGTCATGGCCGAGTACGGCTGGTCGATGCTGCTGCTGTTCGCGCTGTCGATCGCCGTGTTCCTGGTCCCCATCTCGATGGCCGCCGCGGAGCTCGGTACGGCGTTCCCGCGGGACGGCGGCGTCTACGCGTGGGTCAAGGAGGCGTTCGGCGGGCGCACCGGGTTCCTCGCGGTCTGGTGCGACTACGCCGAGAACGTCGCCTGGTTCCCGACCGTGCTGTCGTTCATCGCGGCGTCGCTGGCGTACGCGATCGACCCGTCGCTGGCCACGGACAAGCTGTACCTGGTCGTCGTCATGCTGGTGTTCTTCTGGGGCACCACGGCGGCCGCGCTGTTCGGCGTGCGGGCGTCGTCGGTGATCGGGGCGGTGGGCACGGTCGCGGGCTCGATCCTCCCGGCGCTGCTGGTCGTCGTCCTGGGGGCGGTGTTCCTCCTCCAGGGCAACGCGTCGCAGATCCCGTTCTCGGCCGGGGCGCTGGTGCCCGACGTGCAGCTGGACGACCTGGCGTTCCTGGGCGGGGTGATCCTGCTGTTCACCGGCATGGAGATGGCCGGCTTCCACGCGCGGGAGACGCGCGACCCGGGCCGCACCGTGCCGCGGGCGATCGCGCTGGCGGTGGCGGTCACCGTCGCCTTCTCGGTGCTCGGCTCGCTGTTCATGGCGTTCGTGCTGCCGCAGCACGAGATCAGCCTCGTCTCCGGGACGATGGAGCTGTTCTCCAGCGTTCTCGACACCTTCTCCGCGGGGTGGCTGCTGGCCCCGCTGGCGCTGGTGGTGGCGATCGGCGGCATCGCGCACCTCACGCCGTGGATCCTGGGCCCCGCCAAGGGCGTCGCCGTCGTGGCGCGGGAGGGGCTGGCCCCGACGCGGCTGGGCCGCACCAACCGCAACGACGTCCCGGTCGCGCTGCTCGTCGCGCAGGGCGTCGCGGGCTCGCTGTTCGCGCTGCTGTTCGTGGTCGTGCCGAGCGTCAGCACGTCGTACTGGATGCTCTCGGCGGTCACCGCGCAGGTGATCGTGGCGATGTACGCGCTGGTGTTCGCCTCGGTCATCCGGCTGCGCCACACCCGGCCGGACGTGCCCCGGCCCTACCGGATCCCCGGCGGCCTGCCCGGCGTGTGGCTGGTCGGCGGGACGGGGCTGCTCGGCTGCGGGTTCTCCTTCGTGCTCGGCTTCGTCCCGCCGAGCCAGCTCGCCACCGGCGACACCGTGGTCTACGTGCTGCTGCTCGCGCTGGCCACCGTGGTGCTCTCGCTGCCGCCGTTCGTCTTCGCGCTGCTGGCCCGGGGGAGGGCGCGGGCCGAGCCCGTCACGACGGGTGGCTGACCCCGGCGGCGGTGGCCGTGCCGCGGTCGGCCGACCGCGCGAGCGCCACCGTGGCCGCCGCCATCGCCGCGACCAGGACGGCGACCAGCGCCCACTCGGCGCCGTCGGCGTCCAGCCGCTCGCCGAGCACGGTGATCCCGATCAGCGCGGCGACCACCGGCTCGCCGACGGTCGCCGCGGGCAGCGACGCGCCCAGCGGGCCGGCCTGGAACGCCGACTGCTGCACCAGCGTCCCGCCGACCAGCGCGGCCACCAGCGCGTAGGTGGTCCAGTCGGTGAGGACGGCGACCGGCCCCTCGTCGAGCCGGTCCACGACCCCCTTGGTGAGGGCGGCGGCCAGGCCGTAGGCCACGCCGGTGGTGACCGCGAGCAGCACCGCCCGCGACGGGCCGCGGCGCAGCGCGGCGCCGAGCAGGCACCCGCCGACGACGACGGCCAGCACGAGCCACGCCGGCAGCCAGCGGCGCCAGCCGGCGGTGTCGGTGCCGGCCGTCGGGTCGCCGGTGACCACGAACAGCGCCAGCGCGGCGACGAGCACCGCCGCCCACGCCCAGTCCGCGCGGCGGAGCCGCCGGCCGCCCCACCGGGCGCCGAGCGGGAGCGCGAAGAGCACCGTCGTCACCAGGAGCGGCTGCACCAGCAGCAGCGAGCCCAGCCCGAGAGCCGCGGCCTGGGCGAGGTACCCGCCGGTGTCCGCGGCGTTGCCGGCCCACCACCGCGGCGAGCGGAGCAGCGCCGGCAGCAGGCGCAGCCCGCGCGCGTCGGGCAGGGCGGCCGCGGAGCGCTGCTGCACGGCGGAGGCGACGGCGAACAGCGCGGCGGCCACCAGCGCGAGCACGGCGGCCAGCTCCTCCACCGCGCCCATCATGGCCGCCGGGCCCCGTTCCGCGAAGCGGCCGCCGCGCGCGCCGGCACCGTGCGCCGAGGAGGTCCCGGCGGCCGGGATCGCCGCTAGCATCCGGGACCCCAGCGTCCTCGAACCCTCCGCCGCCCTCCCTCCCGCACCCCGCTCGGCGGCCACGAGCACCCGGCCCGGGCCGCAGCCCCGGGTTCCGCCCCGCCCCGGAACCCGCCCAGCCCCGGATCCCCAGGAGACGCAGCCGTGAAGACCCGAAGCGCAGTGCTCCACACGCAGCCCGGCCGGTACGAGGTCACCGAGGTCGACCTCGACGGACCCCGCCAGGGGGAGCTGCTGGTCGAGATGGCCGCCGTCGGCCTGTGCCACACCGACGACCACGACGTCCCGCCCGGGTCCGCGCCGCCCCTCCGGCTGCCCCTCGCCGGCGGACACGAGGGCGCCGGCGTCGTCGTCGGCGTCGGCCCGAACACCCCCGGGTGGGCCGAGGGCGACCACGTGGTGCTCAGCTTCATCGCGGTGTGCGGCCGGTGCCGGATGTGCTCGACCGGCCGGCAGAACCTCTGCGACCTCGGGGGGCGGCTGTTCAGCGGCGCCCGTCTCGACGACCCGACCAGCTTCCGGATGTCCTACCAGGGCCGGCCGGTGGCGCAGGCCTACGGCCTGGCGGCGCTGAGCGAGCACACCGTCGTCGACGCCCGGTCGGCGGTGCGGATCGACCCCGACCTGCCTCTCGACAAGGCCGCGCTCGTGGCCTGCGGCGTCCCCACCGGGTGGGGCTCGGTCACCAACATGTCCGACGCCCGGGCCGGCGACGTGGTGGTAGTCATGGGCGTGGGCGGGGTCGGCATCAACAGCGTGCAGGCCGCCCGGGCCATCGGCGCCCGCGCGGTGATCGCCGTCGACCCGGTCGAGTTCAAGCGGGAGACCGCCAAGCAGTTCGGCGCCACGCACGCCACCGAGACCATGGCCGAGGCCACCGAGATCGCCCGCTCCCTGACCGACGGGCAGGGTGCCGACGCGACCGTCGTGGCCGTCGGCGTCACCACCGGCGAGCACATCGCCGAGGCGGCGAACTCGGTCCGCAAGGCGGGCACGGTCGTCATCACGGGCACCGGCACCATGCGCTCGGTGGGCATCCCGATCCCGAACACCCTGCTCACGGTGTTCCAGAAGCGGCTGCAGGGCGCGCTCTTCGGCGGCTGCAACCCGCACTGGGACATCCCGAGCCTGCTGTCGCAGTACGTGGCCGGGACGCTGGAGCTCGACGGACTCGTCACGCGGACGTACTCGCTGGAGCAGGTGGCCGAGGGCTTCGACGACATGAAGGCCGGCCGGAACATCCGCGGCGTCGTCCTCTTCGGCTGAGGGACCACGGTCGCTGCCGCGGGAGGAGGAGCCGGTGCCGATCACGGACCCGACGCTCCTCCGGATCGGCGAGGCGGTGCGGCTCGGCCACCAGGGCGAGCGCGAGGCCGCCCGCCACCGGTTCGCCGAGATCTGGGCGGAGATCGGCGGCGAGCGGGGCGACCCGCTGCTCCGGTGCACGCTCGCGCACGCCATGGCCGACGTGCAGGTCGACGTGCGCGACGAGCTGCTCTGGGACCGGCGGGCGCTGGCGGCCGCCGAGCAGATCACCGAGGCGCGGGCCGCGGCGGCGGGGGTGACGCTCCCGGTGGCCGGCCTGTACCCGTCGCTGCACCTGAACCTCAGCGAGTGCTACCGCCGGCTGGGCGATCCCGACCGTGCCCGCGAGCACCTGCAGCGCGCGCGGGACACGATCGACGTGCTCGGCGACGACGGGTACGGCCGCCTGATCAGGGACGGCCTGCGCCAGGTGGCCGAGCGGCTGCGCTGAGGCGTTCCCGGGACCGCCCGCGGACACGTCGGGGGAGCCCCGAACGACAGAGCGGCCCCGTCCGGGAGGACGGGACCGCGCTCGAGAGGAGTGCGCCATCAGGGACTCGAACCCCGAACCCGCTGATTAAGAGTCAGCTGCTCTGCCAATTGAGCTAATGGCGCGTGTCGACCGGCGTGCCGGGCGACCGGAGGAGAACGATACCAGCGCGGACCGGGACGGGTCCGCCCGGGTGGGCGCCCAAGATCCCCCCGACGCCGTCCCGGGGTGGACACTGGGCGCGTACCAGCGCGAACGCGCACCCGGTGACGGGTGCGGGCGAGGAAGGACGAGGTCGGGTGCGACGCACAGCGGCACTGGTGGCCGGAGCGCTGCTGCTCCTCGTGGGGTGCACCGACGGCGCGGAGGACAACGGCGCCTCGAGCGAGCCGTCGCCGTCCTCCGCCGAGGCCCGCCCGGCCCAGCTCGCCGTCGCCCCCGCCGACGGGGCGACCGACGTCTCGCCGGTCGTCCCGCTGGAGATCACGGTCACCGACGGCGAGATCGGCGAGGTCACCCTCGTCGACGCCGCGGGCACCCCGGTCCCCGGTGCCCTGGCCGAGGGCGCCGCCGCCGAGGAGGCCGGCGAGGGCGAGCCGGTGACCGAGGTGTGGACGCCGCAGGCCGACCTCGCCTACGGCACGACCTACACCCTCACCGCCACCGCCACCGGCGGGGACGACGAGGCGGTCACCGCCGCGACCACCTTCACCACCGCCACCCCCGGGACGCTGAGCACGCCGTCGATCGGCCCCCTCGACGGCACCACGGTCGGCGTCGGGCTGCCCATCCGCGTCTACTTCGACGAGCCGGTCGAGGACAAGGCCGCCGTCGAGAGCCACCTGCTCGTGGAGAGCTCCACGCCCACCGACGGCGTGTGGAGCTGGCTGACCGACTCCGAGGTCCACTTCCGCCCGTCCACCTACTGGCCGGCGCAGACCGACGTCATCCTGCACGCCGACCTCTACGGGGTGCACTTCGGCGGCGGCATCTGGGGCGAGAAGGACCGCACGGTCTCCTTCCGCATCGGCGACCGGCACGTCTCGATCGCCGACGCCGGGACGCACCAGATGCAGGTCTACGACGGCGACCAGCTGGTGCAGACCTTCCCGATCAGCGCCGGCGGCCCCGACTTCCCGAGCCGCAACGGCCCGCACGTGGTCACCGAGCTCAACCGCGACCGGGTCATGGACTCCAGCACCTACGGCGTGCCGGTCGACAGCCCCAACGGCTACCGGACGCCGGTGGAGTACGCGGTCCGGCTGTCCAACAACGGCGAGTTCGTGCACGCCGCCCCGTGGTCGGTGGCGCAGCAGGGCCGCGAGAACGTCTCGCACGGCTGCATCAACATGTCCACCGAGAACGCGGCCTGGTTCTTCAACTTCTCCCAGCCCGGTGACGTCGTGGAGATCAAGAACTCGATCGGCCCGACCCTGTCGGCCGCCGACGGCGACATCTACGACTGGGCCATCCCGTGGGAGGAGTGGCAGGCCGGCTCCGCGCTCAAGTGACGCCGTCCTCGAGCGACGCCGCCCTGATTCGACCCGGACCGGGTAACACGATCTTCACGGCTCGGTGCTCCGGCCGACACAGCGGTCGGCTGGTATGAGCACGACCCGCCGAGCGGCGGGGCGCACCTAGGGTTCCGCCGCCTGCGGGCGGGGCTGGTCCGAGAGGTGCAGCGGGGGAGCTCCCCCGTGCCACGGCGGGACAAAAGCCCGGGAGGTCCGGTTCCCGGGCGTCCGCGCCCGGCCGACGCCCGGGGGTGGCCGTGCCCGTCGTCCCGCCCGATCCCGCGCTGCGCGGCCGCTGGCAGCGGACCCTGCTGATCCGGCCCGACGGCACCTGCGACACCACCAGCACCGTCACCTGGCTGCAGGCCGGCAGCTACTACGTCGACCTGCGCCTGCCGCTGGACCCGGCGCGGACCGAGGGCTTCGCCGGCCGGGTCCGCGCCGACGGCCCGTGGACCTGCTGGGACCGCGTCGTCGACCTGCGCCCCTCCGGCGGCCCCGACGAGGGCCGGCTCGAGGCCGACGGGCCGGACGCCCTCGTCGAGACCGGCCGGCACGAGGCCTACGTCGAGCACTGGGCCCGCCGCGCCGGTCCCGCCGTGACCTGCTGCGCCGTCGAGCTGCGCGACGCGGCGACCGGCGCGCCCGCCGTCCTCGTCCGCGTCGGCGACGACGTCGCCTGGGCCCGCGGCGGGACCGCGGCCGAGGTGGCACTGGGCACGGTCGCCCGCGGCGGCGTCGTCCTCACCGCCTCCAGCCTCCCCTCCCGGGCCGGCGCGCCCCTCGAGCTGGTCGCCGACGGCGCCGGGCTGCGGGAGATCGCCACCGGCCCCGACGGCACCCCGCTGCTGCGCCGGTGGCACGTGGTCGCCACCGAGGGGGCCGCCGCCGCGCTGCCCGTCCGCCGTCCCCGCCCCGTCGTCCGCACCGCCCGGGAGGTCCGCACCGCATGAGCACGCCCACCGACTTCACCGAGGTCCCCGTCGTCGACGTCTCCGGCCTGCTCGGCGACGACCCCGCCGCGCACCGCCGGGTCGCCGACGAGCTCGGCCGCGCCGCCCGCGACGTCGGCTTCTTCTACGTCAGCGGCACCGGCCTGGACCCGGCGCTCGCCGCGGACCTGCTCCGCGTCACGACGGCGTTCTTCGCCCTCCCGCTGGAGGAGAAGATGCGCACCTACATCGGGCGCTCGACCAACCACCGCGGCTACGTGCCCGAGGGCGAGGAGGTCTTCGCCGGCGGCACGCGCGACCTCAAGGAGGCGTTCGACCTCTCCGCCGAGCTGCCCGCCGACGACCCCGACCACCTCGCCGGCCGCATGCTCGGCCCCAACCAGTGGCCCGAGGTGCCCGGCTTCCGGGAGGCGGTCGGCGCCTGGTACGACGCGGTGCTGGCGCTCGGCCGCGCCCTGCTGCGCGGCTTCGCGCTGGCGCTGGGCGAGCCCGCCGACGCCTTCGACCGCTTCGTCACCAAGCCGCCGTCGCAGCTGCGGCTGATCCACTACCCGTACGACCCGACGGCGGTCGACGCCGTGGGCATCGGCGCGCACACCGACTACGAGTGCTTCACGCTGCTGCTGCCCACCGCGCCCGGGCTGGAGGTGCTCAACGGCGCGGGGGAGTGGATCGACGTCCCGCCGCGCGAGGGCACGCTCGTGGTCAACGTCGGCGACATCCTCGAGACCTGGACCAACGGCCGGTTCGTCGCCACCACCCACCGGGTGCGCAAGGTCAAGGAGGAGCGCTACTCCTTCCCGCTGTTCTTCAACGTCGACCACGAGACCCTGGTCGCGCCGCTGCCGCGGTTCGTCGCCGACGGCGAGCCCACCCGCGTGCCGCTGGTGGCCGGCGACCACCTGTTCGCCCAGACCGCGCAGAGCTTCACCTACCTGCGCCGCCGGCTGGAGAACGGCGAGCTCGCGCTGCCGGAGGGCTCGCTGGCGCTGTCGTCGTTCGGGCAGGAGGCGCTGCAGGGGCGCACCGCGTGAGCCCCCTGCGCTGGGCCGACGCCGCCTGGCCCGACCTGCAGGAGCGGCTCACCCGGCGGCCCACCGAGGTCGGCCTGCTCCCGGTCGGCGCCGTCGAGCAGCACGGACCGCACCTGCCCACCGGCACCGACACCCTCATCGCCACCGCGGTGTGCGAGCGGGCGGCCGATCTCGTCGACGGCGTCGTCCTGCCCGCCGTGCCGGTGGGCGTGAGCTACGGCCACGGGGTCGCCCTGCCCGGCACCCTGTCGCTGTCGCCGGCGCTGCTGGCCGAGGTGCTCAAGGTGCACGTCGCCTGGGCGGCGGCGAGCGGACTGCGGCGGGTGCTGCTGGTCAACGCCCACCTGGGCAACACGGCGACGATCGGGACGGCGACCGACTGGCTGCGGCTGCACGCGCCGGAGGTGCGGGTCGGCGCGGTCGACTGGTGGGCCGCCGACGCCGCCGTGCTCGCCGAGGTCACCGCCGACGGCGAGGACATCCACGCCAACCGGGCCGAGACGGCCGCGGTCCTGGCGATCGCGCCGCACCTGGTCCGCACCGACCGCGTCGCCGACGCCGACGACGAGGACCGCACCGGCGGGCTCGTCTTCCGCTACACCGCGCCGTCTCTGTCGACCAACGGCGTCACCGGCCGCCCGTCGGAGGCGACCGCCGAACTCGGCGAGCGGCTGCTGGCCGCCGCCGCGACCGCGATCGCCGAGCGCGTCGAGCGCGGCCGCACCGAGGAGCCCCCGCTCGGCGTCGCGCCGGCGCCCCGGCTGCTCGTCACCTGACCCCCGCACGCAACGAGAGGAACCCATGGACACCGTCTCCGCACTGCAGGACGACCACGTCGACCTGGCCGCCGCGCTGGCCGACCGCGGCGTGAAGTACGCCGTCGGCGGCTGGATCGACGTCAACGGCCGCAGCAAGAGCAAGGTCGTGCCCGTCGACCACCTGCCCAACCTGCTCGCCGGCTCCGAGCGCTACACCCCGCGCGGCATGGGCGACCTCGGGCGGATGAACCCGTTCGAGGACGAGGTCGTCGCCCTGCCCGACGTCGACACCCTGCAGGTGCTGCCCTGGGACCGCCGGTTCGCCTGGATGGCGGCGGACATGTCCTTCGGCGGCCGGGAGCCGTTCGCCCTCTGCCCCCGCTCGACGCTCAAGCGGCAGGTGGCGCGGGCCGCGGAGCGGGGCTTCGTCGCCAACCTCGGCGTCGAGACCGAGTTCTACGTCTTCCGGCCGGTCGAGGACGAGACCGACGCGCTCGTGCCGATGGCCGTCAGCGGCCGCCTGGACCCGACCCCGGCCTACGACCTGGAGAGCACGATCGACGCGATGCCCTTCCTCGACCGCATGGTCGACGCGATGGCCGAGCTGGGCTACGGCGTCTACAGCTTCGACCACGAGGGCGGCGACGGGCAGTTCGAGTTCGACTTCGGCTACGCCCCGGCGCTGCAGACCGCCGACCGCATCGCGCTGTTCCGCCTCATGGCTCGCCAGATCGCCAAGCAGTGCGGCCTCATGGCCACGTTCATGCCCAAGCCCACGACCGGCGGCTGGGGCTCGGGCCACCACTACAACATGAGCCTGGAGGACGCCGGCACCGGCGAGAACCTCTTCCGCGACGCCGACGACGTCCACGGCTGGAGCAAGACCGCCTACTCCTTCACCGCCGGGATCCTGCGGCACGCCCCCGCGCTCGCCGCCGTCGCGACGCCGACGGTGAACTCCTACAAGCGGCTGGCCCCCCGCCTGGCCGACGGCTCGATCTCGTGGGCGCCGACCCACGCCGCCTACGGGCACAACAACCGCTCCTGCATGCTGCGGATGCCGGCCAACCGGCCCGCGGTCGAGAACCGCGGCGTCGACTCGGCCGCCAACACCTACCTGGCCTTCGCCCTGATGCTGGCCGCCGGGCTGGAGGGCATCGAGCTGGGCCTCGACCCCGGCGACCCGGTGGAGGGGGCCACCTACGACGGGGCCGGCAGCGAGGCCCCGCGGCTGCCGCGCACCCTGCTCGAGGCGGTCGACGCGTTCGAGTCCGACCCGCTGGTGGCCGAGGTGTTCGCCCCGCAGTTCGTCGACGAGTACGTCGACCTGAAGCGGCGGGAGTGGGACGAGTACCACGCGCAGGTCAGCGACTGGGAGCGCCGCCGCTACCTGCGCGACCTGTAAGGGGGCGTGTCCCCGACGAGGTGCGCCGAGGCCGGGTCCCACACCGCGGGACCCGGCCTCGTCGCACGTCACCCCCGGGAGCCGGCCCGGCGGCGTGGTCGCCGGGTGTCGACACGCGGTGGCCGCGCAGCCCCCGGAGACCACCGCCTGTCGACACGGCGCGGACCCGACGGCCCGGCCCCGGCGGCGCCCGTCCCACGGAGCGGGACCGCCGTGAGCGAGGCCACCCCCGTGGGACGCCGCGTCACACGAAAGGAACACGAGCGGAAACAGCGGGTCACGTGGCGCCAGTTCACTGATGCCCGACCCACTCCGGTGGGGCGCGCCTAGGGTTCCGCTCCCGGTCACCCCGACCAGGAGGCCTGGTCCGAGAGGCGCAGACGGGACCGCGGTCCCGTTCCACGGCGGGACAAAAACCCGGGAGACAGTCGTCGTCGGCTGCCTCGCAGCCGGCACGTCCCACGGAGGTAACGGGATGCCGCGCTCGACCGCATCGGCAGCACCAGCCGTCGCCGGAGTCGTCGTGGACGACGCCGCGCCGGCCGTCCGCAGCGACCTCGTGGTCGACGTGCAGGACCTGCACGTCGGCTTCACCCGCAACGGCCGGCAGGTCGAGGCGGTGCGGGGGATCGACCTGCAGATCGGCCGCGGCGAGATCGTCGGCCTGGTCGGGGAGTCCGGCTCGGGCAAGAGCGTCCTGAGCCTCGCCCTGCTCGGGCTGCTCCCCGAGGCCTCGCAGCCGCGCACCAGCGGCACCGCGCTGGTCGAGGGCACCGACATGCTCACCGCGAGCCCCGAGGTGCGCCGGCACGTGCGCCGGGCCTCGATGGGCGCGGTCTTCCAGGACCCGATGACCTCGCTCAACCCCACGATGAAGGTGGGCCGGCAGGTCGCCGAGGCCGCGGGCTCGATGACGGAGGCCCTGCGACTGCTGCAGGCGGTCGGCATCCCCGAACCCGAGCGCCGGCTCGACAGCTACCCGCACGAGCTCTCCGGCGGCCTGCGCCAGCGGGTCATGATCGCCATGGCGGTGGCCGGCGACCCCGCGCTGGTCATCGCCGACGAGCCGACGACGGCGCTCGACGTCACGGTGCAGGCCCAGGTGCTGGGGCTGCTGCGCCGGCTGCGCGACGAGGTCGGCTGCAGCGTCCTCCTGATCACCCACGACCTCGGCGTCGCCGCGCAGGTCAGCGACCGCGTCGCCGTCATGTACGCCGGCCGGGTCGCCGAGCTGGGCCCGACCGCGACCGTCCTGCGGGAGCCGGCGCACCCCTACACCGTCGGCCTGATGCGCTCCCGGCTGTCGCTGTCCACCGACCGCACCCGCCCGATCCAGGCGCTGGAGGGTGGCGCCCCGGACCCGGCCGACCTGCCGCCCGGCTGCGCGTACGCGCCGCGCTGCCCCCTGGCCGCCGACGCCTGCACCACGCTGGTCCCCGACCCGCTGCCCACGGCGCCCGGCCACCTGCGCGCGTGCATCGCCGAGCCGCAGGCGGTCACCGGGCTCGCCGTCGCCCCGCCCGCGCCGCCGCTGCCGGCCGCGCCCGTGGCGACCGCCCCGGCGGCGGCGGAGGAGGGCTGGGCCGCGCGCGCCGCCGGCGTGCACAAGGTCTTCAAGGTCCGCGCCGGCCGCGGGAAGAAGGCCGAGCTGGGTGCGCTGCGCGGGGTCGCCCTCGACGTCCGCGAGGGCGAGTGCGTGGCGCTGGTGGGGGAGAGCGGCTCGGGCAAGTCCACGCTGCTGCGCGTCCTCGCCGGCCTGGAGAAGCAGACGAAGGGGGACGTCGTCCTGGGCCGCGGCGGCCGGCCGCAGATGGTGTTCCAGGACTCCGGCGCCTCCCTCACCCCGTGGCTGACCGTCGGCCAGCTGCTCGACGAGCGGCTGCGCACCGAGAAGCTGCCCAGGGCCGAGCGGCGGGAACGCGCGCTGGCGGCGCTGCGCCGCACCGGCCTGCCCGAGGCGGTGTACGACGCCCGCGGCAGCGAGCTCTCCGGCGGCCAGCGGCAGCGCGTGGCCCTGGCCCGCGCGACCGTCGTCCCGCCCGAGGTGCTGCTCTGCGACGAGCCGACCAGCGCGCTCGACGTCTCGCTCGCCGCCACCGTGCTCAACCTGGTCCAGGAGCTGCGCCGCGACCTCGGCATGGCCGTCGTCTTCGTGACCCACGACCTGTCGGTCGCCCGGGTGGTCTCCGACCGGATCGCGGTGATGTACCTCGGCCGGATCGTCGAGATCGGCGACTCCGACGAGGTGATCCGCTCGCCCAAGCACCCGTACACCAAGGCGCTGCTGGCCGCGGTGCCCGACTTCGGCGTCGAGCCGCCCGCCCTCAAGGGCGAGCCGGCCTCGCCGCTGTCCCCGCCGGCGGGCTGCGAGTACCACCCGCGGTGCCCGTTCGCGATCGACACCTGCGCCGACCCGCAGCTGTTCGTCCCGCTGGAACGGCTGCGGACCGGCACCGAGCTGCTCATGGACGCCGACTCCCGCCGCGTGGCCTGCATCCGCCAGAAGGAGATCTGAGATGGCCGTCGCCGAGGCAGTCGCCCCTCCCGCGCCGACCCGCACCGGCCGCAGCCGGCCCGCCGCCCGCCGCCGCGGGAGGTGGGACCTCGCCGCCGCCGGGCTGCTGGGCCTGATCACCGTGATCGCCCTGGCCGCGCCGCTGCTCGCGCCGCACGGGCCGCTCGACCCGGCCGGCATGCCCTCGACCCCGCCCGGCCAGGACGGGTTCCTGCTCGGCACCGACAGCGTCGGCCGCGACGTGCTCTCCCGCGTCCTGTACGGGCTGCGCTCGAGCTGGCTGGCCGCGCTCGCCGTCGTCGCGCTCGGCGTCCTCGTCGGCGGCCTGGTCGGGCTGGTCGCCGGCACCCGCGGCGGCTGGGTCGACAACCTGCTCATGCGGATCACCGACGGGTTCCTGGCGCTGCCCGCGCCGGTCGTCGCGATCGCCGTCGTCGCCGCGCTCGGCAGCGGGCTGTTCAACACGCTGCTGGCCGTCTCGATCGTGTGGTGGCCCTTCTACGCCCGCATCCTGCGCGGCGAGATCCGCTCGCTGGCGGCGCGGCCGCACGTGGAGGCCGCCCGGCTGGCCGGCGCCGGATCGGTGCGGATCGCCCTGCGGCACCTGCTGCCCGGCGCGGTCCCCGCCGCCGTCGTCACGGCCAGCCTCGACATCGGCACCCTGGTGCTCACCCTGGCCGGGCTGTCCTTCCTCGGACTCGGGCAGTCGGCCCCGGCCCCCGAGCTCGGCGCCGACACCGCCCGCAACCTCAGCTACCTGCTGCAGGACTGGTGGATCCCGGTCATGCCCGGCATCGCCGTCCTCCTCCTGTCGCTGGCGGCCAACGTCGCCGGCGACGGCATCCGCAACCTCATGTCCGGCCGCTGAGAAGGGAGGACCTCGTGCTGCTCCTCATCGCCAAGCGGCTCGCCGCCGCCGTCGTCATCGTGCTCGTCCTGACCGCCGTCCTGTTCGGCCTGCAGCAGGCCTCCGGCGCCGACGGCGTCCGGGCCAGCCTCGGCGCCAACGCCTCGCAGGAGGCCGTCGAGGCCAAGCGGGCCGAGCTGGGCCTCGACGACCCGATCGCCACCCAGTACTTCCGCTACGTCGGCGGCCTGGTGCAGGGCGACCTGGGCGAGTCCTACCGGACCCGCCGCGAGGTGAGCGCCGACATCGGCACCTACCTGCCGGCCACCGTCGAGCTGGCCTTCTTCGGCCTGCTGCTCGCCGTCGTCCTCGGCGTGCTGTTCGCCGTGGCGACGACGCTGCGCTGGCCCGGCGCCCGGGTGTTCCGGCTGGTGCTCATGACCGGGGCGGCGGCGCCGGTGTTCCTGCTCGGGATCGGCGGGATCATCCTCTTCTACAAGACGCTCGGCTGGCTCCCCGCCACCGGCCGCACGAGCATCGCCGACGCCCCCACCGGACCGACCGGGCTGCTGCTCGTGGACTCGCTGATCGGCTTCCGGTTCGACGTGTTCGGCGACGCGCTGCAGCACCTGGTCCTGCCCGGGCTGGCGGTGGCCGTCGGCCCCGCCGTCGCCATCGGGCGGGTGCTGCACTCCTCGCTGCAGACGACGCTGCGCACCGACTACACCCGCACCGCCCGCGCCAAGGGGCTGTCCGACGGGCAGGTGGTGCGCCGGCACGTGCTGCGCAACTCGCTCGGCCCGGCGCTGTCCATGACCGGCCTGCAGGTGGGCCTGATGTTCGCCGGCGTGCTCGTGGTCGAGCTGATCTTCGCGTGGCCGGGGCTGGGCCAGTACACGGCCCAGAGCATCCCGGTCAACGACTTCCCCGCGATCGCCGGCGTGATGCTCCTGCTCGGCGTCGCCTACGTCCTGATCAACACCCTGGTGGACCTGCTGCAGGCCACCGCCGACCCCCGGATCGAGGCCTGAACCACCCGTGTCGCACGACCACTCGCACGACCACCCGCACAGCCACGTCCTGAAGGGCGCCGAGGACTTCCCGCACTGGCAGCTGCCCCCGCGCACGCCGGGGCCGGTGCAGGTCAACCGACCCCGCGGGGAGCGCGGCTTCGCCGGCATCCAGACGTTCATGAAGCTGCCGGTCTGCCTCACCCCGGAGGACCTCACCGCCGGTGAGATCGACGTCGCGGTCCTCGGCGTGCCCTGGGACGGCACGGTCACCGGCCGCGCCGGCACCCACCTGGGCCCGATGGCGATCCGCTCCGCCGACTACATCGGCGGCTACGGCTCGAGCCTGCCGCACCTCGACGTCGGGGTGGACCCCCTGGAGCACCTGCGCGCCTGCGACTACGGCGACGCCGAGGTGCTGGTCGGCAACACGCTGGGCACCTTCGACCTGGTCCGCGAGTTCGTCGGCGGCGTCGTCGACGCCGGCGTCGTGCCGATCGTCCTGGGCGGCGACCACGCCATCACCTGGCCGTGCGCCACCGCCGTGGCCGACCACTTCGGCCACGGGAAGGTCGGCATCATCCACTTCGACGCGCACGCCGACACCGCGCCCGACTCGCCCGGCTCGCTGGCCAGCCACGGCACGCCGATGCGCAAGCTGATCGAGAGCGGCGCCGTCCCGGGCAGGAACTTCGTGCAGGTGGGCCTGCGGGGCTACTGGCCCGACAAGCCGATCCTCGACTGGATGGAGGAGCACCAGCTCCGCACCCACTTCATGGCCGAGATCCGCCGCGACGGCTTCGAGGCGGTGCTGGAGCGGGCCCTCGACGAGGCGCTCGACCAGGCCGACCACCTCTACATCTCCCTGGACGTCGACGTCTGCGACCCGGCGTTCGCCCCCGGTACCGGCACGCCCGAGCCCGGCGGCCTGACCAGCTGGGAGATCCTGCGCACCGTCCGCCGGCTGGCCGCCGAGGTCGGCATCGTCGGCATGGACGTCGTCGAGGTCAGCCCGCCCTACGACGGCACCGCCGGCATCACCGCCCTGCTCGCGCACCGCGCCGTCCGCGAGGCGCTGACCGGCACGGCCATGCGCCGGATCGGCCTCACCGAACCCGACTACGTCGACCCCCGGTCGGCCGGCACCGGCGCCGCCCGCACCTTCCGGGACGCCTGAAACCCCCTGGACCGAGGAGAGAGACCGTGCAGCAACCCATGATCGTCGGCCGGCCCGTGCTGGTCGTCGTCGACATCCAGCAGGGCGGGGCCATGCCCGCCGACGTCGTCGGCATCGCGCACATGCCCGGCATCGAGGGCCGGGTCGAGCGCGCCGAGCGGCTGGTCGCCGCCGCCCGCGCCGCCGGCGTCCCGATCGTGTTCTTCCAGGAGGTGCACCGCCCCAGCGGCATCGACTTCGGCCGCGAGCTCGACGGCGCGGAGGGCCGGCACTGCGTCGACGGCGCCCCCGGCACCGACCTGTGGCCGACCCTGCTGCCCGACCCCGCCGCCGACGACCGGGAGTTCCACATCGTCAAGCGGCGCTACTCCGGCTTCATCGGCACCGAGTTCGAGATCGTGCTGCGGGCGCTGCAGGCCCAGACGCTGATCCTGATCGGCGGGCTGACCGACGTCTGCGTGCACTACACCTTCGCCGACGCCCACCAGCGCGACTTCCACGTCCGCGTGGTCGAGGACTGCGTGGGCGGGTCGACCGAGGCACGGCACGCCGCCTCGCTCGACGCCATGGAGTACCTGCAGGCCGGCGCCCGGCGCGGCACCGACGAGATCGTCGCGGCGTTCGAGGCCCTGGCCGCCCGCACCGAGCTGGCGGGGGTGGGCGCGTGAGCCGCCGGCTGCTCGGCGCGGTCGCCGCCGTCGTCCTGGCCGCGTCGCTGGCCGCGTGCGGCGGCGACAGCCAGCCCGAGGTCTCCAGCTCGGCGCCCGACGACGGCGTCCTGCGCCTGTCGTTCCTGCAGGACCCCGGCCAGCCGCCGGACCCCGACATCTACTACGCCGGGCAGGGCCTGCTGCTGACCCAGAACCTCTACGAGGGCCTGCTGCGGTACAAGGCCGGCACCGCCGAGCCGGAGATCGAGGGGGCGCTGGCCACCGACTGGCAGGTGAACGAGGACAACACGGTCTACACGCTCACCCTGCGCGAGGGCGTCACCTTCCACGACGGGACGCCGTTCGACTCCTCGGCGGTCAAGCCCTCCTTCGACCGCCGCCTCGCGGTCGGCCAGGGCCCGGCGTACATGGTCGCCGACGTCGCCTCGGTCGAGACGCCGAGCCCGACCCAGGTGGTCATCACCCTCAGCGCGCCGAACTCGGCGTTCCTCGACTACCTGGCCGCGCCGTACGGGCCGAAGATGATGAGCCCGACCGTCCTCGCCGAGCAGGCCGGCGACGACTTCGCCCAGACCTACCTGCAGACCCACGACGCCGGCACCGGCCCGTACACGCTCACCCGCGCCGACGTCGGCGAGCACTACGAGATGCAGGCCTACGAGGACTGGTGGGGCGGCGACGTCCACTTCACCACCATCGACATGCCGGTCATCACCGACCTGTCGACGCAGCAGCTGATGCTCAACAACGGCGAGCTGCACGGCATCCTGCACGGCCTCAACGCGCCCGCCGTGGAGGACTACCTGGGCAACGACGGGGTCTCCACCTACAGCCTGCCGTCGTTCACCACCGAGCAGGTGTACGTCAACCCGAACACCGGGCTGCTGGCCGACCCCGCGGCGCGGACGGCGTTCCAGCAGGCGCTGGACCTCGACGGCCTGCGGGAGCAGGTGTTCGCCGGCCGCAGCGAGGAGGCGACCGGCAACTACCCGGCGGGGATGCTGGCCGAGGGCACCGACACCCAGGAGGTCGAGCACGACACCGCCCCGCTCCAGGAGATCGCGCAGTCGGCGTCCGCCGAGGACAAGACCATCGTCATCGGCTACGACACCAGCTCGCCCGACGACCAGCAGCTGGCCAACCTGGTCAGCGCGAACCTGCAGGGCCTCGGGTTCACGCCGGAGGTCCAGGGCTACACGACCTCGCAGGTCTTCGGCTGGATCGGCAACCAGGACGGCGCCCCGAACGTGTACATCGCCAGCTACTGGCCCGACGCGGCCGACCCGTACACCTCGGCGCACATCCTGTACGCCGCGGACGGCGGCCTGAACTACCTGGGCTGCTCCGACCCGCGGATCGAGGAGCTGCTGCCGCAGGCGCTGGCCACCGGCGACGAGGCGGTCTACGCCGAGATCGGCGACCTCGCCTCGGCCACCGGCTGCTGGACCAACATCGCCTACCGGCAGGACTTCATGGTCACGCAGACCTGGCTGCAGGGGGTCGAGGAGGCGCACGACGTCGCCGCCCCGATGAGCCTGCGCCTGGCCGCCCTGTCCGCCTGACACCCTCGGGAGGGCCGGCGGCCGCCGGCCGCCGGCCCTCCCGCCGACGAGAGGAGCGCCATGGCCCGCTCGGGCGTGCGCGAGATCGTCCTGCTCACCCTCGGCTGGGAGGAGCTGCCGAAGTCGGTCTCGGTGGAGGGCGCCCCGCCCGAGGAGCGCATGCGCGAGCCCGTGCCCGGCGTCCTGCTGCGCGTCGACGGCGGCTGGCTGCTGCTCGACACCGGCTTCAACACCGCCTACCTGCGCGACCCGGCGCTGCGCCGCCGGTTCGACCCGCTGTGCTCGGCGGTCCTGCCGCGGGAGGGGGAGCCGCTGGAGCAGGCGCTGGCCGACGTCGGGATCGACGTCGACGACGTCGCCGCCGTCGGGCTCTCGCACCTGCACCTCGACCACGCCGGCGGGCTGCGCCACTTCACCGGCCGCCCGGTGCACTGCCAGCGCCGCGAGCTCGAGTTCGGCCTGCGCCCCGAGGCCGAGCGGCACGCGATCCACCGCATCGACTTCGACGACCCGCGGCACGACTGGCGGCTGGCCGACGGCGACGCCGAGATCGCCCCCGGCGTCACCGCCGTGCTGACCGCCGGGCACACGCCGGGCCACCAGAGCTTCGTCGTCGACCTCGACGACAGCGTCGGCGGCGGCGGCCTGGTGCTCGCCTTCGACGCCGCCGACCTCACCGAGAACATCGACCACGAGGTGTCGGTGGGCGGCCGGGTGGACGCCACGCCCGAGGAGTGCGTCGAGCAGATCCGCCGGCTGAAGTCGATCGCCGCCGCCCGCGGCTACCCGCTCGTCCCGGGCCACGACCCCGTCGTCTGGCCGCGGCTGACGGAGGAGCTGGCCGGCCGGTTCGGCCGGGCGCCCGCGCGCTGAGTTTCCGATCTTCCGCCGCCGGGAACCCCCTCCCCGGTATCTCTCAGGGAGGGGACGTCCGTGGACACCTGGCTGATCGTGCTCATCGTCGTCGTGGTCGTCGTGCTGCTGGCGCTGGTCGCGCTGATGGCGTCGAAGCGCAACCGCGTCGCCAAGGCCCGCAAGCGGGAGCAGGCCCGCGAGCACCTGCAGGAGGCCCAGGTCCGGGCGGCGCGCGCCGACCAGCAGCACGCCCTGGCCGAGGAGCAGGCGGCGCGGGCGCGCCGGGAGCAGGCCGAGGCGCAGGAGCGGGCGGCCCGCGCCGAGCAGGAGGCCGCCGAGATCCGGGCGCAGGCCGACCAGGACCGGTCGGCGGCCGACTCGCTGCGGGCCAAGGCGGAGAAGCTCGCGCCCGACCTCACCCGCGACGACGGCAGCCACACCGGCACGCAGGGCCGGCACGCCGTGCCCGCCGACGGCGGGGCGACGGTGCCGCCGGACCAGCGCGGCGACGGGGGCGCCACCCGCCGCTGAGTTCCCGCCTTCCGGGGGGTCGATGTTCTGAGACCCTGACGTCGACCTCCGGAGGGCGCCATGTCCCAGCAGCCGACCCACCTGCTCGCCATCGGCACGCGCAAGGGCCTGTGGCTCGCGCGCAGCGACGACGGCCGCCGCACCTGGACGCTGGACGGCCCGCACCTGCTCGCGCAGGAGGTGGCGTCGGTGTCGGTCGACACCCGCCATCCCACGCCGCGGGTGCTGGCCGGCATCCAGTACGGCCACTGGGGGCCGACGGTGATGTGGTCCGACGACCTCGGGGCCACGTGGCAGGAGACCGAGCAGGGGGCGATCCGCTTCCCGGAGGAGACCGGGGCGGCGCTGGCGCGCGTCTGGCAGCTGCGGCCCGACTCCGCCGACCGGCCCGGGGTCGTGTGGGCCGGCTGCGAGCCGCACTCGCTGTGGCGCAGCACCGACGGCGGCTGCAGCTTCGACCTGGTCCGCGGGCTGTGGGACCACCCGCACCGGCCCACCTGGGGGCCGGGCGGCGGGGGAGCGGCGATCCACACCGTCCTGACCGACCCCGCCTCCGACCGCGTCGTCGTCGCGATGAGCGCGGGCGGCGTCTACGTCAGCGACGACGGCGGTGGCAGCTGGGCGCCGCGCAACCGGGGCATCTCCGCCGGCTTCCTGCCCGAGGAGCCCGAGTACGGGCAGTGCGTGCACAAGGTGGCGGTCGACGCCGGCGACCCGCAGCGGATGTACGCGCAGAACCACGGCGGCGTGTTCCGCACCGACGACGGCGGGCAGAAGTGGACGTCGATCGCGGGCGGCCTGCCGGCCGACTTCGGCTTCCCGATCGTGTCCTCGCCGCGCACCGCCGGGACGGCGTGGGTGGTGCCGCTGGTGGCCGACATGCAGCGGGTGCCGCCGGGGGGCCGCCTGCGGGTGCACCGCACCCGCGACGCGGGGGAGACGTGGACCGCCAGCTCGAGCGGGCTGCCCGACGGCGCGTGGACGTCGGTGCTGCGCGACGCGTTCTGCGCCGACGACGCCGAGCCGACCGGCCTCTACCTCGGCACCCGTGACGGCTGCGTCTACGCCAGCGCCGACGAGGGCGAGAGCTTCACGACGGTGGCCGAGCACCTGCCCGACGTCCTCACCGTGCGCGCGGCGCGGCTGCCGTGAGCGTCGAGGTGGTGCTGCCCGGCGCGCTGGCCGACCTGGCCGGCGGGCGCAAGCACCTGGAGCTCGACGCCGGCGGGGGCACGCTCGCCGAGCTGCTCGACGCGCTGGCCGCGCAGCACCCGCTGCTCGGGCGGCGGATCCGCGACGAGGCCGGGCAGCTGCGGCGCTTCGTGAACGTCTACGTCGACGGCGACGACGTCCGCTACGAGCAGGGGCTGGCGACGGTGCTCCGGGACGGCACCCAGGTGCACGTGCTGCCGTCGATCGCCGGCGGCTGAGGCCGGCGGCACGCTCTCCGTCGTCCAGGGGGTGCGCTGACGCGGGGTTCCGGGCGCCGGAATCCGGCCCCGGCGCACTCCGTGACGCTGCGCCGGCGGCTGAGCGGGGACTTCCGGGTCAGAGGGCGGCCAGCTCGGCGCAGGTGGGGCACAGCTGCTCGGGCTCGTAGCCCTCCGGCGGCCAGGGCAGCTGCTCGTCCTGGGCGACGAAGGCCCCGCACAGCGCCTTGCGGCTCTGCCCGTTCACCCGGCCGATCGTGGCGTGGGCGGGACCGATCCGGCGGGGGGTCAAGCCTTCCGAGCCGAAGGAGCCGACCATCACCACCGCGTGGGCGGTGCCGTAGGCGTACGTGCTCGTCATACCGCCAGGGTCCGCAGCGCCCGGCGCGACCGGCCAGCACCCCTCCCGGCGTGTCGCCCCGACGCGCACCGCGCGCACCACCGGCCACGGGTGTGCTGTGCCGCAGGTCACGAACAGGTCACACCGCGGTCGGGCACTTGACACCGGTATGTAAGGACGGTGTCCTAACAAACCATGACGGCGGCGAGCGAGGGCCTGGTGCAGCGGCGGCTGCTGCGCCCGACCGCGAAGGTGCTCCCCGAGCACGCCCGGGTGCACAACCGCTCGATGGTGCTGCAGCACCTGTTCCACTCCGGCCCGCGCTCGCGCGCCGACCTGGCCCGCGCCACCGGCCTGACCCGGGTGACCATCTCCGACCTGGTGGCCTCGCTGCTGGCCGACGGCCTGGTCGACGAGCTCGGCTCCCGCGCCGAGGGGCGGCCGGGCAAGCCGGCCACGCTGGTCGGCCTGCGCACCGACGCCTTCCAGGTCGTCGCGGTCGACCTCGCCGACGACGAGCGCATGCACGGCGCCGTCCTCGACCTCACCGGCGAGGTGCGCGAGCGGCGGTCGGCGGCCGCCGGCGGGCGCACCGGCGAGGCCGCGGTGGAGGCGCTGCTCGCGCTCTGCCGCGAGCTGCTCGCCCTCGCCACCCGGCCCGTGCTCGGCGTCGGCGTCGGGTCCCCGGGCGTCATCGACCCGTCGGGCACGGTGCTGCAGGCGCCCAACCGCGGCTGGTACGACGTGCCGCTGGCCCGCGAGCTCGGCGCCGCGCTCGGCCTGCCGGTGCACGTCGCCAACGACGCCAACACCGCCGCGCTCGGCGAGTTCACCTACGGCGGCGCCTCCGGCGGCGGCCTGCTGGTGCTCACCGTCGGCGGCGGTGTCGGCGCCGGCATCGTGCTCGACGGCGCGCTGGTCCAGGGGCACGAGCACGCGGCCGGCGAGATCGGCCACGTCACCGCGGTCGACGAGCGGGACGACATCGACGGCGCGCCGCTGGGCCGCCCCGAGCCGTGCGCCTGCGGGCGGCGCGGCTGCCTGGAGACCGTGCTGTCGGTGCCGGCGCTGCGCCGGCGCACCGAGGGGCTGGACGGCGCCGCCCGCGAGGCCGCGCTGGCCGCCGTCGGGCGGCGGCTCGGCATCGTGCTGGCCCCGGTGGTCAGCACCCTGAACCTGTCCGAGGTCGTGCTCAGCGGACCTCGGGAGCTCCTGGACGGCGCCCTGCGCGAGGCCGCGCTGGCCACCCTCCGGGAACGCACCATGCCGGTCGTCAGCAGCCACCTGCAGCTGCGGACGACCTCGCTCGGCGAGGACGGCGCCTTGTCCGGGGCCGCCGTCCTCGTGCTGTCCGGCCAGCTCGGGGTCACCTGACGACCCCGAGCCGGCCAGTTGCAGGTCGGAGAACCACACCCCACAGCGGCGCTGTCCGGCACCGACTGAGCGCATCGGAAGGAATCCCCGACATGAAGAGGGTACGCACGGGAGGGCTGGCCGCCGTGGGCGTCGGCCTCCTGCTGGCCGTCGCGGCGTGCGGCGGCGGGTCCGACGACGCCGCGGCGAGCGGCGACCAGGAGATCCGGCTGTGGCTCAACGGCGCCGACACGCCGCAGGAGCTGCGCGACTACCTGGTCGAGACCTTCGAGGCGCAGAACGAGGGCGCCACGCTGGTCATCGAGGAGCAGGACTGGAACGGCCTCGTGCCGCGGCTGCAGACCGCGCTCGCGTCGGAGGACCAGACCCCCGACCTGGTCGAGATCGGCAACACGCAGAGCCCGACCTTCACCTACGCCGGCGCCTTCGCCGACATCAGCGACATGGTGGCGGACCTGGGCGGCGACGACCTGCTGCAGGGCTTCGTCGAGGCGGGGACCGTCGACGACAGCGTGTACGCGGTGCCGTACTACTCCGGCGCCCGCGCGGTCTTCTACCGCAAGGACCTGTTCCAGGCCGCCGGGGTCGCGGTGCCGACCACCCTCGAGGAGTTCCGCGAGGCCGCCGTCGCGCTGCAGCAGGCCAACCCCTCCGGCGCGGCCAGCTTCTCCGGGTTCTGGTTCCCCGGGCAGGACTGGTACAACGGCATCGCCTGGATCTACAGCGCCGGCGGCGACCTCGCCGTCCGGGACGGCGACCGGTGGGTGGGCAACCTGTCCAGCCCCGAGTCGCTGGAGGGCCTGGCCCAGGTCCAGGACCTGTTCACCAACGCCACCAGCGCGCCGCGCGACGCCGACTCGGCCGATCCGTGGATCCCGTTCAACAACGGCGAGGCAGCCATGTTCTCGGCGCCGACCTGGGCGCGGTGGAGCATCGACCTGCCCCAGTGCAACAAGGGCGTCGACCCCGAGGACACCTCGCCGGAGGCCGAGGCCCTGCGCGCCGAGCAGCAGGCCTGCAACGAGGAGCTCACCGGCGTCTTCCCGCTGCCCGGCCCGGTGGCGGGGGAGCCCGCGACGGTCTTCGCCGGCGGCTCGAACATCGCGATCCCGGCCATGTCGCAGAACCAGGACCTGGCCCGCAACCTGCTGGAGATCATCTTCAGCGAGGAGTACCAGACGATGCTGGCCGAGAACGGCCTCATCCCGGGCAACAGCACCTACGCCGACGCCCTCGGCGACGACGCCTACGCGCAGGCCGCGCTCGACGCCGCGCTGAGCGCCAAGCTCACCCCCGCGGCGGAGAAGTGGGCCGACGTCGAGGGTGCGCGCATCCTGGAGGACTTCTTCCAGGAGGTGGCCGGCGGCGCCGACCTCGCCGAGGCGGCGGCCCGGGCGGACGAGCTGATCACCGAGACGCTCAACTGACCGCCCGATCCGGCGCCGGGGGCCGCGCCCCCGGCCCCCGGCGCCGGATCCGCACCCCGGAGTGCTCCATGCCCGCTCCCCGCACGCCGTCGACGGTCGAGCCGTCGACGCCCGCCCCGCCGGCCCCGCCGCGGGCGCCCGTGGTGCCGGCGCCGCCGTCGGCCCCGGCCGCGGCGACCCGGCGACGCCGGCCGTCCCGGCCCCGGCTGGGGCCCTGGCTGCTGCTCGTCCCCGCGCTCGCGCCGATCGCGATCGGCCTGGGCTACCCGCTGGCGCGCCAGTTCGTCCTGTCGTTCCAGGAGTACGGGCTGGCCCAGCAGTTCGGCCGGCCGGCCGAGTGGGTCGGGCTGGACAACTACACCGCGCTGCTCGGCGACCCCTACGTCTGGGGCGTCATCGGCCGCTCGATCGCGTTCTGCCTGGTCAACGCCGGGCTGACGATGGCGATCGGGATCGGGCTCGCCGTCCTCATGACCGCGGTGGGCCGCGGCGCCCGGATCACCCTGCAGGTCGGTCTGCTGCTGGCCTGGGGGACGCCGGTGCTGGCCACGCTCACCGCATGGCAGTGGCTGTTCGACTCGCAGTACGGCGCGGTCAACTGGGTGCTCAGCGAGGTGTTCGGCGCCGAGGGCATGCGCGGGCACTCGTGGCTGATCGAACCGTGGTCGTTCTACCTGCTGGCCACGGTGATCGTCGTCTGGATGAGCGTGCCGTTCGTCGTCTTCTCCGTCTACGCCGGGCTGCTGCAGGTGCCGGGGGAGTGCATCGAGGCGGCCGAGCTCGACGGCGCGAGCTCCTGGCAGCGGCTGCGGCACATCGCCCTGCCGATGGTGCGGCCGGTGCTCACCGTGGTGGGGCTGCTGCAGATCATCTGGGACCTGCGGGTCTTCACCCAGATCTACGTCCTGCAGCGGGCCGGCGCCCCGACCCGGGAGACGCACCTGCTGGGCACGTTCATCTACTCGCTGGCGAAGGAGTTCTCCATGGCCGGGGCCATGGCCACGATCATGCTGGCCATCACGCTGGTCCTCACCGTCCTCTACATCCGCCGGATGCTGCGGGAGGAGGACGCATGACGGCCGCCGCCCCGGCACGACGGCGCCGCGCCGGCGCCGGCCGCCGGCTGCTCGGCGTCCTCGCCGTCGCCGTCGCCCTCGTCTGGGCCTTCCCGATCTACTGGATGCTCAATTCCGCGTTCCTGCCGACCAATCGGCTGCGGACGCCGGAACCGACGTTCCTGCCCCTCGACGGGACGTTCCGGAGTTTCCGCGAGGTGCTCACCGATCCCGCATTCTTCGCCTCGCTGCGCATTTCCCTCGCGGTCACCGGGATCACCCTCGCTGCCGCCATTCTGTTCGCATTCCTGGCGGCGCTGGCGATCAGCCGGTTCCGGTTCCGCGGCCGCAAGTCGTTCGTCGTGCTGATCCTGGTCGTGCAGATGATCCCCGCCGAGGGGCTGTTCATCTCCCAGTACCAGGTGCTCGACGGCTGGCACCTGGTCAACGCGGTCGCCGGGCTCTCGCTGGTCTACGTCGCGGCGATCCTGCCGTTCACGATCTGGATGCTGCGCGGCTTCGTCAGCGGGGTGCCGGTGGAGCTGGAGGAGGCCGCGATGGTCGACGGCCTGTCCCGCACGGCGGCCTTCTTCCGGATCACCTTCCCGCTGCTGGCCCCCGGCCTGGTGGCCTCCGGGGTGTACGGGTTCCTGCAGGCCTGGAACGAGTACACGCTGGCGCTGGTCGTCATGACCGACCCCGCGCAGCGCACCCTGCCGCTGTGGCTGCAGGGCCTGGTGGAGGCCAACCGGGCCACCGACTGGGGCGTGGTCATGGCCGGGGCGACGGTCATCTCGGTCCCCGTGATCGTCTTCTTCCTGCTCGTGCAGAAGCGGATGAGCGCCGGGCTCGTCGCCGGGGCGGTGAAGGGGTGAGCGCGGACCGCTGGTCGGTCGGCCTGGACATCGGCGGCACCAAGGTCCTCGGCGTGCTGCTGGACGGCGACGCGGGGGTGCGGGCCACCGCCCGGGTGGCGACGCGGCCGGGCGCCGCCGGCGTGGTGGCCGCCGCGGCCGACGTGGTCGCGCGGCTGTGCGCCGCCGCCGGGCTGGCGCCGGGCGACCTGGCCGGCGTGGGCGCCGGCGTGCCCGGCCTCGTGGACCCGGTCACCGGCCGCCTGACGCACGCGGTGAACCTCGGCATCTCCGACCAGGAGGTCGAGCTCGCGCCGATGCTGGGCGCCCGGCTCGGCGGCGTCCCGGTCGTCGTGGAGAACGACCTGAACGTCGCCGCCGTCGGGGCCGCGCGGGTGCTCGGCCTCGCCGGCGACCTGGCCTTCCTCGCCCTGGGCACGGGTGTCGCCGCCGGCCTGCTGCTCGGCGGGGAGCTGCGCCGCGGGCACCGGGGGGCGGCGGGGGAGATCGGGCACGTCCCGGTCGACCACGCCGGCCCGCCGTGCCCGTGCGGCCAGCGCGGCTGCCTGGAGCTGTACGCCTCGGGGACGGCGATCGACGCGGCGTGGCAGAACCGCGACGGCCGGCCCACCGCGGTCGACCTGTTCGCCGCGGCCGCGGAGGGCGACCCCGCGGCGGTGGCGGTGCGCGACTCCTTCGCCGACGCGGTGGCCGCGGCGGTGCGGCTGCTCGTGCTCACCTGCGACGTGGAGCACGTCGTCCTCGGCGGCGGCGTCGCGGAGGTCGGCCCGCCGCTGCTCGAGGCGGTGGCCCGCTCGGTGCGCCGGCAGGCCGAGGGCTCGGCGTTCCTGCGCAGCCTCGGCCTCGCCGACCGGCTGCAGGTCGTGCCGCAGGACGTGCCGGTCGCCCCGATCGGGGCGGCGCTCGCCGTCCGCGGACTGGTCCCCGCGGGAGCGTGACGTGGAGGTGGTGCTGCTCCCCGACGCCGACGCGGTCGGGCGGCTGGCGGCGGCCAAGGTCGCGGCCGTGGTGCGCCGGCGCCCGGGTGCGGTGCTGGGCCTGGCCACCGGCTCCTCGCCCGCCGGCATCTACGCCGAGCTGGCGCGGCTGGTGGCCGCCGGGGAGCTCGACCTCTCCGGGGTCACCTGCTTCGCGCTCGACGAGTACGTCGGCATCCCGGCCGACCACCCGGAGAGCTACGCGGCCGTCCTGCGCCGCACGGTGGTGGAGCCGCTGGGGCTGGACCCGGCGCGGGTGCACGTGCCGGACGGCCGCGCCGCCGACCTGGAGCAGGCCGCGGCGCGGTACGAGGAGGCGATCGCGGCGGCCGGCGGGGTCGACGTGCAGGTCCTCGGCATCGGCGCCAACGGGCACATCGGCTTCAACGAGCCGACGTCGTCGTTCGCCTCGCGCACCCGGATCAAGACGCTCGCGCCGCGCACCCGGGCCGACAACGCGCGCTTCTTCGGCTCGCCCGAGGAGGTGCCCACGCACTGCCTGACCCAGGGGCTGGGCACGATCCTGGAGGCCCGCGAGCTCGTCCTGGTGGCGCAGGGCGAGGCCAAGGCGGCGGCGGTCGCCGCGGCGGTCGAGGGGCCGCTGTCGGCGATGTGCCCGGCCTCCGCGCTGCAGCTGCACCCGCGGGCCGGCGTCGTCGTCGACGAGGCGGCCGGCTCCCGGCTGCGGCTGGCCGACTACTACCGGCACACCTACGCGCTCAAGCCGGACTGGCAGCGACCCTGACGCCCGCAGCCCAGACGGCCCGGACCCGCCACCCCCCGTCGAGGACGACGGCGTCGGCGGCGTGGCCCGGGGCGAGCCGGCCGAGGCGGCCCTCGAGGCCCAGCACGCGCGCCGGCGTCGCGGTGAGCGCGGTGACGGCGGCGACCGGGTCGACCCCCGCGCCGATCGCGTTCCGCAGCGCGGCGTCGAGCGTGAGCGTCGAGCCGGCGAGCGTCGTCGTCCCGGCCAGGACGGCGACGCCGTCGCGCACGGTGACCGCGAGCCCGCCCAGCCGGTGCTCCCCGTCGGGGCCGCCGGCCGCCGCCATCGCGTCGCTGACCAGCGCGATCCGCCCGGGCGCGCCGGCGAACAGCAGTCCGGCGACGACCGGGTGCACGTGGTGGCCGTCGAGCACCAGCTCGAGGACGACGCGCTCGTCGGCCAGCGCCGCGCCGACCGGGCCGGGCGCGCGGGAGCCGAGGCCCGGCATGGCGTTGAGGGCGTGGGTGAGCAGCCGGGCGCCGGCGTCGACGGCCCGCGCGGTGAGGGCGAGGTCGGCCTCGGTGTGCCCGACGGCGACGGTCACGCCGGCGTCGGCGAACCGCCGGACGGCGTCGAGGCCGCCGGGCAGCTCCGGGGCGAGGGTGACCGAGCGCAGCACCCCGCGCCCGGCGGCGAGCAGCCGGTCGACCGCCTCGGGCGCCGGGGCGCGCAGGTGGCGGGGGTCGTGGGCGCCGCAGCGGGCCGGCGCCAGGAACGGTCCCTCGAGGTGGGCGCCGAGCACCAGCGGGTCGTCGAGCGCGGCGACGGCGGCCA
Source organism: Geodermatophilus sp. SYSU D00815 (assembly GCF_054050035.1). Classification (NCBI taxonomy): domain Bacteria; kingdom Bacillati; phylum Actinomycetota; class Actinomycetes; order Geodermatophilales; family Geodermatophilaceae; genus Geodermatophilus; species Geodermatophilus sp. SYSU D00815. The sequence goes on along the minus strand of NZ_JBJGYO010000026.1, from coordinate 19,828 downwards.
GCGACGCCTCGAGCTCCTCGACCGGGGAGGAGACCAGGCTTACCAGCGAGCGGGTGGTGCCGTGCGCGCGGTGCACGGCGAGCGCGGCGCGCACCGCGTCGGCGCCGTCGTCGAACGCGTGCCCGCCGCCGCCGTGCACGTGCAGGTCGACGAAACCGGGCACCAGCCACGCCCCGGCCAGGTCGACGGTCTCGTCGGCCGGCGGGGGAGCGCCGGTGCCGGTGGCGGCGACGAGGTCGCCGTCGAGGAGCACCCAGGCGTCGTCGACCCGCCCGTCGGCGTCGAGCCGGCGGGCGCCGGACAGCACGGTGGTCACCGGCGCAGCGCCTCGGCGGCCGCCCGCGTGCACGCCCGGGCGGCGCCGTGGGTGGCCAGCGCCGGGCCGGGGACGAGGGCCAGGTCGTCGGGCATGCCGACGGCGACGGTGACCGCGTCGGGGCGCGCCTCGGCGGCGCGGCGCAGCCACTTCTCCTGCCAGGGGCTGCGGTAGGCGTCACGGACGACGACCACCAGCGGCCGGCCCTCGGCGCGGGCGAGCACCTGCTCGACCGGCGGCTCGCCCTCCCGCACGGCGACCGCCTCGGCGAGCAGACCGAGGTCGGCCAGCGGGCCGGCGAGGCCCCACGCGGCGTCGCCGACGGCCATGTTGGCCCCCGCCCGCAGCTCGGCCACCACGGCCGGGGCGGCCAGCGCCACGTCGCCGCGGCGGCGCAGCGCGGCCCGGGCGGCCCGGAGCCCGACGTCGCCGTCCCGGTGCGGCGCGGGCCCGGCGGCGGCGAGCCGGGCGCGCAGGGCGGCCACCCGGCCGGCCGCCTCGACCAGCCGGTCCTCGGTCAGCCGGCCCTCGCGCAGGTGCCGCTCGACCGTCCGCCGGATCGCGGCGCAGTGCTCCGCGCCGTCCTCGGCCCCGACCAGCAGGAGGTCGGCGCCGGCGGCCAGCGAGAGGGCGGCCGCCTCGGGGATGCCGTGCGCGGCCCGGACGCCGGCCATGTCGAGGGCGTCGGTGACCACGACGCCGCCGAAGCCGAGCTCGTCGCGCAGCAGGTCGACCAGCAGCCGGTGGCTGAGCGTGGCCGGGCGGTCGTCGAGGGCGGGGAAGACGACGTGCGAGGTCATGACCGCCTCGACGCCGGCCTCGACCACGGCCCGGAACGGGGGCAGCTCGCGGGCGCGGAAGGTCGCCTCGTCGACGTCGACGACGGGCAGCCCGAGGTGCGAGTCGACGGTGGTGGCGCCGTGGCCGGGGAAGTGCTTGGCGGTGGCGGCCGCGCCGGCGGCGCGCAGCCCGCGCACGAAGGCCGCGCCGTGCCGGGCGACGAGGGCCGGGTCGGCGCCGAAGGAGCGCACCCCGATGACCGGGTTGCGCGGGTCGCTGTTCACGTCGACCGACGGCGCGAGGTCGAGGTCCACCCCGGCCCGGCGCAGGTCGGCGCCGACCGCCGTCGCCACGGCCTCGGTGAGCGCCTCGTCGTCGGCCACGCCGAGGGCGAGGTTGCCGGGGTAGCCGCTGCCGACCCGGTACTCCAGCCGGGTGACGTCGCCGCCCTCCTCGTCGAGGGCGACGAGCGCATCGGGCGACCCGGCCCGCACCGCCGCGCTCAGCGCGGCCACCCGATCGCTCCCGTCGACGCCGGGGGGCAGGTTCTGCCCGTACACGCAGATACCCGCGAGCCCCTCGTCGAGCGCTTTCCGCACCCATTCCGGAAGGGTCGTGCCGGCGAATCCGGGGAGGAGGCAGGAATTGACCAGCCGGTCGAGATCTGACATGGGCCCCGCTCTCCGTCTCCATTTCCGGCACCGTGCCGAGATCCTCGCACGAATGGGCCGGGAAATGGACGGGGGAGCCCCGGGCACCGGGTCTTGCGCTGAGCGTCAGCAGACGCTAACGTTAGCGTCCACCGACGGAATGAGCAGAGGAGACAGCCATGGGTGCACCGGTCGCGTTCTTCGAGGTCACCAGCCCCGACCACGAGCGGGCTCAGCGCTTCTACGGCGAGCTGTTCGGCTGGCAGGTCGCCGCCGACCCCGGGCTGGGCGGCTACGGCCTGGTCGACACCGCCGCGGGGGAGGGCGCGATCGGCGGCGGCATCGGCCCGGTGGAGGAGCAGGACAGCCCGGGGGTGCGCATCTACGTCCGCGTGGACGACCTCGAGGAGTACCTGCAGCGGGCCGAGCAGCTCGGCGGCACCCGGCTGGTGCCCCCGACCGAGCTGCCCGGCGGCTACGGGACCTTCGCGATGTTCGCCGACCCCGACGGCAACGCCGTGGGTCTCTGGGGCTGACGGTCGTGGCCCGGGGGGACGCCGCGGCGGCCGAGCCGCTGGACGAGGCGATGCGCGCGCTGGCCGAGCCGCGGCGCCGCGCCATCCTGCGGCTCGTCGCGCACGACGAGCTGGCGGCCGGCGAGATCGCCGCCGCCTTCGACGTGACCCGGACGGCGGTCAGCCAGCACCTCACCGTGCTGAAGACCGCCGGCCTGCTGACCGAGCGCCGCGACGGCACCCGCCGGCTCTACCGCGCCCGGCCCGAGGGGCTGGCGGAGCTGCGGGAGTTCCTGGAGGAGATGTGGGGCTCCTCCCTGGACGCCGCCCGCCGGCTCGTGGAGCAGGACCGTGCCGCCGGCGGCGGCGTCCGACATGATCGGCCACCCCGGACCGGCGCCGGTCCGGCCAGCAGAGAGGGCTCCCGATGACCCGACCCGCCGAGCTCCCGGACGACCCGGCTCCCGCGACGGTGCTGCCGCTGCGCCGCCCGCCGGTCCGGCAGGCGACGGTGGTGCGCAGCGACCAGGCGCACACCTTCGACGTCTTCGTCGCCACGATCGGCACGTGGTGGCCGGTCGAGCCCTTCTCCGGCGGCGGGAGCAGGGTGCGCGACGTGACCTTCGAACCGCGGCCGGGCGGGCGGGTCTACGAGACCTGGGACGACGGCACGACCGTCGACTGGGGGACCGTCCTCGACTGGGAGCCGCCCCACCGGTTCGTCATGACCTGGCTGGTCACCGGCGCGGCCACCGAGGTCGAGCTCACCTTCACCGCCCTGGCGCCGGCCGTGACCCGCGTGGCGGTCGAGCACCGCGGCTGGGAGGCGCTCGCCGAGCCCGAGCTGTCGGCCGACTGCGCGCTGCCGGGCGGCTACACCGGCGGCGCCTTCACCCGGGGCTGGGCGACCGTCCTCGGCCGGTTCGCCGACTCGCTGGAGGGGGCACGGTGACGCAGCACTTCCTCTACAAGCTCCTGCCGCCGCGGCCGGACTTCGCGTTCACCATGACCCCGGAGGAGGCCGCGGTGATGGCCGAGCACGGCCGCTACTGGGCCGGCCGGCTGGCGGGCGGGGACGTCGTCGTCTACGGCCCCGTCGCCGAGCCGACCGGCGCGTGGGGCATGGCCGTGGTCGAGGCCGAGGACGTCGAGGCGGTGCACCGGGTGCGGGACGGCGACCCCGCGGTCACGTCCGGCACCTGCACCGCCGAGGTCCACCCGATGATCTCGGCGTTCGTCCGCCCCCGGCCGGGTCCCACGCCGGCGTCCTGACCCGGGCGGACCACCCCGGGCACCGGACGCGGACCGCCCGGGCGCCGTCCGGCGACGCGTGGATGTGGTGCCCGCTCGATCGCTGGGTAGGGGCACCGGGCCCTCGAGCCACCGGGGACGTCCTCCCCGCCCCCGGAGCCCCTGTGCCCGTTCTCCCCTCCCTCCGCCCGGCCGGCCCCGCCCCGCGGCGCGTCCGGACCGACGTGCCCGCCCTCGGCGCCGACGTCCACGCCCGGACCTGGCGCAGCGCCGACGCGACCGGCGACCGGACGCCGGTCGTCCTGCTCCACGGCCTGGGCCTCTCCAGCCGCTACCTCGTGCCGCTGGGACGCCGCCTGGCCGCGCTCGGCCACGACGTGCTGGCTCCCGACCTGCCGGGCTTCGGCCGCTCGCCGCGCGACCCGCGGCTGCCCTGGCCCGGGGGACCGGACGTGCGGACGCAGACCGACCACCTGCTGGCCTGGCTGGACGCCGCCGGCATCGCCCGCGCCGCCTTCTTCGGCAACTCCATCGGGTCCCAGGTGGCCGTCGAGCTCGCCGCCCGCTCCCCGGACCGGGTCGAGCGCCTGGTCCTGTCCGGGCCCACCCCGGACCCCCGCTACCGGCGGCCGTGGAAGCAGTACCCGCAGGTGCTCCGCAACATGGCCTTCGAGGTGCCCACGCTCCAGGCGCTGTTCCAGGTGGAGTACCTGTCGACGGGGGTGGCCCGGATGGTGCAGCAGCTGGTGCGCAGCGCCGACGACCCGGTCGAGCAGCGGCTGCCCCGCGTCGTCGCGCCGGCGCTGGTGGTGCGCGGCCGGCACGACCGGACGCTGACCCAGGAGTGGGCCGAGCAGTTCACCCGGTTGCTGCCCCACGGCCGGCTGGTCGTGGTGGAGGGGGCCGCGCACAACGCCCACTACTCCGCGCCGGACGTGACCGCGCGGCTGGTCGCGGCGTTCCTCGCGGGCGAGCTGGACACCGTGGGCAGCGCGGACGGCTCCGGCGTCGTCGTCCCGCGGTCCGAGCCCGGCGACCCCCTGGCCCCGCGCCGCCCGCTGCCGGCACGCGCGCACGCCGTGCTGGACCTGCTGGGCACCGCGGCGCTGCTCACCGTGCCGCGGACCCGGCCCTGGGGACCGCGGACCCGTGCCGTGCTGACCGGCTTCGGCGCGGCCGGGCTGGCCGACACCCTGCTCACCGACCACCCCGCCGGGCTGCTGCGCAGGCTGCCGCTGCCGGTGCACCTCAACCTCGAGGCCTCCGGCGGTCTGCAGCTGCTCACGGCCGCCGCCACGTGGCTGCGCGGCGAACCGCCGGCGGGGCGGTGGGCCGTGGCCGCCCAGGGGCTCTTCGAGCTGCTCCGCGCCGGGGCCTCCCAGGCGCCCGCGGGGCCGGCGCGGCTGGTACCGGTCGCCCGCTGACCGCCCGGGTTGTTCCGGAAAGGTTTCGTCCGCGGGCGGGTGGGCATGCCGACCCGGCACGGCAGGGGTGCAGCACGCCGCCCGACTCGCCGGCTCGACTCCGGGTGGCAGTTCCGCATGCGCACCAGCACGCCCCGACCCCGCTCCTCCGCACGCCGCGGCCGGATCGACGGGGAGGTGTCCCGTGGTCGCGCGGCCTGAGCCCCGCCGGCGGCCGCTGACCGCCGTCCCGACGATCACCGGCACGCCGTGGCAGCCGCCGTCGGAGCACCAGCTGCGCGGCATGCAGACCGACGCCGCGCTGGACCTCGGCTGGGGCCGGCTGGTGTTCGGGCAGACCTACGCCGATCCGCAGCGGCTGGTCGAGGCCCTGCGCGCCGAGGCCGAGGGCCGCCGCGACATCTGCATCTACCCGCGCGACCCCCAGGTGCTGCTGGGGCTGGCCCCCGGCGAGCTGTTCCTCGACCCCTCGCTGACCTTCCGGCTGGACCTGCACCGGTACCGCCCGCGCCGGGAGCTGGTCGAGAACGTCTTCGTGCGCACGGTGACCTGCCCGGACGACGTCGCCGAGATGGAGCGCATCGTCACGCTCACCGGCATGGTCAACGGGGACCCGGCCACCGTGTGGCACAACCACTCGACCCGCACCGTCCGGTACCTGGTCGCGGAGGACCGGCGCACCGGGCAGGTCGTCGGCACGGTGACCGGCGTCGACCACGTCCGCGCGTTCGGTGACCCCGAGGGCGGCAGCAGCCTGTGGTGCCTGGCCGTCGACCCGGCGGAGGCCCCGCCGGGCACGGGCGAGGCGCTGGTGCGCGTGCTCGCCGAGCGCTACCTCGCCCGGGGCCGCAACTACCTCGACCTCTCGGTGCTGCACGACAACGCGCCGGCGATCGCGCTGTACCGCAAGCTCGGCTTCCGCCAGGTCCCCGCGCTGGTGGTCAAGCGCCGCAACTCGCTCAACGCGCCGCTGTTCGTCCCCGGCCCACCCGGGCTCGACCGGCTCAACCCCTACGCGCGGATCCTCGCCGACGAGGCGCTGCGCCGCGGCATCCGGGTCGAGGTGACCGACGCCGCCTCCGGCGAGATGCGGTTCTCGCTCGGGGCGCGCAGCGTGCTCACCCGCGAGTCGCTCTCCGAGCTGACCACGGCCGTGGCCATGAGCCGCTGCGACGACAAGCGGGTGACCCGCCGCATCGTGGAGGGGGCGGGGGTTCCCGTCCCGGCCGGCGTCGAGGTGCCGGAGGAGGACCTCGGCCCGGCGCTCGCGCTGCTCGAGCGGTGCGGGGAGCTGGTGGTGAAGCCGGCCCGCGGGGAGCAGGGCAAGGGCATCACCGTCGGCGTCCGGGACGAGGCGGCGCTGCGCTCGGCCGTCGCCTTCGCGCGGCAGCACTGCCCCGACGTGCTGGTCGAGGAGCTGGTGCCGGGGGAGGACCTGCGGGTGGTCGTCATCGACTCGGAGGTGGTCGCCGCCGCCGTGCGCCGTCCGGCCACGGTCGTCGGTGACGGCGTCTCCGACGTCACGACCCTGATCCGCCGGACCAGCCTGCGCCGGGAGCGGGCCACCGGCGGGGAGTCGCGGATCCCGCTCGACGGCACGACCAGGGCCGTCGTCGCCGAGGCGGGCTGGGGGATGGACGACGTCCCCCCGGCCGGGGAGCGGATCCGCGTGCGGCGCACGGCCAACCTGCACACCGGCGGCACCATCGAGGACGTCACCGACCGGCTGCACCCCGAGATCGCCGCGACCGCCGTCCGGGCCGCCGGCGCGATCGGCATCCCGGTGACCGGCCTGGACTTCCTGGTGCCCGACGTCGGCGGGCCCGCGCACGTGTTCGTCGAGGCCAACGAGCGGCCCGGCCTGGCCAACCACGAGCCCCGGCCGACCGCCGCCCGCTTCGTCGACCTGCTGTTCCCGGAGACCCGCCGGCGCTGAGGTTCGGCGCGCCCGGGCGCGCGCCGTCGTCCCGGCCGATCACCCGCGCGGGCCGGCGACCCCGCCGTCCCCTCCCGGACGTGCACGGCCGAGGTGCACCCGTGACCTCGGCCTCAGCCCCGCCCGGACGTCGCCCCGTCGTCCTGACCCCTGCATCCTCGGCCGGCACCGATGAGCCCGTCCCCGCGGCACGGTCTCCCCTTGTGAACGCACCCGGCGCGGGACACCCGCCCGCGATCCCGGTGCCCGACCGAGGAGGACACCGTGGCCGACCGGCCCCCCGTGCTCGACCTGCGCGCCGCCCCCGAACGGGCCTTCGCGCACCTGCTGGTGAGCAACCTGCTGGTCTCCGTCGTCAACTACACCGTGTGGTTCGCGGTCACCTTCTGGGTGTTCCTCGAGACGGGTTCGGTGTTCGCCACCGGCATGATCGCCGGCATCTTCCTGGTCGCGACCGCCGGGACCGGCATCTGGTTCGGCAGCCTGGTCGACCACCACCGCAAGCACGCCGTCCTGCAGGCCTCGGCCGCGGCCTCGGCCGGGTTCTACGCGCTCGCGCTCGCCGTGTACCTGCTGACGCCGGAGGGCTCCTTCCGGACGGCGGCCAGCGTGCCGCTGTGGTGCTTCGTCGTCCTGCTCATGCTGGGCGTGATCGCCGGCAACCCGCGCACCATCGCGCTGCCCACCCTGGTCACCCTGCTGGTCCCCGAGGACCGCCGGGACCGGGCCAACGGGCTCGTCGGATCGGCGAGCGGGCTGTCCATGCTGGTCACCTCGGTGATCAGCGGGCTGCTGGTCGCGTTCGGCGGGATGACCGCCGTCCTGGTGCTCGCCCTGACCGTCCTGGTGCTGTCGGTCTTCCACCTCGCGCGGGTGCGGGTCTCCGAGGAGCGGGCGCTCGGCCGGTCCGACGAGCCCCGGGACCACGACGGGCCGTCCGGTCCGCCCGTCGGTTCCGGTGTCGACCTGCGCGGGACGCTCCGCCTCGTCCGCGGGGTGCCCGGTCTGCTGCCGTTGATCCTGTTCAGCTGCTTCAACAACTTCCTCGGCGGCGCCTTCATGGCGCTGATGGACCCGTACGGACTGTCCCTGATGTCGGTGCAGGCGTGGGGGCTGCTGTGGGGCGCGCTGTCCGCGCTGCTGGTCGTCGGCGGGCTGCTGGTGGCGCGGATCGGCCTGGGCAGTCGCCCGATCCGCGTGCTGCTGCTGGTCAACGTGGCGATGTGGACCGCGACGATGCTGTTCCCGCTGGTGTCCTCGGTCCTGACGCTGACCGTGGCGATGGCGGTGTTCATGACGGTCATGCCCTTCGCCGAGGCCGCCGAGCAGACCGTGCTGCAGCGGGTGGTGCCCTACGAGCGGCAGGGCCGGGTGTTCGGCTTCGCCCAGAGCGTCGAGCAGGCGGCGTCGCCGCTGACCGCCTTCCTCATGGCCCCGCTCACGGAGTTCGTCGTCATCCCCTTCATGACCGACGGCGCGGGAGCGCGGGCGATCGGCGGGTGGTTCGGTACCGGCCCCACCCGCGGTATCGCCCTCGTCTTCGTGGTCACCGGGCTGATCGGGGTCCTCGCGGTCCTCGCGGCGTTCGCCAGCTCCGCCTACCGGCGGCTGGGCGCGGCCCATGCCGCGGCCAGGGACGAGGGAACGCCCGCGGGCGCACCGGACGCCGTCGGTGATCCCGGGCCGACTGCGGCGCCGGCCCCGGTCGCCGCGGCTGCACTACTGTAGCCGAGCCGCCTCCGCAGCGAGGCGGGGAACGGGAAGGCCCCGGTCAGCGCGGCTGACCGGGGCCTTCGCGGGTGGGGTGAGTGACGGGACTTGAACCCGCGACACCCAGGACCACAACCTGGTGCTCTACCAACTGAGCTACACCCACCACGTCCTCGTGCGGCCGGGAGGGCCTGACGGGGATCGGCAGCAACGATACCGGAGGCGCTCAGCCCTCCGACGCGGCCTCCCGGGCCTCGCCCGCGCCCAGCAGGCCGGCGAAGGAGCCGACCACCTCCGCCGCGGCGTCCTGCGCCTGGTCGCTCGTGGGGCCGGGCAGCGGCACGAACAGCGTCTTCCGGTAGTACGCCAGCTCGCGGACCGACTCGATGATGTCGGCCAGCGCCCGGTGCGCCAGCCCCTTGGGGGGCTGGGCGAAGTACACCCGGGGGAACCAGCGGCGGGCGAGCTCCTTGAGCGAGGAGACGTCGACCATCCGGTAGTGCAGGTGGTCGTCGAGCTCGGGCATGTCGCGGGCGAGGAACCCGCGGTCGGTGCCGATCGAGTTGCCGCACAGCGGCGCGCTGCGCCGCTCTGGCACGAACCGCTTGATGTAGGCCAGCAGCTGCTGCTCGGCCTCGGCGAGGGAGAGGGTCGACGCGCGGACGGCGTCGGTGAGCCCCGACCTGGCGTGCATCTCCGCGACCACGTCGGTCATCCCGTCGAGGACGTCGTCGGGGGCGTTGATGACCAGGTCCAGGCCGGGGTCGAGCGGGTTGAGCTCGGAGTCGGTGACCAGGACGGCGACCTCGATGAGCTTGTCCTTGCCGAGGTCCAGCCCGGTCATCTCGCAGTCGATCCAGACCAGGTGTCCCGAGCTGTCAGCCACGGGGAGCGAGACTACGCACCCTCGGTACCGCCCGTCCGGCCCGGCCGCCCCTAGCGCACCACCAGCAACTGCGCCACTCGAGAGTGTCGGAATCCGGGCCCGCCGCCGCTAGGGTCGGTACAACCACTTCACCAGCTCACGGGGAGTTCCGCGTGTCCGCACCATCCACCCCTGCCGCGACCGCGCGCGCGGTCCCGCCGGCCCCGGGGTCCCTGGGCAGGGCGCTGGCCCACCCCTTCGCCACCGTCAAGTGGCTGTGGCTGGCCTACATGACCCCCGGGCGCCCCGGCCGGCCGGTGAGCCAGACCGAGCTGCGGTGGATGTACACCGGCTGGCTGTTCGCCTTCCTGCTCAAGATGCTGGGCTCCACCTGGGACGTCTCCTGGCACTTCAAGTGGCTGCGCGACGACCTCGCCCCGCCGCACCTGCTCAACTCGGTGGGCACCGCGGTGGTGATCGCCCTCGTCGTCGCCCACAGCTACAGCGGCTACGCCGTCGACCGGCGGGCCCTGCGGCTCATGCAGTGGGGCATCGCGCTGTTCCTCGTCGCGATCCCGCTCGACATCGTCAACCACCGGCTCTACGGCCTGGACATCACCAGCTGGAGCCCGACGCACGCCGTCCTGTACCTCGGCACCGCCGTGATGCTCGCCGGGGCGATCCGGGGCTGGTGGCTCTACGCCGAGCCGGGGCGCGCGCGGAACCTGATCTCGCTGGGCCTGTGGCTGTTCTTCGTCGAGAACGTGCTCTTCCCCAACCAGCACCAGGAGTACGGCGTCCTGTCGCTGCGCGACTGGTCCGCCGGCAACACCACCGCCGAGCCCTCCCTCCTCGACTTCGCCGCCTCGCAGGGCGACAGCCCGTCCGAGTTCATGCTCCCGGTGCCGTCGTGGGTGCACCCGACGTGGCTCGTGCTGGCCGGCCTGCTCGCGCTGGTGGTCGCCCGCAAGGTGGTCGGCCTGCGCTGGACGGCGACGATCGTGGCCGGCGGCTACCTCGCCTACCGCTGCGTCGCGTGGCTGGCCCTCGTCGGCGGCGACTTCCCGCCGTCGGTCGTGCCGTTCGTGCTGCTCGTCGGCGCGGTGGCCGTCGACCTGGCGGTCACCTACCGCCTGCCGGGCTGGCTGGCCGGCCCGCTGGTCGCCGCCGCGGTGTACGGCGCCGGCGCCGCCCAGTCGGCGCTGGACCTGCTGCCGCCGTGGAACTGGTGGTCGGCGCTCCCGGTCGCCGTCGGGTTCGGGGTCCTCTGGACGGCGGTCGACCTCGTCGCCCGCAGCGGCTGGTACGCCCGGTGGAAGCAGCCGGTGGAGCCGTACCGCGAGACGCAGGCCACCCCGGTCGCCGTCGGTGCCGGGGGTTCGACCGGCGTGTAGCAGAGGGACCGCCCCGTCACATGACGTAACGTCGGGACCGACTGCACGCCCGGCGGGGGACGCACCCCTGCGACCCGGGCGCGGCGGACGGCGTCGACGCGCGCCCGCCCACGACCCAGAGAACCGACCGCCGGAGGACGACGTGCTGGCCCTCACCCCGACGCCGTTGCAGACGGCCGGGGAGCGTGCGCTCTTCGCCGAACTGGCCCGCTGGGACACCGGCGGCGCGGTGCGGGCCGCCGTCGTGGCCTCCCTGCCGTTCAGCGACGGCGCGCTCGGCCGCCGGCTCTCCGACGCCGTCCTGCTGGTGCCCGAGGGGCTGGCCGTCGTCCGCATCGCCGAGGTCGTCCGCCAGAGCGGCGTGGTCACCGCCCGCCCCGACGGCGCGTGGACGATCGGGCCGGGCGCGGGCCCCGGTGACGTGCTCCAGCTCGGCGGCGGCGGGTCGACGCCGCTGGACGGCCTCATGCGCGCCGGCATGGAGGCCGCGATGCGGCTGCGCCGCGCCGGCCTCGAGCCAGGGCGGATCGCCCGCCTGACCGTGCTGGTGGGCGAGCTCTCCGGCCTGGTCCCCGAGGACGGGGACCTGGGGGAGGGCGACCAGGTCGCGATCCTCGAGCCCCGCTCCCTGCTGCTCGGCATCGCCCGCGCCAGCCGGTACTCCGGCGTGGAGAACCCGCGGCTGTGGACCACCGCCGACGTCCGCGCGGCCCTGGAGGCCCTCGGGCTCGAGGGCCGCGGCCCCACCGTCGAGGAGCTCAACGGCGAGGGCTTCCCGTACTCGCCGTACGTGCTGCGCCGCCCCGAGCTGCTCGCGCCCGCGGCGATGGCCGCCGGCTCCACCGCGCCGCCGCCGGTGCACCCCGCCGAGGCCGCGCCCTCCCCGGTGGCCGCCGCCGTCGCCGCGCAGGCCGCGGCGCAGGCGGCCGCCGCCCGGGCCGCGGCGGCGCCGGCCGCCCCGCCGCCCGCTCCTGCCCCCGCGTCCGATCCCTACGCGGGCGTGCCGGCCCGCGACACCATCGCCGTCGGCGCGCCGCCGGAGCCGCCGGTCGACGAGACCGGTGGCATCGGCGGGCTGTTCGCCGGCGCGGAGCCCGTCGAGCCGGCGCCCGCCCCGCCCGCCCCGCCGCCGCCCCCGGTCCGGCCGCCGGCCGCCGCCGCACCCCGGGCCACCGTCCCGCCGCCGGCCGTCCCGCCGCAGCCCGCCGTCCACACGGCACCCGTGCAGGCACCACCGCCGCCGGTGCCGCGCCCGGCGGCCGAGGCCGCCGGGGGCCGGCGGCGCACCGCGCTGCTGGTCGGGGCGGTGCTGCTGGTCGTGGCCCTGCTCGCCCTGGGCGGCGTGCTGCTCCTCGGCGGCGACGGCGAGCGCGCCGGCACCGCCGCCGCCGGCTCCTCGACGCCCGCCGCGCCGACCACCCCGGCCGGGCCGGAAACGGGCGCCGTCCAGCAGGTCGGCGGGGTGGGCTACCGGCTCGAGGCGGTCCAGGTGACCGACACCTGCATCGGGCACGGCTACGGCGACGTCGGCGACTCGTTCGCCACCACCGACTGCGTGGGCCTCTCGCGCGGGCTGTACTCGGCCCAGCTGGAGGGCCGGCCGATCGTCGTCGCGGTCTCCCACGTGCGCATGCCCGACAGCGCGTCGGCCCGCGGGCTGCGCGCGCTCGCCGACACCACCGGCACCGGCAACGTCAGCGACCTGCTGCGCGACGGCGTGACGTACACCGGCGCCCCGGCCGAGCTCAGCGACGCCGAGTACGCCAGCGCGGTGAGCGGCTCCGTCGTCACGATCGTCGAGACCTCGTGGGCGGCGCCCGGCTCGGCCGGGGAGACGGCCGCCCTCGACGCGGCGGCCAGCAGCGGCCTGGTCCTGGAGCTCCCCGACCCGCCGACCGCCTGACCCTCCAGGCACCTGACCCTCCAGGCACCTGACCCTCCAGGCACCTGACCCTCCAGGCACCTGACCCTCCAGGCGCCTGAGCCTTCGCCCAGGGATGCGGCATCACATCCGCAGGCATGGCCTCCTGTGCCTACGACGCCGAGGTCGCGGCCGCCCAGGCCATCCCGGCCAGCAGCTCGGCCATCGCCGGGCGGGCCAACCGGCCCGCGCTGTGCGGGGTGGAGTTGATCAGCCCGAACACCGCGTGCGCCCGTGCCCGGCAGGTGGCGGCGTCGGCCGCCGGGTGCACCCGCGCCAGCACGGTCACCCACACCTCGACGTAGCGGCGCTGCAGCCGGCGCACCGCGGCCGCGTCGGCGTCGGGCAGCGAGCCCAGGTCGCGGTCCTGCACGGTGATCAGCGCCGGGTTGTCGAGGGCGAAGTCGACCTGGAAGTCGATCAGCGCGCGCAGCTGGGCGGCCGGGTCGCCGCCCGCCGCGGCCACCACCTCGGCGCCGCCGGTCAGCAGCCGCTCGCTGATGCGCAGCAGCATCTCGGCGAGCATCGCGTCCTTGCCCGCGAAGTGCCGGTAGATCGCCGGCCCGGTGACGCCGACGGCGGCGCCGATGTCGTCGACGCCCACCGACCGCGACCCGCGCTCGGCGAACAGCCGGGCCGCGGCGCGCAGGATCTGCTCGCGGCGCGACGGGTTCTCCGCGTCGGCGTGCAGCGCGCCGTCGACGACCCTCTCCGGCATGGCGGAATGGTAACCACGGTGAACGCCCGTTCACACGCGCCGGCCCAGCGCTGGACCCCGCTGTGAACGACGGTTAACCTCGGCGGCGTGGATGCACCGGTGCTTCCCCGAGCCGTTCCGGCCGACGCCGAGGCGGCCGCGCGCAACGCCGCGGCGCACCGCGCGCTGGTCGCCGACCTGGCCGGCGAGCTGCACCTCGTCGCGCAGGGCGGCGGCGAGCGGGCGCGGCAGCGGCACGTCGAGCGCGGCAAGCTGCTGCCCCGCGAGCGGGTCGACGCGCTGCTCGACCCGGGCAGCCGCTTCCTCGAGCTCTCGCCGTTGGCCGCGCACGGCCTCTACGGCGGCGACGCGCCCGCGGCCGGGATCATCACCGGCATCGGCCGGGTCTCGGGCCGCGAGTGCGTCGTCGTGGCCAACGACGCCACCGTCAAGGGCGGCACCTACTACCCGATGACGGTGAAGAAGCACCTGCGGGCGCAGGAGGTGGCGCTGCACAACCGGCTGCCCTGCGTCTACCTGGTCGACTCCGGCGGGGCGTTCCTGCCCATGCAGGACGAGGTCTTCCCCGACCGCGAGCACTTCGGCCGGATCTTCTACAACCAGGCGACGATGTCGAAGGCCGGCATCCCGCAGATCGCCGCCGTCCTGGGCTCGTGCACCGCGGGCGGGGCGTACGTGCCGGCGATGAGCGACGAGGCGGTCATCGTCCGCGAGCAGGGCACGATCTTCCTCGGCGGCCCGCCGCTGGTGAAGGCGGCGACCGGCGAGGTGGTCACGGCCGAGGAGCTCGGCGGCGGCGACCTGCACAGCCGGGTCAGCGGGGTGACCGACCACCTGGCCGACGACGACGGGCACGCGCTGGCACTGGTCCGCCAGATCGTCGGCACGCTCGGCCCGCGCGCCCCCCGCCCCTGGGACGTCGAGCCGGTCGAGGAGCCCCTGCACGCCCCGGAGTCGCTCTACGAGGTGGTGCCGCCCGACCCGCGCACCCCCTACGACGTCCGCGAGGTGATCGCCCGGCTGGTCGACGGCAGCCGGTTCGCCGAGTTCAAGCCGCTGTACGGGCCCACGCTGGTCACCGGCTTCGCCCGGCTGCACGGCCACCCGGTGGGCATCGTGGCCAACAACGGCGTGCTGTTCGGCGAGTCGGCGCTCAAGGGCGCGCACTTCATCGAGCTGTGCGACCGGCGGGCCGTCCCGCTGCTGTTCCTGCAGAACATCTCCGGCTTCATGGTCGGCCGCGACTACGAGGCCGGCGGCATCGCTAAGCACGGGGCCAAGATGGTCACCGCCGTCGCCTGCGCGCGGGTGCCCAAGCTGACCGTGGTCATCGGCGGCTCCTTCGGCGCCGGCAACTACTCGATGTGCGGCCGCGCGTACTCGCCCCGCTTCCTGTTCACCTGGCCCAACGCCCGCATCTCGGTGATGGGTGGCGAGCAGGCGGCCAGCGTGCTCGCCCAGGTGCGCCGCGACGGGTTCGAGGCCCGCGGCGAGGAGTGGCCGGCCGCGGAGGAGGAGGCGTTCAAGGCGCCGATCCGCGAGCAGTACGAGCGCCAGGGCCACCCCTACTACGCCACCGCCCGGCTGTGGGACGACGGCGTGATCGACCCCGCGCAGACCCGCACCGTGCTCGGGCTCGCCCTCTCCGCGTGCGCCAACGCGCCGCTGGGCGAGCTCGGCTACGGCGTCTTCCGGATGTGAGGACCGCCCGCATGTTCGACACCGTCCTCGTGGCCAACCGCGGCGAGATCGCCGTCCGGGTGATCCGCACCCTGCGGGCGATGGGCATCCGCTCGGTCGCCGTGTACAGCGAGGCCGACGCCGGAGCCCTGCACACCCGCGTCGCCGACGTCGCCGTCCCCATCGGGCCGGCGCCGGCCGCGCAGAGCTACCTGTCGATCGACCGGGTGCTCGACGCCGTCGCGCGCAGCGGGGCGCAGGCGGTCCACCCCGGCTACGGCTTCCTGTCGGAGAACGTGGAGTTCGCCCGGGCCTGCGAGAAGGCCGGCGTGGTGTTCATCGGCCCGCCGGTCGCGGCCATCGAGGCGATGGGCGACAAGATCCGCGCGAAGCGGACGGTGAGCGCCGCGGGCGTCCCCGTCGTCCCCGGCCGCACCGAGCCCGGCATGTCGGACGACGAGGTGGCCGCCGCCGCGGTCGAGGCCGGCTTCCCGGTGCTGCTCAAGCCGTCCGCCGGCGGCGGCGGCAAGGGCATGCGGGTCGTGCGGTCGGAAGAGGAGCTGCCCGACGCGATCGCGGCCGCCCGGCGCGAGGCGCGGGGCTCCTTCGGCGACGACACGCTGCTGGTCGAGCGCTACGTCGGCAACTCCCGGCACATCGAGGTGCAGGTGCTCGGCGACACCCACGGCACCGTGGTCCACCTCGGCGAGCGCGAGTGCAGCCTGCAGCGGCGGCACCAGAAGGTGGTCGAGGAGGCGCCCTCGCCGCTGCTCGACCCGACCATGCGCGCCCGCATGGGCACCGCCGCGGTGGAGGCGGCCCGCGCGGTCGGCTACACCGGGGCGGGGACGGTCGAGTTCATCGTGGACGCCGACCGTGGCGGGCGGGGGGAGGGCATGGACTTCTTCTTCCTGGAGATGAACACCCGGCTGCAGGTGGAGCACCCGGTCACCGAGATGGTGACCGGCCTGGACCTGGTCGAGCTGCAGGTGCGCGTCGCGGCGGGGGAGCCGCTGCCGATCGAGCAGGGCGACGTCGTCCTCGACGGGCACGCGATCGAGGCGCGGGTCTACGCCGAGGACCCGGCCCGCGGCTTCCTGCCCCAGGCGGGCACCGTCCTCGGCCTGGCCGAGCCCGAGGGGCCGGGCATCCGGGTGGACAGCTCGCTGGCCGTCGGCGGCGTCGTCGGCACCGACTACGACCCGATGCTGGCCAAGGTGGTGGCCTGGGGCCGCGACCGCGACACCGCCCGCGCCCGGCTGGTGGGCGCGCTCGGGCACACCGCCGTCCTCGGCGTCACGACCAACACCCCGTTCCTGCGGGCGCTGCTCACCGACCCCGACGTCGTCGCCGGCCGGCTCGACACCGGGTTGATCGACCGGCGCGGCCAGGCGCTCGCCGTGAGCCCGCCGCCGTCCGCGGCGGTGTTCGCGGCCGCGGCCCTCTTCGAGCTGCTCGAGGCCGAGCCCGCCGGCAGCGTGGTCGACCCGTGGGACGTGCCCGACGGCTGGCGGCTGGGGACGCCGGCCTGGACGGTCCGGCGGCTGCAGGCCGCCGGCGGCGACCCGGTGACGGTGCGGGTGCGCGGCCGGGCGGCCGACGCGCAGGTCCAGGTGGGCGACGGCGTCCCGCTGCCGGCGTCCGCGACCCGGGAGGGCGACCGGCTGACCGTGACCCTCGACGGCGTGACGCACCGCTTCGCCGTGGTGCACGCCGGCGGCACGCTCTGGCTGGCCGCCGACGGGCGGGTGACGGCGCTGCGCGAGCACGAGCGGCTGCGCTCGGCGGCCGAGGGGGCCGCCGGTGGTGGCGTGGTCACCGCGCCCATGCCCGGCACGGTGACCGTGGTGCAGGTGTCCGTCGGCGACGAGGTGACCGCCGGGACCCCGCTGCTCGTCGTCGAGGCGATGAAGATGGAGCACGTGCTGAGCGCCCCGGTCGACGGGGTGGTCACCGCGCTCCCCGTGACCGCCGGCCAACCGGTGCGGCTGGACGAGCAGGTGGCCGTGGTGACCCCACCGGCCGCCGGGGGAGAGGACTGACACCCGTGCTGGACTACCGGCTCGACGAGGAGACCGAGGCCCTGCGGAAGACCGTGCGCGAGTTCGCGCTCGAGGTCGTCGCCCCGCAGATCGGCGAGTTCTACGAGCGCGACGAGTTCCCGACCGCGATCGTGCGGCAGATGGGCGAGCTGGGCCTGTTCGGCCTGCCGTTCCCCGAGGAGTACGGCGGCTCCGGCGGCGACTACTTCCACCTGTGCGTCGCGCTGGAGGAGCTGGCCCGCGTCGACAGCTCGGTCGCGATCACGCTGGAGGCCGGCGTCTCGCTGGGCGCGATGCCGATCTACCGCTTCGGCACCGAGGAGCAGAAGCAGCGCTGGCTGCCCCGGCTGTGCGCCGGCGAGGCGCTCGGCGCCTTCGGCCTGACCGAGCCCGGCGGCGGCTCCGACGCCGGCGCCACCCGCACCACCGCCCGGCTCGAGGACGGGCAGTGGGTGGTCAACGGGTCCAAGGCGTTCATCACCAACTCCGGCACCGAGCTCACCGAGCTGGTCACCGTCACCGCCGTCACCGGCACGCGCCCCGACGGCGGCAAGGAGATCTCGGCGATCCTGGTGCCGTCGGGCACGCCCGGGTTCACCGTCGGCCAGCGGTACTCGAAGGTGGGCTGGAACGCCTCCGACACCCGCGAGCTCTCGTTCAGCGACTGCCGCGTGCCGGAGGAGAACCTGGTGGGGGAGCGGGGGCGCGGCTACGCGCAGTTCCTGTCCATCCTCGACGAGGGCCGGATCGCGATCGCCGCGCTGGCCACCGGTCTGGCGCAGGGGTGCGTCGACGAGTCGGTGAGGTACGCGGGGGAGCGGGAGGCCTTCGGGCAGCCGATCGGCCGCAACCAGGCGATCCAGTTCATGATCGCCGACATGGAGGTCCGCGCCGAGACCGCGCGGCTGGCGTACTACCGGGCCGCGGAGAAGATGCTGCGCGGCGAGCCGTTCAAGCGCGAGGCGGCGGTGGCGAAGCTGCACAGCAGCGAGGCGGCCATGGAGAACGCGCGCTGGGCCACCCAGGTGCACGGCGGGTACGGGTTCATGAACGAGTTCCCGGTCGGCCGGTTCTACCGGGACGCCAAGATCCTCGAGATCGGGGAGGGCACCAGCGAGGTGCAGCGGATGCTCATCGCGCGCTCGCTCGGCGTCGGCTGACGCGCACCGCCACGCACCGATCCGGTACGGATGCGTGCTGACCTGCGCGTTCGCCATCGAGTCGACACGCTGCTCGGCAACTGTCCACCAGACCCGGCGGGACCCGTGTGACGGCTGGGAGCGGCGGGACCCTTCCCGGTGAACGCCCAGGTCGGGCAGGCGTGTCGGCGCTCGGACGGCGCCGGACCCGAGAAGCTCCCGTCCGGCTCGCGGCGACGGTCGTCGCGAGACCGCCAGGAGAGCTCCCATGCCGGCGCCGAGCCCCGCGTCCCCGTCCTCCCGTGCCGCCCGCGCGGCGGTCCTCCGCGCCGTCGTGCTGGCCGTGCTCGTGCTCGTCGCCGGCGTCGTCGTGGCGCCCCCCGCCGGTGCCGCCCCCGCCCCGAGCCTGGCGACGCCGGCCCGGTACCTCGACCTGGACCTCGACCGCGGCGGTCCCGCGCCGCTCGGGCTCGACCTGTCGGGCAGCACGTTCCGGTTCAGGTCCGGCGGCACGACCGCGACGTGCGAGACCACTGCGGCCGGCCACTGCTCCGTCGACTGGACCTCCGGTGGCGTCCGGGGCTCCGGGACCTCGCGGCTGTCGCTGCCCGAGGGGACGTACACGGTCAGCCAGGTCGACACCGCGCCGGGCCTGCAGCCGCGGTCCGGGACGATCGGCACCGTCGAGCTCTGCGACTGCTGGAAGCGCGGCATCTTCGGCATCAAGCTGTACCCGATCGCCGACCAGGTCGGGATCGAGAACGCCTCGCTCTACCGCGACGGGCTCGTCCTCACCGTCGAGGACGCGGACGGGCAGCCGGTGACGGACGCGGCGTTCCGGGTGACCGGCCCCGGCTTCCCGCTCGTGCTCCCCTGGATCTCGGTGCCGACGCTCGACGCCGGCGTCCTGCGCACCAGCTCGAAGGGCAAGCTGACCGTCTCGGCGCTGCTGCGCGACTTCCCCACGCTGCGCCCGGGTCGGTGGACCCTGACCCCGGTGCAGGTCCCGGAGGGCTTCGCCACCGCGCCGATCGCCGTCGACGTGGCCGCCGCCACCGGGGCGGCCGACCTGAAGGCCACCGTCGTGCTGCCGGCGGCTCCCCGGCCGACCCCCACCACCACGCCGCCGTCCCCCACGACGACGCCGACGCAGACCACCGAGCCGACGCAGACCACCGAGCCGACGCAGACCACCGAGCCGACGCAGACCACCGAGCCGACGCAGACCACGCAGACCACCGAGCCGACCAAGACCACGGAGACCACCGAGCCGACCCGGACCACCGAGACCACCGAGCCGACCGGGACCACGGAGCCGACCGGGACCGCGCAGCCGACCCCGACCACGGCGGCGCCGACCACGACGGTCCCCACGACCACCCCGGTTCCCACGACCGCGGGGGGGGGGGGGGGGGCGCGGGGGCGGGCGGGGGGGGGGGGGGGGGCCGCCCGGGGGCGGCGCCCGCGCCCCCCCGCCCCGGCCGCCC
>NZ_JBJGYO010000025.1:0-62860 GCF_054050035.1 Geodermatophilus sp. SYSU D00815 | reverse complement strand
GGCCCCGGTTCCTCCGTCGAGGAACCGGGGCCGCGGCGCTGTCTCAACCAGACGCGCGCCCGAAGGGACTCGAACCCCTAACCTTCTGATCCGTAGTCAGATGCTCTATCCGTTGAGCTACGGGCGCAGCACCGCGCGAGCGGCGCGGGCTCCAGTGTAGCGGGCGCCGTCGCCGGGGTGACGGGCGGTCCCGGCCCGGCCCGTTCCCCGACGGGGGCGGCGCCCGACCGGTCAGGCGTCGCGGCGGCGGAAGGTCGCGTAGCCGACGGCCAGGACGACGGCGGTCTCGGCGGCGAACACCGCGAGCCCCACCCACGGGTCGAGCAGGTCGGGGTTGAACGGCACCGGCTGGGTGACCACCGACCCGGCGTTGCCCGGCAGCAGCTTGGTCACCCACTCGCCCCACGCGCCGGGCAGCAGCATCGCCATGTTGCCGAGGACGAACACGGTGCCGAGCACGATCGACAGCGCCGCGGCGGTGTGCCGCACCAGCAGGCCGACGCCGGCGGCCAGCAGCCCCAGCCCCGCCAGGTACAGCCCGCTGCCCAGCAGCGAGCGCAGCACGCCGTCGTCGGTCAGCGCCAGCCCGACACCCTGCCGGTCGAGGAACCAGTTGCCGGCCAGGTAGCCCACGACGGCGGTGACGGTGCCGACCACGAACAGGGTGCCGCTGAGCACCAGCGCCTTGGCCGCGAGGACGGCGCCGCGCCGCGGCGTGGCCGTCAGCGTCGCCCGGACCATGCCGGTGGCGTACTCGCTGGTCACGGCCATCGCGCCGAGGACGACGGCCATCACCTGGGCGACCATCATCCCCCAGGTCACGAACGAGCCGGCCGACTCGCCGGCGCTGCCGTCGGCCAGCTCGGCGGCCACGGCCGCGCAGAGCAGGGTGGTGAGCCCGGCGCCGAGGACGAACAGCATGGCCGTCGCCCACGGCGTCGAGCGCACCGACCAGAACTTGATCCACTCCGACCGCAGCGTGGCGCCGAAGCCGGGGGCGCGGGCGCCGGACGCCGGGTCGAGCCGGACGACGTCGAGGGTGGCGGTCACCGGGCCACCGCCGCGTACTCGACGCTGCCGGCGGTCAGCGCCATGAACGCCTCCTCCAGCGACGACTGCACCAGGGTCAGCTCGTGCAGGTACAGCCCGTGCCGGCCGACCGCGTCGCCGACGGCGGCGGCGTCCATCCCCTGCACGCGCAGCTCGCCGTCGACGGTGGTGACCTCCGCGCCCGAGCGGCGCAGCACCTCGGCGACCTCGGACCGCTGCGGGCTGCGCACGCGCACGAAGGACGCGGCGTGCTCGGTGATGAAGTCGGCCATCGAGGAGTCGGCGAGGATCCGCCCACGCCCGATGACCAGCAGGTGGTCGGCGGTGAGCGCCATCTCCGACATGAGGTGGCTGGAGACCAGCACGGTCCGCCCCTCGCCGGCCAGCAGGCGGGCCAGCGTGCGCACCCAGCGGATGCCCTCCGGGTCGAGCCCGTTGACCGGTTCGTCCAGGACGACGACCGGCGGGTCGCCGAGCAGCGCCACGGCGATGCCCAGCCGCTGGCCCATGCCGAGGGAGAAACCGCCGACCCGCTTGTCGGCGACCGCCTCGAGGCCGACCAGGCCGAGCACCTCGTCCACGCGGGAGCGCGGGATGCCGTTGCTCGCGGCCAGCCAGCGCAGGTGGTCGCGCGCCGAGCGGCCCGGGTGCAGCGCCCGGGCCTCGAGCAGCGCGCCGACCTCGCGCAGCGGCGCCGGATAGTCCTGGTAGCGGCGGCCGTTGACGGTCACGCTGCCGGCGGTGGGCCGGTCCAGGCCGAGGATCATCCGCATCGTCGTCGACTTGCCGGCGCCGTTGGGGCCGAGGAACCCGGTCACGCGGCCGGGACGCACGGTGGCGTCGAGGGAGTCGACGGCGGTCTTCTCGCCGTATGTCTTGGTGAGCCCTTGGGCGACGATCATGGGGTCGAGCCTGTCGGCGCCGGGTCGCCGTGCCCATCGGGGAACGCCCTGAACCGCATGGGGGACGCCCCTGGAAAGGCCCGCCGAGCCCGCCTTCGTGACGACGCCGGCACCGGAAGTCGACCGCCGCGCCGGGGCAGGGCCGGAAGCACCTGCCGCCCGCCGAGCGGAGCGCACTACGGTGCCCGCTTCTGCAGCCCAGGTGCGGGAGGCCGCCATGGTGTCGTCGGTGGAGCAGGACGTCCTCGTGGTGGGCGGTGGCCTCGCCGGGCTGACCGCCGCGCGCGAGCTGCGGCACGCCGGCCGGCGCGTGCTGGTGCTCGAGGCGCGGGACAGGCTGGGCGGGCGCGCGTGCACCGCACGGCTGGCCGGACGGGACGTGGAGCTCGGCGGCGCGCACGTGCACTGGTTCCAGCCGCACGTCTTCGCCGAGCTGACCCGGTACGGCCTCCCCTACCGTCCGCTGCCGGTTCCGAGGGGCGCCCGGTACCGGAGCGGGGGACGGCTGCACGAGGGCTCCATGGACGACCTGGCGCCACGCCTGGGGGCGGCGTTCGACCAGCTCTTCGCCGACGCGCGGGAGGCCTTCCCGGTGCCGCACCAGCCGTTCGCCGCCGCCGACGCCGTCGCCCGCCTCGACGGCCTGTCCGCCCAGGACCGGCTGGACTCCGCCGGGCTCCCACCGCTCGAGCGCGACCTGGCCAGCGCCCTGCTGAGCACGTCGGCGTCGGCTCGCTGCGCCGAGGCGGGCCTGGTCCCCCTGATGCGCGAGTTCGCCCTGGCCGGCTGGAGCTTCCCGCTGTGGCTGGACGCGAACGGCGCCTTCGCCCTGCGGACGGCCGGCCTGGTCGACGCCCTCGTCGCCGACGGGCGACCCGAGGTGCGCCTGTCGTCGCCCGTGACGGCGATCGAGCAGCACGACGGCACGGTCACCGTCACCACCCGGGACGGCGTCGCGTCCACCGCGGCGGTGGCGGTGCTCGCCGTCCCGCTGAACGCGCTGGGCGCGGTGGCGCTCACGCCCGCCCTCGACCACCGCGTGCAGACCGTGGCCAAGGAGGGGCAGGCGAGCCACGGCGTCAAGCTGTGGGCGGTGGTCTCGGGCCCGGCCGAGCCGGTCCTCGCGCTGGCGCCGGACGACGGGCCGCTGACGGTGGTGCAGACGTGGGAGCTGCTCGACGACGGCCGGCAGCTGGTGTTCGCCTTCGGCCCGGACGCGGCGCGGGTGCCGCCCGCCGACGAGCGCGCCGTCCGCGCCGCGATCGGCGAGCTGCTGCCGCCCGGGGCCGCCGTCGAGGAGATCGCGGCCCACGACTGGTGGACCGACGAGTTCTCCCGCGGGACCTGGTCGATGTTCCGCCCGGGCCAGCACGCCGCGCTCCCGGCGCTGCAGGCCCCCGAGGGGCGGGTCGTGCTGGCCGGCGGGGACGTCGCGAGCGGCTGGAACGGCACGATGGACGGCGCGATCGAATCCGGGCTGCGCGCCGCGCGCACCGTCGCCGGGCTGCTCGGGAGCCGGAAAGGCTGAGACCCCGCCACGCGGGGCGGGGTCTCGGTGCGGAGGCTCCGGGATTTGAACCCGGGATGGGGGTTAACCCAAACCGCATTAGCAGTGCGGCGCCATAGACCGGACTAGGCGAAGCCTCCTGGGGGCCCGTGCGGGTCCACCGACGGGGAGGTTACCAGCGGCCGACCGGGCTCCCCCAGCCGCCCGCTGCCGGGGCCGAACCCGCGCCGTCGGGATCCTGCAGGACCCGGAGGGCGTGGGTTAGGCCCCGGCAGCGCCTCCGGAACCTGCGGAGCCGGGCTGCTGCGGGTCAGGCGGCGACGGCCCCGCGGGACGACGTCGGCACGGTGGGACGGCGGCCGGGCACCAGGGTGACCGCGACCGCCAGCGCCGCGCCGACGGCGGCCAGCGTGAGCGACCCGGACACCCCCGACGACGTCTCGATCAGCGCCCCGCCGACGGCGGCACCGATGGCCGAGGCCCCGAAGGCGATCGTCGACAGCCAGGTGAACGCCTCGGTGGTGGCGTGCGCCGGCGCGATGGAGCCGACCAGGTTGCTCTGCACCGTCAGCGTCGGCGCGATCGCCGTCCCGCCCAGGAACAGCAGGGCGCCGAGTGCGACCGGGCTGGAGACCAGGGCCAGCGGCGCGAGCCCGATCGTCACGCCCAGCAGGCCCCAGCGGTACTGCCGCGGCAGCGAGACGCTGACCACGCGGGCGCCGAACCACAGGCCGCCGACGACCGACCCCAGCGACCACACCGCCAGCAGGACGCCGGACATGCCCGGGGAGCCCGCCTCGTCGGCGAAGGCAGGGATCGCCACCTCGAGGGCGCCGAAGCCGAGCATCAGGGCCGAGCCGCTGAGCAGGACCCGCGGCATGCCCGGGGCCAGCACGGTGGAGAACAGGCCGGCCTTGACCTCGCGCGAGGGCGTCCAGCCGCGCAGCGCCGACGAGGTCGCGATCGCCACGGCGCCCGAGGTGGCCAGCACGCCGGCGACGCCGACGGCGATCGCCGGGGAGGCCAGCACGGTGAGCGCGGCGACCGTGGTCGGGCCGATGACGAAGACCAGCTCGGTGGAGGTGGCGTCCAGGGCGTACGCCGTCCCGCGCACGGCCGGGTCGACCCGCGACCACAGCGCGCGGACGGTGCCGGACACCAGCGGGGTGGCGGTGCCCGCCGCGAACGACGCCCCGACGACGGCCGCGGCCGGCGCCCCGCCGAGCACCACCGCGACGAGCAGGGCGAGCAGCAGCGGGTAGACGGCGGACTGCGCGAGCAGGACCGGCCGGGGGCCGCGGCGGTCGGCCAGGCGGCCCAGGATCGGCGCCATCAGCGCCATGGCGATGCCGTGGGTCGCCGACGCAAGCCCGGCGACCGCGTAGGAACCGGTCTGCTGCTGCACCATGAGCAGCAGCGCCAAGGGCACCATCGCCGAGGGGAGACGGCCGGCGAAGCCGGCCACGAGGAGCACCGGGGCGGAGGGCAGCCGCCACACGGTCAGGTACGCACGCACGGGTGTTGCTCGTTTCGTTCTAGCTGGAGATCTTCCGGGGAAGAGGAACAGGTAGTGGGCCAAACCGCGTTGACCCCCTACAGGATTCCCAGACTAGGGATCCGGAGGTAGGGAGTCAATTGGACTACGACACCTACGGGTCGAGCGCCGTCGAACTAGCCATCGACCTGGCGAACGCCGAGCTGGAGCCGGAGGACGGCGTCGAGACGTTCGTCACGTCGCACGACGAGTGGTTCTCGCCGGGCACCTCGCTCGCACTGAGCGCAAGGGACGCCGCGCGCATCCGGGAGACCGCCCAGCTGGTGCGGGCCGTCGCGCTCGCCGGCTCGCGGGCCGAGGTGATGGACCGGCTCAACGAGCTGCTGTCGCTGGCCCGCCCCCGCCCGTACGCCACCGACCACGACGGCGAGCTGCACCTGCACTACGCCCGCCCCGACGCCGCCGCCCTCGAGCAGCTGACGACGACGGTCGCGATGGGCCTGTCGCAGGTGGTCGTGCAGCACGGCTGGCAGCGGCTGGGCGTGTGCTCGGCCGACGGCTGCGACAACGTGTACGTCGACACCTCGCGCAACGCCAGCCGCCGGTACTGCTCCAACACCTGCGCCAGCCGGTCCACCGTCGCCGCCTACCGCGCGCGCCGGAAGGCCTGACCCGTCCACTAGCGTCTGCACCGTGACGCTCGACGACAGCTTCTCCGACCTCGGCCCCGTGGCCATCGTGGCCGGCGGGCTCTCGCACGAGCGGGCCGTCTCGCTGCTCTCCGGCGAGCGCCTCGAGCGGGAGCTGACCGCCCTCGGCATCGACGCGCACGTCGTCGACGCCGACACCGAGCTGCTGCGCGCGCTGCGCACGCACACCTACGCCGCCGTCCTGCCCACCATCCACGGCGACATCGGCGAGGACGGCACGCTGCAGACCGTCCTCGAGTTCGCCAAGGTGCCCTTCACCGGCTCGATCGGCGACTCCTGCCGGCTGGCCTGGGACAAGTCGATCGCCCGCACCCTCACCGAGCGCGCCGGGCTGCCCGCGCCGCAGTGGGCGGCGCTCACGTCCTCGTCGTTCAAGGAGCTCGGCGGCAACGAGGTGGTGCGCCACCTGGTCGAGGACCTGACCTGGCCGCTGGTGACCAAGCCCAACCGCGGCGGCAGCGTGCTCGGCGTCCGGGGCGTCGGCACGGTCGACGAGCTGCCCGCCGCGCTCATGCAGACCTTCGCCTACGGCGACACCGCCGTCATCGAGAGCTTCACCGAGGGCCTCGACGTCAGCGTCGCCGTCGTCGAGCTCGACGGCGAGCCGCAGGCCGCCGAGCCGGTCGGGCTCGAGTACGACAAGACCGACCAGTTCGACTTCGAGGCCCGCTACGACGCCGCGCGCATCCAGGTGCTCGCCCCCGCGCCGCTGGCCGAGGGCACGCGCAAGGCGCTGCAGGACGCCGCCGTCGCCGCGCACCGAGTGCTCGGCCTGCGCGACCTCTCGCGCACCGACTTCCTGGTCAAGGACGACGGCACCTTCGTGCTCCTCGAGGTGGCGGCGATCCCCGGCATGACCGAGACCTCGCTGTTCCCGTTCAGCGTGGAGGCCGCCGGCTGGCCGCTGGGAAAGGTCTTCGGCACCCTGCTCCGCCGCGCGATCGAGCGCACCAAGGCGGCCTGAGCCGGGCTCCCGGTACCGCAAGCCCCGCGGGTCGGGCGGCTCAGCCGGGCAGCAGGCCGTAGCGCGCCCGGGGCTCTCCCCGGCACACGGCCCAGCGCTGGTCGCCGTACGACCAGTGCCACCACTCCTCGGCCAGCGGGGCCAGCCCCTGCGCGGTGAGCGCGCCGGCGAGCAGCCGGCGCAGCCGCCGCACCAGGTCGTCGGCACCGGGGGCCTCGAACCGGTCGACGGCGGCGGCGCCCTCGAACGCGTCGAAGTCGGTGCCCAGCGCCAGCGGCCGGCCGTCGTGGGCGAGGGTGAGGTCGACCGCCCCGCCGGTGACGTGCGGCGGCGCCAGGTCGGCGTCCCCCGGGTCGGAGACGAACCCGTCGAGGTCCTCGTGCCGCCCGGAGTAGTAGTCCAGCAGCTCCCGCTGGAAGTCGAGGGACCGCCAGCCGTCCAGCACCACCAGGGAGAACGGCGCCGGCAGCGCGGCGTCGGCGTCCACCAGCCGCTCGGCCAGGCCCTGCCGCAGCAGGGTCCGCGCGGGCAGCGCGCGCAACGGCAGCTCCGCGTAGACCCGGCGCACCGGGAGCGGCACCGGGACCAGCGGCTCGCCGTCGTCGGCGATCGGCACCTCCCGGGCCCGCTCGGCCAGCCGCGCGGGGACGACGACCGGCTTCCCCGCCGGCAGGGCGTCGGCGCGCAGGCCCAGCCGGGCGGGGTCGGCCAGCCAGGCCCCGGTCACGGCAGCCGCGGGCAGGTGTGCCAGTCGAACAGCACGCCGCTGCCGGGCCACAGGATGCTGTCGCTGCCGCTGCTGAACGACGCGACCTTGCACAGGTCGTTCTCGCCCTGGACGACGTCCTCCCGCCGCTCCTCGCCGAGCCCGCGCGCGAAGAAGCTGTGCACGCGCAGCGGGGCGTCGGCGCCGAGGCCGTAGACCTTCGCCGTCACCACGGTGGCGCCCGCGCAGTAGTAGCCCCGGAAGAACACCGGGAACTCCTCGATGCCGGGGCTGAGCGGGAAGGTGAACGACACCCGGAGGGGGACGTGCGTCGTCTCCTCCTTGCCGGGGGTGAAGTACCAGCGGACGACGTCGGCCGCCTCGCCCTCCTTGCGCCGCACCTCCGGGTACGTGCCGTTGATCTCGACCCGCAGGTCGCACAGCTCGGCCATCGCCGCGTACCACTCCTCGGTGGGCAGCGGCACGCCGTCGTCGTCGCGCAGCTCGACGATCTCCCGGGACAGGCAGCCGGGAGCCGAGAACTCGTGGTCGAGCGCGAGCGGGGTGCGGGCCACGCTCACGAAGAACCCGTCGACCGGCGCCCGCGGCAGCCGGCGCAGGCTCACCGACGTCGTCTCCACCTGGGTGATGCGCAGGACGCGGTCCCCGACCGCGACCTTGCGGTCCAGGTGCACGGCGACGGTGTAGTCCATGTTCTTGACGACGACCTCGGGCGCCTTGGCGGCCGCCATCAGCGGCGCCACCGCCTGCCGGTGCACCAGGTCGTCCCACTCCGCGTCCTGGGAGTCGGCAGACAGCAGCGAGCGCAGCATGCCGTCCCGGCGGTGCCGCGGGACCAGCTTCTCGACCTCGTCCCGCGACAGGCGCCACAGGTCCGAGGACAGCTCGGGCAGGAAGACGGCGCTGGCCGCGACACCGGCCAGGATCAGCGCGACCTGCTGCAGCTCGTCGCGGCCGGTGAACTCCCAGCGGCGCAGCAGCGCGTAGAAGGCGACGCTGAGCAGCATGAGGACCACACCGGCCCGCGCGCGGGACCGGGTGAGGTGTCGCGCCAACCGGTGGACGACGTGGACGGTGCGGCTGCGCCCCTGGGCCACCGCCGGCTACCGGCCGAGGCCGGCGAGCTTGGCGGCGATGCCGCCGGCAGCGCGCAGCGCCTCGCCGCGGGCGAAGGCCGCCACCTCCTGGCCGGCGCGGAACGAGGCGACGGCCTGCTCCAGCGCGCCGAGCAGCAGCTGCGACGGCGAGTCGTCGGGCCACAGGTACAGCGACATCGCGCCGGGGATGTTGTTGACCTCGTTGACGTAGAGCTCGTCCTCGCCGTTGCTGAGGAAGTCCAGCCGCGCCAGGCTGCCCAGGCCGACCAGGTCGCTCACCTGCTCGGCGAGGGTGCGGATGCGGTCGGCGAGCTCGTCGGGGATCGGCGCCGGCATCTCGCGCGGGGCCCGGTTGATGCCCGACTCGTGCAGGTACTTGTCGCGGTAGCTGTAGAAGGTGTCGTCGCCCTCGCGCAGCGGCTTCTCGATGAGCGAGGTCCGGAACTGCGGGTGCGTGACCACGGCGATGTTCAGGTCGAACAGGTCGGGCCGGTAGGGCTCGACGACGGCGCCGGCCTGCAGGTGCACGCTCTGCTTGACCAGCCCGGTCGCCGTGGCGAGGTCCTCGACGATCTCGATGCCGATGCTCGAGCCGCCGAAGCGCGGCTTGACGATGTACGGCCCGTCGAACTCCGGCTCGCGGAAGCCCTTGCCCAGCGCCACCCGCGGCAGCGCGGGCAGCCCCGCGGCGGCCACCGTGGAGCCGAACGACAGCTTGTCCACCGACAGCGCGCCGGCGTACAGGCTGCCGCCGGTCGAGGGCAGGTGCATCGCGTCGAAGATCGCCCGGCCGCCGCCGGCCTCCGCGGTGCCGCCGTGGAACGTGCTCAGCACGGCGTCGGGCCGGTGGTGCTTCGGGCGCAGGCCCTTCGTCGTCCGCCAGCCGCCGTCGGGGCCGAGCACCGGCTCGACGCGGGTGGCCGCCTTCGGGGCGCCGTCGACGAAGTCGCGGGCCTCGCTCTCGACCGGCACCAGGTGCCAGGCGCCGGAGCGGTCCCAGTAGAGCGGGAGCACCTCCTTGCCGGCCTGCTCCAGCAGCCGCGCCGCCTGCAGACCGGTGAGGATGCTGATGTCGTGCTCCGACGAGGGGCCGCCGAACGCGACAGCTACCCGCTGCATGGTTCCTCCTGCCATCGGTCGTCCACCCGTCACGGGTAGTGGTCGGGTAGGTCGTTCTCGAAGAGGACGACGTCGCCGGGCCCGGCCGACGCGCCGACCTCGGTCATCGCCTCGCGGCGGCTGCGGGCCAGGATGCGCCGCTCGTCGGTGGAGCCCTCCACCAGGGCCCGCCGGTTGGTCTCCCCCACCACGACCAGCGTCGCCTGCGGCACGGCCATCACCTGGCGGGCGAACTCGGCGTTGCGCGCGTGCTGCTGGTCGCCCAGCTCCACCATGCCCGGCGTGACCACCCAGAGCCGGTGCCCCTCGCTCAGCGCCGCGGCGTGGTCGAGCGCCTGCTTCGCGCCGTTCGGGTTGGCGTTGTAGGTGTCGTCGATGATCGAGATGCCGCCGGCGTCGACCTGCACCTCGGCGCGGTGCGCGACCCCGGGCAGCCGGCGGCGCAGCGTGCCCACGATGCCCGGCCACCCGACGCCGAGGGCGCGGGCGATGCCGATCGCGACCGCCAGGTTGGTCGGGTGCCCGGTGCCCGGCGGCTCGGCGATCACCGTCTTCCGCTCGGTCGCGTCGCGCACCTCCCAGGTGCCGCCCTCGGCGACGACGGCGACGTCGGCGTCGGTGCCCGGCTGCGTGGAGACGCGGACGACGGTCTTGGTGGCGGCCAGCTCGTCGGCCGCGGCCGCCAGCTCGGGGACGTCGACGTTGAGGACGACGATCTCGGCCTGCTCGACGATCTCCAGCTTGGCGCGCACGATCGTCGCCCGGCTGCCCATGCGCTCGAGGTGGGCCTCGCCGATCGTGGTGATCGCGGCGACCCTGGGCGGGAAGATCTTCGTCAACCGCGAGATCTCGCCCGGGCCGTAGGTGCCCATCTCGGCGACGAACACCTTGGTGCCCGGCGCGAGCCCGTCGTTGACGCTGCGGGAGAGCCCCATCAGGTTGTTGAAGCTGGCCGGGCTGGCGTAGACGCTGGTCTCGCCGGCCAGCAGGGCCTCGGTGTAGGCCTTGGTCGAGGTCTTGCCGTACGAGCCGGTGATGGCGACGACGTCGGGGGCCACCTGCGCCAGCTTGGCCTGCGCGCTGGTGACGAACTTCCTCGACAGCGCGTTCTCGAGCGGCTTGAGCGCGGCCAGGACGCCGTCGGTGATCGGCGCGCCGAACGGGATGAGGACGGCGTTGACCGTCGGGTTGCGGAAGGCCACGGCGACCGCGGCGTGCAGCAGCACCCAGCCGCCGGCCAGCCGGCGCAGCCGCGGGGTGAACGCCGGCCGCGGGAACGGCTTGCGGATCACCAGCCCGGTGGGGGCGGCGGCGAACGACAGCGCCGCCGGGGCGACCAGGCCGGGCACCCGGGCCGAGGCGATCGCGAAGGCGGCGCCCAGCGCGTACGGCGCGCCGGAGGACGGCTTGCGGGTCAGCCACAGCCGCAGCGTGGAGGTGCAGCGGCCCGGCTCGTAGTGCTCGCGCTGGGCGACCCGCCACCAGGTCAGGCCGGCGGCCGCGGTGCCGGCGGCGGTGGCCACCCACTCCGCCGCGGTGAGCCAACCGTTCACGCGGCGTCCACCATGGCGCGCACGCGCTCGTGGATGGCCTTGGCGAGCGCGGCGTCGAGCAGGTGCGCCGAGCCGTCGACGACGGTGAGCGTGCCGCCGGTGCGCTCGGCGATCTGCCGGGCGGTGTCCAGCGGGGCGGCGGTGTCGTGCTCTCCCCACACCAGCTCGACCGGGCCGTGGAACTCCCGCAGCCGGGCCAGGACGTCGTCGTAGGTCTCGTTGACCGTGCGCACCAGCACCGCGCGCAGCACCCCCTCCGCCGCCTTGTAGTCGGCAGAACCGTACTTGCGCCGGGCCGCCTCCATGCGCACCTCGCCGAGAACGCCGACGCGGTGGGCCAGCTTGGCGGCGCGGTAGCCCAGCGGCGGCTTGCGCCTGCCCGTGTCCCTGCGCACCAGGGGGACGCCGGTGAGCAGCAGCCCGCCGACGAGCTCGGGGTGGCGGGCGGTGAGGCGGGCGGCGACCCGGCCGCCGAAGGAGTGCCCGACCAGCACCGGCCGGTCCAGCGACTCGACCAGCGGGACCAGGTCCTCGGCGTACTCCTCGGTGCCCCAGCCCTCCCCGGGGGCCGGCGAGGAGCCGAAGCCGCGCAGGTCGAGGGCGAGCGCGTCGAGGCCGGAGAGCACCGGCGCCCAGTCGTCGCGGGTGCGGCCCCAGCCGTGCAGCGCGAGCACCCGGTCCGGTCCGCGGCCGAAGCGCTCGGCCACGTAGCGGTCGTCCAGGAGGCTCACGAGCACTCCCGCAGGCTACCGGCCGGGCGCGGAACGGCAGGTCCGGCACTACCGTCCACCCGTGCCCCATCCCCGGACCTGGGACGCGCGGCTGCACGCGTACATCGGCCGCCTGCCCACCACGCCGGCCGACCGCTGGCTGCGCCGGCTCTCCCGCGCGGCCGACCACGGCCGGCTGTGGCTCGTGCTCGCCGTCCTGCTCGGCCTGCGCAAGGGGTCGCTGCGCCGCGGGGCGCTGCGCGGCGTCGGGTCGATGAGCGTGTCGAGCGCCGTGGTCAACCTCGTGCTCAAGCGCCTGTTCGGGCGGGTCCGGCCGGACATGGCCAACCTGCACGCCGACCGGAAGCTGCACCGCTCCCCCGTCACGCTGTCGTTCCCGAGCGGGCACTCGGCCTCCGCGGCGGCGTTCGTCACCGGGGTCGCGATGGAGAACACCCTCGCCGGGACGGCGCTGGCGCCGGTGGCGGCCGCGGTCGGCTACTCGCGGGTGCACGTGGGCGTGCACTACCCGGGCGACGTCGCCGCCGGGTTCCTGGTCGGCGCCGCGGTGGCCACGGCCGGCGAGCACTGGTGGAAGGTGCGCCCGCGCACGCCGGCCCTGGTGCGGCCGGCGCACGCCGCGCCCGCGCTGCCCGACGGCGAGGGCCTGGTGGTCGCGGTCAACCCGCGTTCGGGCACCGACGACTACGACCCGGCCGAGGAGATCCGCAAGCTGCTGCCCCGCGCCGAGGTGCGCGAGATGGGCGAGGACCACGGGGTGGACGCGATCCTGCGGGAGGCCGTCCGCGCCGGCGCCCGCGCGCTCGGGGTGGCCGGCGGCGACGGCAGCGTGGCCGCGGCCGCCGCCGTGGCCGTCGAGCACGGGCTGCCGCTGGCCGTCGTCCCGGCCGGCACCCTCAACCACTTCGCCCGGGACGTGGGGGTGGCGACGCCGGAGGACGCGGCCGCGGCCGTCACCGGCGGATCGGCGGTCAGGGTCGACGTCGCCACCGTCAACGGGACGACGTTCCTCAACACCGCGAGCATCGGTGCCTACCCGGCGATGGTCCGGCGGCGCGACCAGCTGGCCGGGCGGATGGGCCGGTGGGCGGCGATGACCGTGGCGGCGGCGCAGGTCCTGCGCACCCACGTGCCGGTGTCCCTGCTGGTCAACGGCCGGCCGGTGCAGGTGTGGATCCTCTTCGTCGGCAACTGCTGCTACACCCCGCGCGGGCTGGCGCCGGCCTGGCGGCCCCGGCTGGAGGACGGGCTGCTCGACGTGCAGTTCCTGCGCGCCGACGTGCGCTTCAGCCGCACGCGGGCGGTGCTCGGCAGCCTGCTGGGCATCAGCGAGCGCAGTTCCGGCTACGCGCAGCTGCAGGTCGAGTCGCTCGACGTCGTCTCGCGGTCGGGCCCGCAGCAGGTGGCCTACGACGGCGAGGCCGGCGAGACGACGGAGCGGTTCCGCTTCCGCAAGGGCGGGAGCCTGACCGTCTACTGCTGCCGCACCGACCGGTAGCCGGCGCTACCGGCTGCCGACCGGGAGCGTGAGGCGCCCGGCCGAGGCGAGCACCGAGGTGGCGGTCGACGCCTCCACCGGGACCGGCGCCGTGAACGGCACCTCCTGGGCGCACACGGTGCCGGGCGCCGGCAGCGCCAGGTCGACCAGGTAGGCCTCGGTGGCCGCGTCGACGCAGGGGCTGTTGCCGCCGTAGGCGGTGTGGCCGTCACCCTCCATCGTGAGCAGCCGGGCGTTGCCGAGCTGGGCGGACAGCTGCTCGGACCAGGCGTACGGCGTCGCCGGGTCGTAGGCGGTGCCGATGACCAGCGGGGTCGGCGAGGAGGCCGGCACGGTCCACGGGCCCCCGAAGGCGTCCGCGTCGTCGACCGGCCAGAGGCCGAAGCTGACGTCCGGGTAGCCGGTGTTCCACCAGAAGTGCGGGAACGAGGCCCAGGAGTTCGCTCCCACGTCGAGGTGGAACTCCACCTCGGGCCGGTACCGCTGCTCGGAGCCGGCGATGGTGAAGAAGCGGTCGCCGCCGGGGTCGAAGGTGCCGTCCGGCCGGCGCCCGTAGAAGGCCTCGTCCACGGCCGCGCGCATCGCCGAGCCGTCGCCGGCCGCGGTCTGCGCCAGGAACGCCGCGAGGTCGCCCCAGAACTGCTTGGCGTACATCGCGATGAGCGTGACGGCGCGGATGTCGTCGCCGTCCACCGGCCGCGGGTCGGGTGCGTAGCCGGGCGCCGGGATCGGGTTGGCGTCCGCCGCCGCGACCAGCTGGTCGTACGCCAGCCGCGGGTCGGCTCCGCCGAAGCCCGAGCACGCGACCTGGTCGACCGCGCACGCCTCGAGGAAGCGGGAGAACGCCCGCTCGAACCCGGCCGTCTGCTCCAGGCCCAGGCCCGAGGGGTCGTGGACGTACTCCTGCGGGTCGACCGCGCCGTCGAGGACCAGCGCGCGGTAGTTGTCCGGGAACAGCGAGGCGTAGGTGCTGCCCAGGACCGTGCCGTAGGAGAAGCCGAGGTAGTTCAGCCGCTGATCCCCCACGGCGGCGCGCAGCACGTCGAGGTCGCGGGCCACGTTCGCCGTCGAGACGTGCGCCAGGATCTCGCCGTTGGCCAGGCAGGCGTCCACGTAGGTCTGCGACTTCGCCACGAAGGCCGGGACGTCGACGTCCAGCGGCGTCGGGAAGGGCTGCGAGGCGAGGCCGACCGCCTCCTGGTCGACGCGGCAGTCGATGGCCGGCGTGCTCTGCCCGACCCCGCGCGGGTCGAAGGCGACGAGGTCGAAGCGCTGGTTGAGCGTGGCCAGGAAACCCGCGCCGGCCGTCTGCAGGAAGTCCACGGACGACGCCCCGGGACCACCGAAGTTGAAGAACAGCGAGCCGATCCGGTTGGCCCGGTCGACGGCCGGCACCCGCGCGACGGCGATCTGCACCTGCGCGCCTCCCGGGTCGTCGTAGTCCATCGGCAGCCCGGCCGTGGCGCACTCCACGCCCGCGGCCGTGCCCTCCTGCGTGACGCCGCAGGGCGCCCACGTCAGCGTGGGGACGAGCACGCCGGGAGCGACCGGCATCGGCGCCACGGCCACGGGCCTGCCGGGCGTGGGGACGTGCGCCTGGGCCGCGGTGGCGCTCAGCACCACCACCACGAGCAGCGCGAGCGCGGCGGCGAGCGGGCCGCGACGGGGGGTGACGGGACGAGGCCGGCTGTGGGACATGGGCGGGTCCTGTGTTCCTCGGCGCCCGGCTGTGAGCGCGCTGTCCACCTGCGCCGGGCAGCCAACCCGACCGCACCCGACGGGGGCAACGGTTCCGTGACGGATCGGTCCGGTACGGATCCGTCCGACGGCAGGTCGCGCGGATGCGTGACGACGCCCGCCGCCCTCCGTGAGGGCGGCCCGCTGTGTGTCGTCCGCGACAAGAACGGCTCCAACCATCAAGTCGGACCAGGAAACGGTCGATGACGGGAGCGGGTCGTTGGGAGCAGCGGCCACCGAACGCGAGGAGATCCCGTGGACACCGCCCTGCCCGCCCGCCAGGCCGCCCTGATCGACGAGCTGGGCCTGCTCGACGACGTCGTCGCCGACGACCCGCAGCTGCGCGCGCTCGTGCACGAGGCCGCGGTGGCCACCGGCATGGCGCAGGCGACGATCAACCTGCTGCACGGCCCGAGCCAGTGCCAGATCGCCACGCACGGCTTCACGGGCGGCGACACGCCGCGCGAGGACTCGCTGTGCGCCCAGGTGACCGGCTGGGAGCCCGACGTCTACGCCTTCACCGACCTCACCACCGAGACCGGCTTCATCGGCAACCCGTGGGTCGACGGCCGCCTCGGGCACGTGCGGGCCTACGCCAGCGCCCCTCTGGTCGTCGCGGGCACGATCGTCGGCACGCTCTGCGTCTTCGACGAGGAGCCGCGCTCGCTGTCGCTCGACCAGTGCGACCGGCTGGCCGCCCTGGCCACCGCCGTGGTCGACCTCTTCACCCGCCGCCTCGCCGCCACGCCCGCCTGACCCGGCGCGCCCCCTCCTTCGGGGGACGGCGCGGCTCCGGCCGGGGCGCGGGCGTCGCCGGCGCCCGTAGCGTCGGCGGGTCCGATCGACGAACGGGGGAACGACCATGCCGCGGCGCGTGCGAACCGCCCTGCGCACCGCCGGCGTCCTCGCCGTCGCGCTGGCCCTGACCGCCTGCTCGGGTGCCGTCGGCGCGGTCCGCCCGTCGACGCCGGCGTCGTCGCCCGCGGAGACGGCGGTGCCGGTCCAGGAGGGCGTGCGCAGCCGGCAGCTCGAGCTCACCGACCCCACCCGCGCGACCGACCCCACCCCGGCGCAGGCCGGCGCCGACGCGACGGCCGGGCGGGTCCTGCCGACCACGCTGTACTGGCCCGAGACCGGCGACGGGCCGTTCCCGCTGGTGGTGTTCAGCCACGGCCTGGACGGCACGCCCGCCTCCTTCTACCCCCTGCTGCAGACCTGGGCCGCGGCCGGCTTCGTGGTGGCCGCCCCGCTGTTCCCGCTGACCTCCGCGGGCAGCCCGGGGGTGGTGGAGGACGTCGTGAACCAGCCGGCCGACGTGTCCTTCGTGATCTCGTCGGTGCTCGAGCTGGCGAGCACCCCCGGCGACGAGCTGGCCGACCGCGTCGACGCCGACCGCATCGCCGTCGCCGGCCACTCCCTCGGTGCGGTGACCACGCTCGGGCTGCTGACCGACTTCGCCGCCGACCCGCGGATCGGCGCCGCCGTCCTGCTCGCGGGCACCTCCGCCGGCCAGGCGCTGCCGTTCGCGCAGCCGTCGGTGCCGGTGCTCTTCCTGCACGGCACCGACGACGACACCATCACGCTCGACGACGGGCGGGCGGTCTACGCGGCGGCCCCCGCGCCCAAGGCCTTCGTGGAGCTGGTCGGCGGCGGGCACAACGACCCCTACGCGGACCCCTCCCAGCCGTGGCACGCCGTCGTGGAGGCGGTGACGACGGACTTCCTCCGGTGGGCCGCGACCGGTGACCCGGGGGCCCTCGTCGCGCTGCGCGCGGCGGCCGCGGTGCCCGGCGTCGCCACCCTCGCCGGCGACGAGCTGCCCGCCTGACCTCGGCGGACCAGCAGGGGGTGGCGGCCACCGCTACGGTCCCCACCAGGGGGTTGCCGCAGGAGAACGCGGGGAAGGCAGCCCCGACGATCACGCGCACCGCCGAGGGAAAGAGGTCACCATGTTGGTCCGCCGGATCGCCCGGCCGCTGCTCGCCGCCCCGTTCGTCGTCCTCGGGGTCGACGCGCTGCGCAACCCGGCGCCCCGCGTCGCCGCCGCGCGGCCGGTCGTCGAGAAGGTCGCCGAGCAGGCGGACAAGCAGCTCCCGGTCCAGGTGTCCCAGGACGTCGAGCAGTGGGTGAAGATCAACGCCGGCGTGATGGTGGGCGCCGGCGGCCTCCTCGCGCTCGGCCGGTTCCCCCGGCTCTCCGCCCTGGCGCTGACCGGCTCGATCGTCCCCACCACGGTCGCCGGGCACCGCTTCTGGGAGAAGCAGGGTCCCGAGCGCCAGCAGCAGCTGATCCACTTCCTCAAGAACGTCGGTCTGGCCGGCGCCACGCTGCTGGCCGCGGTCGACACCGAGGGCCGGCCGTCGGTCGGCTGGCGCGCCCGGCGGGCCGCCCGCCGGGCCGGCGAGGCCACCGAGAAGCAGCTGGCCCGGGCGCAGAAGCGGGCCGAGAAGGTGCAGCGCAAGGCGGCCAAGCAGGCCCGGGCGGCCCGCAAGCAGGCCAAGAAGCAGGCGAAGAAGGTCAGCAGCTGAGCTCACCGCAGGGCCCCGCGGCCGCGCTCCGGAGGATCGCCTTCCTCCTGGAGCGCGCCCGGGAGCCGTCGTACCGGGTGCAGGCGTTCCGCTCGGCGGCCGCCGTCGTCGAGGCGATGGACGACGCCGAGCTGGAGCGGCGCATCCGCACGGGCACGCTCAAGGACCTCAAGGGCATCGGCCCGAAGACGGCGACCGCGATCGTGCAGGCCGCCCGCGGCGAGGTGCCCGAGTACCTGGCGAAGCTGGAGGAGCAGTTCGCCGAGCTGGTGCCGCTCGCCGACGACGTGGCCGAGTTCCGCGCGCTGCTGCGCGGTGACCTGCACGCGCACTCCGACTGGTCCGACGGCGGGTCGTCGATCCGGGAGATGGCCGAGGCGGCGATGGCGCTCGGGCACGACTACCTGGCGCTCACCGACCACTCCCCCCGGCTGACCGTCGCCAACGGCCTCACCGCCGAGCGGCTGGAGCGGCAGCTGGACGTCGTCGCCGCGCTCAACGAGGAGCTGGCGCCGTTCCGGGTCCTCACCGGCATCGAGGTGGACATCAACGTCGACGGCTCGCTCGACCAGACCGACGAGCTGCTCGGCCGGCTCGACGTCGTGGTCGCGAGCGTGCAC
The DNA here is from genome assembly GCF_054050035.1 of Geodermatophilus sp. SYSU D00815. Lineage (NCBI taxonomy): Bacteria > Bacillati > Actinomycetota > Actinomycetes > Geodermatophilales > Geodermatophilaceae > Geodermatophilus > Geodermatophilus sp. SYSU D00815. Next base: position 44,622 of record NZ_JBJGYO010000025.1, on the reverse strand, counting down.
TCCGAGCTGCGGGCCGACTCCGCGACGATGACGCGGCGCATGCTCACCGCGATCGCGAACCCGCACACCGACGTGCTGGGCCACTGCACCGGCCGGCTGGTGATCGGCCGCCGGCAGCGCGACGGCACCCAGCGGCCGCGGCCGGAGTCGCAGTTCGACGCGGAGGCGGTGTTCGCCGCGTGCGCCGAGTCCGGGACGGCGGTCGAGATCAACTCGCGCCCCGAACGGCTCGACCCGCCGCGGCGGCTGCTGCGGCTGGCCGTCGAGGCCGGCTGCGAGTTCGCCATCGACACCGACGCGCACGCCCCCGGCCAGCTGGACTGGCAGGGCAACGGCTGCGAGCGGGCGGTCGAGTGCGGCGTCGACCCCGACCGGGTGGTGAACACCTGGCCGGCCGACGAGCTGCTGGCCTGGACCGGCGCACCGCCGCCTCAGTAGGCGTCACCACCGCGGCCGGCCGTCCGCACGCTGCGCCACAGGATGGCCAGGTCCATCCGGAGCGACCAGTTCTCGACGTAGCGCACCAGGCTCCCGGCGTCCTCCCCGGAGCCGGCCCGGTCGGCCAGCGGGGCCAGCCCGGTGAGCCCGGGGCGCACCGGCAGGTCGTCGGCCGGGTCGAGGTCCTCGACCCGCCGGGGCCGCGGCCCGACGACCGACATCTCGCCCCGCAGCACGTTGACCAGCTGCGGCAGCTGGTCCAGGCCCGTCCGCCGGAGCAGCCGGGGCAGCCCGGTGTCGCGCGGGTCGTCCTCGTCGGTGCGGAACGTCAGCAGGTCGAACGGCCGGCCGTGCTCGCCGACCCGCGGCCGCCGGACGAGCACGGGGCCCGGGCGCTCGAGCCGCAGACCGAGCGCGGCGCCCGCCAGCAGCGGGAGCACCAGCAGGAGCAGGACGGCGGCGACGACGCGGTCGAGCAGGTCCTTCGCGAGCGAGACCTGCACGGGGTGCACGGTGAGAGGCGCGGGCGGCCGGTCCCCTCCGGAACCGCTCCGCGGCGTGGGGACGGGGTTCATCGGGGACGCCACCCCTCCGCCGGGAGCGGACGGCGACCTCGTGGAGCGCAGCCGAACCTGCGCACGATCGGTTGCATGACATCGGTCCTCGTGGACGGCGCACCGGCGGCGGTGCGCTCCGGACGGCCCTCGGGCCGCAGCTGACAGCGGATGGGCATCCCGGCGGCCGCTCGGACGAGCGGGGGCCCGGGATCCCTGCGCCGGGCAGCACGAGGCCCGGCGCGACGCGGGGGGCTGCGTCGCGCGGAAGGTCAGTCCGGCCTGGTGGCCGGGTCACCGCCCCGGTCGAGCGGCGGTGCCGCGTCGGACGCCGGCGAGGGACCGGCGGAGGCGTCGAGATCGAGCAGCGGGTGACCGCTCAGCATCGCTGCGGGCAGGCCGTCGTCCCGGTCGTTGTGGGAGCCGCCGGACCCCGAGCTCCCGGCGGCCGCGGCCGAGCCGGGCGCCGGCCCCACGGGCGGGGGCGCGTGGAACGGGGTGGGCGCCCACGGCGGCCCGAGGGGCGCGGTGGCGGGCTCCAGGCCGGTCGGCGCCCCGGCCGGCGCGGCGGCCCGCCGAGGGGCCTCGGCCGACCCGGTGGACGTCGCCGGGCGGGCGACCGGCCCGAACACCGGCTGGTCCGGCGCGGGCAGCGCCGTGGCCGCGTCCTCGGCCGGGACGGCGGACTCGGGGTCGCTCGGCGGCGTCGCCGTGGTCGTCGGCGCCGGCGGCTCGGCCTCGGCGCCGCACGGGTCCGCGGGCGCCGCCGGGGCGGCGGGCGCGGGCTCGGCGGGCGCCGCCGGGGCGGCGGGCGCCGGCTCGGCGGGCGCGGCGGGCGCCGGCTCGGCGGGCGCCGCCGGCGCGACGGCGGGCTCGGCCGCGACCGCCGGGGCGATCGCCGTCGCCGCCGCCGTCGCGGTCACGGTGGTGGCTCCCGCCGCGGTCGCCGTCGTCGCCGGCTCGACCGGTCCCACGGGGCACGACGCGGGCACCGGCTCGGCCGCGGGAGCCGGCGCGGGGGCCGGCACCGGCGCGGGGGCGGGGGCCGGCGCAGGGGCCGGAGCCGGGGCGGGCGCCGGCGCGGCGGGCACCACGACCGGGACCGGCGCGGGAGCCGGCGCCGAGGGGACGACGACCGGTTCCGGCAGCGGGGGCTGCGGCGGTGGCCACGGCTCGTGCCCGGGGTCCTCCCCGGCGCCGTCGTCGGGCTCGGCCGGCGGCAGGTCCTCCTCCGGCGCGTCCGGGTCGCTCTCCGGACCGGCGTCCTCCTGGACGGGCTCGGGCTCCCCGTCGTCGGCGTACGGGTCGGCGAAGGGTTGGGTCGAGCCCGCGAGCTCGACGTCCCGGGAGACGGGTTGGTCACCGGCGCGGGCGGTCGAGGAGGCGAGGACCAGGAGGAACCAGACGCCGGCGAAGAGCAGGGCGGTCAGCAGGGTCCGCCGGAGGGTCGCGGGCAGGCGAGGGCGCGCGCGCTGCGAGCACACCTCACCGGTCACCCCAGCGAACGTGGTGAGCGGAGGCGACCGGGTCAATCGGTGGCGCCGTCCGGGAGAACGATCACGGCGTGTGGGTCACGGTGCGTGAGCGACCGGCGGCGGAGCCGCGACGCCACCCCCGGGCACCGGGCGCCTGGCTGTGCACTTCCTCAGAAGTTCAACGATGCAATTGCCGAGGTCGGCGCCGCGCGGCACGATGTGGTGGTTCGCCATCCCTTCCCACCGGCCCTCGTAAGAACTTGGGACGAGATCATCGCCGGTCCATCCACCGAGGACGGGCCCATGACATGGGTGCTGATCATCGCAGTGGTCTGGGTGGTGCTCGGGTTGGTCACGGCGCTCACCATCGGACGCGCCATCCGCATCGCCGAGCGGCGGGGCGACGACGGCGGCGTCGTGCTCAGCTACCGCGCCGGCGCCTCGCGCGGGAAGCGCCGCCCGCCCGACCGCCCGCCGACCGTGCGGCACTGAGCGGGCGCATTCGCACCTCACCCGACGTCGATGCGCCAGCGCAGCCGGCCGGCCGCGGCGTGCGCGGGGGTCCGCCGGGCGATCCCCCACGCGATCCGTCCCGCCGTCGTGACCGCCATGGCGAGCGGGTGGCCGGGGACCACCGCGCTGCGCACCGGCGTGCTCCCGGTGATCCACTGGTGCTTGTAGGCCTCCACCCCCTTGCCGACGCCGATCGTGCGCACGCCGGCCGCGGCGGCGGCGCGGACGAGGTCGAGGAAGAGCACGTTGCCGGGTGAGTACGTCGCCCAGGTGGGGTCGTAGGCCGGGAACCACGACGCCAGGTGGTCCCCCGACCGCAGGCAGAACTCCACCGCGACGAGCTGGCCGCCGACGCGGAGGGTCGACAGGACGCCCGCGCACGTCGGGTCCGCCGAGGCGTGCAGACGCTCCAGCAGCTCCGGCACCCACGGTCGCCGCATCTGGTCGAAGGCCCGCGTGCGGCGGTACTGCTGGGACTTCCACGCGATCAGCGCCCGCACCCCGGCGGGATCGGGGTCGTCCCACGTGAACGTCACGTCGCCGCGTGCGCGGTCCAGGCGCCGGCGCATGCGGGCCGCGTGCCGCGGTGCCCCCCGGCCCTGCCGCCGGGCCTCCGCCACGTAGCCCTCGAAGCCACCGCTCAGGTCGAGGTGCAGCGACTCGTCGGAGGCGGTGACGTACGGGGCGAGGGCCGGTTGACCGTCCACCAGGTGGTCGAAGGACAGCGAGCGGAGCCCGGCCCGGCGCACGACGGCGCGCGGGTCCCAGGCGTGGTCCGGGTGGACGACGGCGCCCTGCGCGTCGGAGAGCTTGCGACCGAGCGGCCGCCCCAGCCGCGTCGGGCTGGTGTGGAACGGCAGGAAGCCGGCGATCCCTCCTGCGGGGCCACCGTCGCGGAGGACGGCGACGAGGGCGTCGCGGCGCACCGCGCCGACCTGGGCGGCGTAGGCCGCGCTGAGGAAGGCGCTGCGCAGCGCCGGCCGGTGCGCACGCAGCTGCTCCCAGCGCTTGAGCTCGGACGGTCCGAGCTCGCCCAGCGCCACGACCTGGCACTCCCCGTCGAGCACGCGGCGCATTATGCGGACAACGGCCGCCGTGGTGGGCGCTCTCGCGCCTGGTGAGGCCCGGGCGGGGGTGGCGCCGGCCTCAGCCGACGTCGAGCCGCCAGTGCAGCCGGGCGGCCCGCTCGCGCACCGGGGTGCGCCGCGCGACCCCCCAGACGAGCCGGCCGGCGGTGCCGAGGACGCCGCCGACGGCCGTGCCCGGGACGACGGCGGTGCGCACCCGCGCCCGGCCGGTGGCCCACCGGTCCTTGTAGCTCTCGGCGCCCTTGCCCAGGTCCAGGGCCTGGACGCCGGCCTCGGCGGCCGCGCGCGCGGTCTGCAGCAGCAGCACGTTGCCGGGCGAGTGCTTGGCCCACGCGGTGTCGTAGGCGGGGAACCACGAGGTGAGGTGCCCGCCCGACCGCACGCCGAAGTCCATCGCGACGAGGTCGTCGCCGACGTGCAGCGTCGAGAGGACGCCCGCGCAGGAGGGGTCCTCCGAGGCGTGCAGGCGCTCGAGCAGCTCGGCGACCCACGGGCGCTGCATCTGGTCGAAGGCGCCGGTGCGCCGGTACTGCTCCGACTTCCAGGCCATGAGCGTGCGCAGCACCGCGGGGTCCCGCTCGTTCCAGGTGAACCGGACGCCGTGGGTGCGCTCGAGCCGCCGCAGCTTGCGGGCGGCCTCGTGCGGCCCGCCGCGCCCCTCCGCCCGGGCCGTCTTCACGTACGTGTCGAACCCGCCGCACAGGTCGAGCTGCGGCGAGGGGTCGGACGCCGTCACGAACGGCGCGAGCGCGGGCTGGTCGTCGGTCAGGTGGTCGTACACCAGGGCCCGCAGCCCGCTGCGGCGGACGACGGCGCGCGGGTCCCACGCGTGGTCGCGGTGGACGACCGGCCCCTGCGCGTCCGACAGCTTCCGGCCGATGGGTCGCCCCAGCCGCGTGGGGCCGGTGTGGAAGGGCACGAAGCCGACGATCTCGCCCCCCGGACCGCCGTCGCGGAGGACGGCGACGCGGGCGTCACGGCGCACCGCGCCGACGTGGGCGGCGTAGGCCGCGCTCAGGAACGCGCTCTCGAGCGCGGGCCGGCCGGTCCGCAGCTGTTCCCACCGGTCCAGCTCGGCCCGGCCGAGCTCGCGCACTGCCACGATCTGGCACTCCCCGTCGAGCACGCGGCGGATTATGCACACCGAACGGACTCATGGGGACCGTTTCACCCGCGACGTCAACCTCGCGGGTGATCCGGCGCCGCGGCGGCGGGCGGTGCCAGCGCCACGGAGGCCGATCCGCCGCGCAGCAGCCGGTTCACCGGCCGCTCGACGGCCAGGTGCAGCGCGACCGCGGCCGCGGCCGCGACGGCCAGGAGGGCGGCGGCCTGCGCCCACGCCGGGCCGTGCAGGTGCGCGCGCAGGTTCACGATGACCAGCTCGTGCACCAGGTACAGCGCGAAGGAGGCCTCCCCGGCGAAGACGAGCGGTCGGCTCGTGAGCCAGCCGGTGCGCCCGGCCAGGTCGCGGTCGGCCGCGGCCAGGACGACCACCAGGAAGACCGCGCCGACGAGGGGGTCGGCCACCGACGGCGGGGCGAGCAGGCACCCGGCCAGCCCGGCGGCGAGAGCGGCCCACGCGGCCGGCGCGGGGACGCGCGGCCGCCAGCCGTCGCGCAGCGCGAGACCGGCCACGACACCGAGCAGGAACTCGGCGAACCGGACGACGGGCAGGGTGCCCGACCAGCTCGTGACCTGGTAGGCGACGAGCGCGAACACCAGGCCGAGCACCGCCGCGCCCCACCGCGCCCACGCGGGCACCCGGCGGAGCACCAGGACCGTCAGCGGGAAGGCCGCGTAGAAGAACGCCTCGCACGACAGCGACCACGAGACCCCGTTCATCCCGTAGACGACCTCGGGGTCGCGCCACCACGCCTGGACGAGCAGCAGGTTCGGCAGCGCCACGTCCCACCCGCGGGCCACCTGCACCACCGGGACGACCGCGGCGATGCCGAGCACCACCGCGTGGCTGGGCCAGACCCGGGCGAACCGCCGCCGGTAGAAGGTGCGCGCCGGCAGCCCCGGCCGGGTGCCCCAGGCGAGCACCACCCCGGAGAGCACGAAGAAGAACGAGACGCCGATGTAGCCGACCGACGACAGCCCGGCGGGCAGGGAGGCCACGTGCCAGGCGTCGAGGTGGAAGAAGACGACCGCCACGGCGGCGAGGACGCGCAGCGCCGTCAGGCGCGGCAGCAGGCCGGGGGTCACGGCAGGCGACGGTAACCCGCTGGTCGGCGTCCTGCCGGTCCGGTGCTCCGACGGGTGGCCCGGAGGCGTCGTGTCAGACTGCCCGGCGTGTTGGAGGAGGGCTTCCTGCGGACGCTGCGCGCCGACTACGCCGTCAACGAGTTCTTCGACGCCCGCGCGACCCTCCTGGTGTGGCGGGCGGGGCAGGCGCTGCGCGGCCGTCCGGGCGTCCTGGCTTTCCTCCTGCGGCGGGTGTGCCAGGTGGCCGACTTCGTGTGGACGCGCGGCTACATCGGGGCCGACCTGCCCTTCTCGGCGATCGCGGGCCCGGGCATCCGGCTGCCGCACGGCGGTCGGGGCACGGTGCTGCACCCCACGGTGCGCATCGGGGCGCGGGCGGTGCTCTACCACCAGGTGACGATCGGCGTGCGGGAGGAGGACCCCGCGGCCACCCTCGGCGACGACGTCTTCATCGGCGCCGGCGCGAAGATCATCGGCACGGTCCACCTGGGCGACGGCTGCCGGGTGGGCGCCAACGCCGTCGTCCTCACCGACGTCCCGCCCGGCGCGACCGCCGTCGGCGTGCCCGCGAGCATCCGCCGCAAGGCGGGGGACGCCGCGGCCGGGTAGCCGCCGACCGGGGGAACCGGATCGCCGGCGTCCCTCGAACGGGTGACACGAGGCGTCGTGCGGCAGGCCCGCCGGCCGCGCCGGGACCAGTCTGCGATCGGCACCGTGGTCTCCGGCACACCGCCGGTCGGTGCCCCGGGGAGGACGGACATGGAGGAGTTCGCCGTCGAGCGCCTCGACGCGGAGGCGGAACGGGCCTGGGACGCCCTGGCGCTGGCGAGCGGGACGTCGCCGTTCCTGCGCCCCGGCTGGGTGCTGGCCTCCGTGTCGGCCTTCGGCGACGACGACGCCCTGCGGCTGGCCTCGGTGCGCCGGGACGGCGCCCTGGTGGCGGTCCTCCCCCTCGTCCGGCGCCGCGGCGGCTTCTCCGCCGTCAGCAACTCGGAGACCTCGGAGACCGGCCTCGTGGCGCGGGACGACGACGCGGCCCGGGCGCTGGTCGCCGGCCTGCTGCGCCGGCGCGTCCCGCAGGTCGACCTCCCCGGCCTGCCGGTGTCGGAGCTCACCGCCCGCGTGCTGCGCCAGGTCGAGCCGGGCAGCCCGCGCCCGTTCCTCTGGTACCCGGCCGGCCAGAACCCCTACGTCGACGTGTCCGGCGACTGGGCCGGCTACGAGGCCGAGCGGCTCAGCAGCAAGCGCCGCCAGCGGCTGCGGAACATCGAGCGGCGGCTGGCGAAGCTGGGCGCGGTGGAGTTCCAGGTCGTCGCCGCCCCCGGCGCCGAGCTGCCCCGGCTGCTGGAGGAGGGCTTCGGGATCGAGCTGGCCGGCTGGAAGGGCCGGGCCGGCACCGCCGTGCTGTCCGCGCCGACCACCCGGGAGCTGTACTGGCGGTCCGGCGCGTGGGCCGCCGAGGCGGGCATCCTCCGGCTGGCGTTCCTCCGGGTGGGCGGGCGGCCGGCCGCGTTCGCGATGAACCTGGAGCAGGACGGTCGCCGCTACGGCCTGAAGTTCGCCTACTCGGAGGAGTTCGCCCAGCACTCCCCGGGCACGCTGATGCTGCAGCGCATGGTGCGGCACGGCTTCGAGGAGCCCGGGCTGTCCCGGTTCTTCTTCCTGGGCGCGCCCGACGACTACAAGCTCGTGTTCGCCGACGGTGTCGAGGAGCTGGTGCGCGTCCGCATGTTCGGACGGGGTCCGGCCGCGATCGCCCGCCGCGCCTACCAGCGGGCCCGGTCGACGGCGCGGGCCCACGTGCCCGAGCGCGTCCTGCGGCGGCTGCCGCGGTGGACCGGCGTGGAGCAGTGGGTCGGCCGGCACAGCGGTGACAGCGAGTAGCTGACGCTTCACCTGCAGTGGTGCCCACGTGGCCTTTCCCCGTACCGCGCGGCGGCCGTCGTCGCTGTGCGTGAGGATCCGCGTGCCCCGAAGTCCCCGAATTCCGGGTCCGCTGTGTACCTTCGGCCCGGTGAGCCGGTGAGGCGGCCGGTGTCCGGCGGCGGCCTCGGGGACTGCGTCGTCCCCTCCACCGGTACGACGGACCGTCGGACGACCGCAGCGCGGCCGTCCACGAGGAATACGCGAGGAACCTCCTGTGAGTGATGTCGTGGCGGCACGCAAGCCGACCCCCATGACGGCGCTGCGCCGGCACGTCGTCGTCAGCCTGGTGCTGGTGCTGGCGTGCACGGTCGTCGCCTTCTACGTCGGGAAGGAGCGCCCGCGGGTGTACACGGCCGAGGCCCGGCTCGCGGTCTCCGGCCGGGGGCTCACGTCGGACAACGTGGCCTCGTTCCCGCTGGCCTCGTCCGAGCTGGCCGCCGACTACGCCCGGTACGTCAACAACGCCCAGGAGCAGCGGAACCTGGAGGAGACGCTGAAGGTCGAGGTCGGGTCCATCAAGGACGTGACCGCCTCGCCCATCCCCGACTCCAACGTCGTGCGCATCGAGGTGACCGCCGCCGAGCCCGGCATCGCGGTGCAGGCCGCGCAGAACATCGCCGACGGCCTGGTGACGACGATCAACGACACGACGGCGCACGACGAGCTGACCGCCACCACGCTGCAGCAGTACACCGACGTGAGCAACCAGCTGGCCACCGCGCAGCAGGCCTCCGCGGCGGCCCAGCTGGCCCTGGACACGGCGCGCGGCCGGGCCTCCTCGGGCTTCCCGCGCGCGGGTGACGACCTCAACGCGCTCCAGGCGGCGGCGGCCGCCGCCGCGGCGCAGGTGCAGCTGCTCACCGTCCAGGCCGACGCCCTCGGGCAGAAGTACCAGAACCTGGTGAGCACCGTCGGCACGCCCGCCACCCTCCAGGTGATCCAGCCGGCCGCGCGGCAGGGCGACGACTTCGTCGCCACCGCCGGGCGGTTCACCCTCGCCGGGCTGGCCGCCGGCATCCTGCTCGCGCTCGGGGTGGCGACCCTGCTGGAGCGCCGCCGGGCGCACCGGCAGGCCGCCGGCGGCAAGCAGGCCGCGCCGACGACGGCGGAGCCCGCGACCGGGCAGCCCGCCGGGAAGCCGGCGGCGCAGCCGGCCGCGGCGGAGGCGGGCGCGGAGCCGGCCGAGGACCAGCGGGTGCTCGAGGACGCGCGCGGCGGGAGACGATGACCGAGGCGATCGAGGACGACCACCCTCGGTCGCGCTACTGGGGGGTCCGGCTCGTCGTCGCGGGCCTCGTGCTCTCGGTCCTGTCGAAGTACAGCGACCAGGTCGGGCTGCCGGTCAGCCCCGACCGCCTGCTGATCCCGGCCGGCGTCGGCCTGCTGTTCCTCGGCGGGCACCTGCGGGTCCCCGGCGGCTTCCGGTGGCGGTGGGTGCACACCCTGATGGCCGCCACGGTCGCCTGGATCGTCTGGTCCGCGGTCGGCGCCGGCACGCTGACCACCTCGGAGGGCTTCTACGCCCTCGCCGACCGGGTGGCCGTGCCGTTCGTCCTGTTCGCCCTGGCCCCGCTGGTGTTCCGCACGGAGGACGACCGGCGGCTGCTGCTCAAGGCGCTGATCGGGCTGGGCTTCTACCTCGGCCTGATCGCGATCTTCGAGATGGTGGGGCCGACCGCGCTGGTCTTCCCGAGCTACATCGCCGACCCCACGATCGGTGACGTCTTCGGGCGCGCCCGCGGCCCCTACGTCTCCGCCGAGGCCAACGGCATGCTCATGGCGGCGGCGCTGTTCGCCGCGCTGGTGGGGGCGCTGCGCTTCCGCCGGGCCTGGCGGGTCGTCTCGGTCCTCACCGTGCCGCTGTGCGCCCTCGGCGTCCTGCTCACGCTCACCCGCTCGGTGTGGGTGGGCACCGTGCTGGGGCTGCTGGTGGTGTGCCTGATCACGCCCACCCTGCGCCGGCGCCTGCCGCTGCTGGCCGGCGGCATGGTCGCGACGGTGGGCGTCGTCCTGCTCACCGTGCCGGAGGTGACCCGGCTGGTGGTGGAGCGGCTCACCACGCAGCGCTCGGTGTACGACCGGGCCAACACCAACGCCGCCGCGCTGCGGATGGTGGAGGAGAACCCGCTCGAGGGCATCGGCTGGTCGCGGTTCATCCAGGAGAGCGCCGACTGGGTGCGCCAGTCCGACGCCTACCCGGTGACGAACGTGAACATCGAGGTCCACAACGTCGTCCTGTCGCGGGCCGCCGAGCTCGGCCTGATCGGCGCCGCCCTCTGGCTGGCGTGCGTCTTCGCCGGCCCGGTGCGCGCGGCGCTGAGCCGCCCGGCGCGGCAGGACCTGGCCGACTGGCGGGTCATCCTCGTCGGGTTCGGCTGCGTCTGGGGCGTGGTGATCATGCTCAGCCCGCTGCCGTACCCCCTGCCGAACACGCTCATCTTCCTGATGGCCGGCATCGTGCTGCGCAACCACCTGCTCCCCCGCCGCGACGAGGTGGCGGCGGCGCCCGCGGACGCGCCGGGTCAGGCGGCCGGGGTCAGCCCGTAGAAGTCGTCGAACCGGCGGAGCAGCTCGAGGCAGCGCGCCGCCCGGTCGGGGTCCGACCACGGCCCGCGCACGACGGCCTGCAGCTTGTCGCGCATCCGCCGGTAGTTCTCGCCGTCCTCGGCCGCGTAGCCGACCGCCCGCTCGGGGTCGCCGGCCCGGCCGAGGCCGGCGGCGAGCGCCTCGACGTCGGGCAGGCCGTAGTCGTCGCCCTCCCGGGCGAAGAGGTCGACGAACAGCCGGATGAGCAGCAGCCGGAAGCTGTCGTCGTGGAAGGGCCCGCTGCGCCGCTGGTAGGCCCGGTACGTGCTGATCACGTAGTTCAGGTGCACGATGCGCGCCTCGAACCCGTCGCCGACGGCGATCCGCGCCGGGTCGCTGTGCAGCTGCGGCCAGAACGTCGTGTCGAAGGTGTGCCGCTCGCCGCCGACGACGGCGTCGTGGCCGAGGTGGCGGTGCGGCGGGAAGGCGCGCAGCCAGTCCACCCGCGCGACCTGCTCCCAGGTGGCGGCGAGCGTGCGGCCGCGGGCCGCGTACCAGGGGTCCCAGGGCGGTGAGACCCCGAGGACGTCGAGGTCGCGGGCGCGGGCCAGGGCGTACTCGTCCTCGTGCACCCGCGGGTCCATGAGGAACAGGTCGGCGTCGTGCAGGACGACGTGCGTGCTGGTCGCGGCGTGCACGCCCCGGATGAGCTGCGCCCCGTGGTTGCGGCCGGGGTCGCCCAGCCGCGGCAGGACCGCCCGGTCGACGGCGGGCAGCGGCAGCAGGTGCAGCGGGCCGGGCCAGGTGGGTGCGGCCTCGTCGACCCGCCGGCGCACCTCCTCGCTGGGCACGTCGGGGATGACCAGGGTGGCCAGCCGGTGCTCGGCGGCCTGGGTGCGGCAGACGGCCAGCGCGAGGTCGAGGAACACGGGCAGGTCGCCGGGGACCGGCAGCAGGAGCGTGTAGCCGGGGCGCTGCGCGGGGCGGCGCCCCCACCGCGCGAAGCGCAGCCGCCAGAACGCCGAGCGGACCGTCACGCCACCCCTCCCGTCGTCTCCTGCCGCCGGAACCGGTCGCGCACGAACGCCAGCGACCGGGCCGGCCCGAAAGCCAGCAGAGCGTAGAGGGCCAGCCCGGGCGCGGCCACCAGCCCCGAGAGGACCAGGCCCAGCGGGCCCTGCGGGACCAGGGGCCGGAACAGCAGCTCCAGGGCCAGCACCAGCGCGGCCGCGGCGAGGGCCGGGAGCACCGGGATCTCCCGGAGGAAGCTGCGGGTCGTGCCCGGCAGCTTGCGCCGCGCCAGGCGCAGCAGCAGGAACGACGCGACGATCTGGCTGACCGCCGTCGCGGCCACGGTGCCGAGGATCCCGAACGGGTGGACCAGCACGAGGGTGAGCACGAGGTTCACCACGACGGCCACCGTCGCGCACCGCGCCGGCAGCTCGGGCCGCTCGAGGGCCTGCGTCCACACCGTCAGGACGTCGGCCCACAGCGTCACCTGGTAGGCGAGCAGCATGACGACGGCCACGACGCCGGAGATGGCGAAGTCGTGGCCCAGCCAGGCCGTGATGCCGAACCACGCGGCCGCCACGGCCACCGCGCCCCACCCCGTCGTCCCGACGACCCACAGCCGCTGCAGCCGCTCGAAGTCGGCCCGGGCGCCGTCCGGGCCCTTGGCCCCCACGGACTGGCCCAGCGTGCTCTGCATGGGGATGAGGGCGTTGAGCGGGACCTGGCGCAGTTGCAGCGCGAAGTTCGCCCCGGTGCTGTAGTAGGCCACCTGCCGCACCGGCAGGAAGGCGCCGACGACGATGGCGTCGGTCTGCAGCGTGAGCAGCAGCATGATGTCGGCCCACTGCGTGTGCAGGGCGTAGCGGAGGAACGGCTTGAGCTGCGCCCACGGGGTCAGGCCGACCGACCGCAGGTCGAGGTGCCGCAGCGACGCCGGGACGATCACGAACGTCGCCAGCACCTGCTGGACGACGAGCGTGACCCCGATGCCGTACAGACCCCAGTCGTGCCGGACGGTCAGGACGACGCCGACGATGTAGACGACGTACCCGAGGTTGTTGGTGATGCTGGTCAGTGCGAACCGGCCGTGCGCGTTGAGCACCGCGGCGAACAGGTTGCGCAGCTGCGACATCGCCGTGATGAGGATCAGCGCGCGGAGCAGGAAGGTGCCCTCGCCCAGCAGCTCGTCGGGGATCTGCAGCAGGCGCAGCACGTGGGGGGCGGCCCAGAAGAAGGCGCCGAAGGCCGCCGTCCCGACCGCCGCGACGAGCAGCACGGCCGTGGTCAGCAGGCGGGTGAGCCGGACGCGGTCGCCCTCGCCGGCGTAGACCGAGAAGTAGCGCAGCGCGGCCCCGCCGAAGCCGCCGTCGGCCGCGGAGAGCACCTGCGCGATGACGAGCACGAGCAGGTAGAGGCCGTACCGGTCGATGCCGAGCCCCGCGATGATCAGCGGGGTCATGACGATGTTGACGACCAGCGGCATGATCTGGGCGGCGGCCTCCCAGCTGCTGCCGCGCAGGAGCCGGCCCAGCAGTCCGCGATCGCCGGGGGCCTGAGCCTCGGCGGTCGACTCCGGCGCCGAACTCACGCGCTGGAGGTTAACCGCACGCACGGTGACGGGGGCGGCCGCACCCGTCCCCGTGCACGAGATCACGCGGAGGCCGGTCCCCCACGTACGCCGTCCGGATGACATCCTGCACCGCGGGGGACACGACCGTGTGCAGACAGAGAGGGGAACGCTCAGTGACGAACCGGGACACCATGCCCCGGCCCGCCACCTGTTCCGTCGTGGTTCCCGCGCACGACGAGGCCGCCGTCCTGCAGGACCGGCTCGGCGCGCTGGTGGACGAGCTCGGCCCCGACGAGGCCGCGTTCGTCGTGGTCGCCAACGGGTGCACCGACGACACCGCCGCCGTCGCGCGCACGCTGCCCGGCGTGCGGGTGGTCGAGCTCGACGAGCCGTCGAAGATCGGCGCCCTCAACGCCGGCGACCGCGTCTCCTCGGTGTTCCCCCGGGTGTACCTCGACGCCGACGTGCGGCTCGACGGCCCCGGCCTGCGCCGCCTCGCCGAGGCCCTGGAGACCGACCGGCCGGTCGTCGCCGCGCCCCGCGTCCGCTTCGACGTCTCGCGGTCGACCTGGCCGGTGCGCGCCTTCTACCGGGTCTTCGAGCAGCTGCCGTTCGCGACCGAGGGCTTCTCCGGCCGCGGGGTCTACGGCCTGTCCGAGGCCGCGCGGCGCCGGTTCGACGCCTTCCCCGACGTCGTGGCCGACGACCTGTTCGTCGAGCGCCTGTTCGCGCCCGAGGAGCGGGTGGTCGTCGACGCCGACTCCGAGGTGCGGGCGCCGCGCACGCTGCGGGCGCTGCTCGCGGTGCGCACCCGCGTGGCCCGCGGCAACCGCGAGATCGCCCGGCGCGGCGAGGAGATCCGGCTGAGCGCCGACGCCGCCGCGCCCACCGGCGGCGGGACGCTGCGGGCGCTCGCCGGGCTGGTCCTCCGGCGTCCCCACCTGCTTCCGGGGGCCGCTGTCTACGTCGGCGTGACCCTCGCCGCCCGGTTCCGGGCCGCCCGCGCGGCGGCCGGCACCGCCTGGGAGCGCGACTCCTCGACCCGCGAGGCCAACTTCGCCGTCGAGCCGAACGTCGTCGCCGACCCCGCCGCGCCGCCGCAGCGGGTGGTCATCGACGGCATCCCCGCCGACGCGGTGACCCACGCCGGCGCCGTCCGGCACGTGATGTCCAGCCTCGAGGGCCGCCGGGGAGGCCGGATCGTCACGCCCAACCTCGACATCCACCGCCAGGCCCGCGGCGGGCGCTACGCCGACCTGATCGACGACGCCGAGCTCATCGTCGCCGACGGGATGCCGCTGGTGTGGGCCGCCCGGTTGCAGGGCCAGCCGCTGCCGGAGCGGGTCAGCGGCGCCACCCTGGTGTGGGACCTCGCCCGTGCCGCAGCCGCGGAAGGGCGCAGCGTCTTCCTGCTCGGCGCCCAGCCGCCGGAGGCAAAGCGCGCGGCCGCCCGGCTGGCGGCCGAGGTGCCCGGGCTGACCGTGGCCGGCACGTACAGCCCGCCGTTCGGCTTCGAGTCCTCCCCCGAGGAGCTGCGGCGGATCACCGAGGCCGTCCGCGCGGCCGACCCCGATCTCGTGTTCGTCGGGCTCGGGTTCCCCAAGCAGGAGCGGCTGATGCTGCGGCTGCGCCGAGAGGTGCCCTCCGCCTGGTTCATCGGCTGCGGCGGGAGCATCGACTTCATCGCCGGCCGCACCCGGCGGGCGCCGGAGCTGGTCCAGCGGCTGGGGCTGGAGTGGGCGTTCCGGCTCGCCCAGGAGCCGCGGCGGCTGTTCAAGCGCTACGTCGTGCACGGCCTCCCGCACGCCGCCGGCCTCCTGACCCGGGCCGCCCTCTCCGGCCTCCGGGGCCGATGACGGCGCTCCCCGCGCCCGGCCGTCCCCGGCTGGCCTACCTGGTCAGCCAGTACCCGGAGATCAGCCACGCCTTCATCGAGACCGAGATCGAGGCGGTGCGGGCGCTCGGCGCGGAGGTGCACACCTTCTCGGCGCGCGAGCCCGAGCCGGCCGACCTGGTGACCGAGCGGTCGCGGGAGGAGGCCCGCCGCACCGCGGTGCTGCAGCGGGCGGTCGTGCCCACCCTGCTGCGCGCCTCGCTGGCCCTGCTGCGCCGGTCCCCCGCCGCCCTGGGCGCCGGGCTCGCGCTGGCCCTGCGCAGCGGGCCGCGCACCCTTCGGGCGCGGGCGATGCAGGTGTTCTACCTCGGCGAGGCCGTCGTCCTGTGGTGGCGGATGAGCCGGCTCGGCCTGCGGCACGTGCACGTCCACTTCGCCAACAACGGCGCCGACATCGCCCGCCTGGCGGTCGCCGTGGGCACGGCCGCCGACGGCCCCGACGCCGGCTGGGCCTGGTCGCTGGCCATGCACGGGCCCACCGAGTTCGAGGACGTCTCGCGCTACGACCTCCCCGCCAAGCTGGCCTCGGCCGCCCGGGTCGCCTGCATCACCGACTTCTGCCGCAGCCAGGTGCTGCGCTCGCTGCCGTCGGAGCAGTGGGGCAAGGCCGGCCTGGTGCGCATGGGCGTCGACACGCGCCGCTTCTCGCCCGCGCCCGCCGCCGACCGCCCGCCGGGGGCGCCGCTGCGCGTGCTCAGCGTCGGCCGGCTGGTGCCCGAGAAGGGTGCCCCGCTGCTGCTCGACGCCGTGGCGCGGCTGGTCGCCGCCGGCACCCCGGTGCACCTCACCCTGGTCGGCGGCGGGCCGCTGCACGACCTGCTCGCCGCCGAGATCCGGGCCCGCGGCCTGGACGACGCCGTGGAGCTGGCCGGCCCGCGCGGGCAGGAGGAGCTGCCGGACCTCTACCGCGCCAGCGACGCCTTCTGCCTGCCCAGCTTCGCCGAGGGGCTGCCGGTCGTGCTCATGGAGGCGATGGCCAGCGGCCTGCCCGTGGTGACGACGACGATCGCCGGGATCCCCGAGCTGGTGGTGCACCGCGGGACCGGGCTGCTCGTGGCCCCCGGCCGGGCCGACCTGATCGCCGCGGCGCTGAGCGAGCTGGCCGAGGACCGCGCGCTGGGCCGCGCGCTGGGCGAGGCCGGACGGGCCGCGGTCGTGGCCCTCCACGACCCGGCGGTCAACGCCCGGGCCCTGATCGACCTGGTCACCGACGGCCGGTCGTCACTCTGAGCGATCATTCCAACGCTGCTTGCTTCCGCCAACTAGCGTTCTAGCTGCGCCGTCCCAGCGACCTGACCACGGGCGTTCACCCTCAGTTAAGCTCCGCGTCTCCGGAACGCCAGAGGAACGGAAGAGCGGACGCATGCACGCACGATTCATGAACCCCCGCGTGGTCACGGCGGTCGCGGCCGTCGTGGCACTCGGCTCGCTGCTCCTCTACTACCTCGACTTCGACCTCCTGGCGCAGCTCACCACCGAGGACGGCGTCTACGAGTACCTGCAGGCGCTGTGCTACCTGCTGGCCGCCGTCGCGTTCGTGGTGGCGGCGGTGCGGAGGCGCACCCCGTGGCTGTGGGCGGCGCCGCTGGCCGTGCTGTCGGTCCTCGTCGCGGGCGAGGAGGTGAGCTGGGGCCAGCGCATCTTCGGGATCTCGACGCCGGAGGAGCTGGACCGGATCAACGAGCAGGGCGAGTTCAACCTGCACAACATCGAGGGCATCCACGAGAACATCCGGCTGATCGCGTTCCTCTTCCTCTGCGCGGCGTTCGTCGCCTACCCGGTCGCGGTCCGTCGCCTGGCGCCGGTGCGGCGCCTGGCCACCCGCCTGCGCGCTCCCGTGCCCGACCTCAGCGCCAGCATCCTGGCGGTCCTCGGCCTGCTGTTCATGGTCGTGCCGCGGATCGTGGCCGACGGGGTCTCCTTCCAGCTCGACGAGGTCGGCGAGCTGTACGTGGCCGCGGCGTGGTTCGCCTTCGCGGCGGTCACGGCGGCCGCCGTCCGGCCGGCCGCCCGCACCGCGACGACGGGGGCACGGGCGCTCGCCCGCTGATCGTGGCAACCTCGGCCCTGCCCGACCGACCGCGCCGCCCGACCGACGGAGTCTGAACGAGGACATGTCCACGCCGCACACCGACAGCGGGGACCCGTCGGCCCCCGCGCCCGACCGGCTCGCCGAGGAGCGGCCCGCGCGGGAGATGAACCGCCGGCAGCTGCTCATCGCCGGCGGCGTGGGCCTGGCCGGGCTCGCCGGCGCCGGCATCGCCTACGGCGTCTTCAGCGGCGGGTCCTCCGGCGGCGGGACACCGCAGCCGACCACCCCCTCGTCCGCTCCCCCGCCCCCGACCTCGGGCGGGCCCGCTCCCACGGCGGGGCGCCGGCTGCCGCACCCGTTCTGGACCGAGCCGCTCCCGGCCGAGGCGCCGCTCGCCGCGACCTCCGACGACTACGTCGCCCGGCTGGCCTTCCAGGCGCAGCTCGGCCCCGACTCCACGCCGGTCTCCTTCGGCTGGGCGGCGCCGTACAACACCGCCGTCTCCACCACCGACTACTCGCTGTGCATCTACACGATGCCCGCCGACTGGCCGCGCACGAAGGTCTACTCGCGGCGCGAGAAGACCGGTCTGCAGGAAGTGCTCGACCGCGGCGTCCCGGTGCCGGACCCCGCCGACCTGCCCGACGGGAACATCGCCCCTGAGGGCACCGACGGCGCGATCATCATCATCCAGGGCACGGAGCTCTGGGAGTTCTGGCAGTTCGGCGAGGGCGGACCGTCGGGCTACGACTGGTCCTGCGAGCAGGGCGGCCACATGGCCGACTACACGACCCACCCCGGCTGGTGGGCCGGCTCCTCGGCCTTCGGCGGCGGGTCCGACGGCCGGGTCGAGGGCTACGACTGG
Source organism: Geodermatophilus sp. SYSU D00815 (assembly GCF_054050035.1). NCBI lineage: Bacteria > Bacillati > Actinomycetota > Actinomycetes > Geodermatophilales > Geodermatophilaceae > Geodermatophilus > Geodermatophilus sp. SYSU D00815. The sequence continues at coordinate 26,522 of NZ_JBJGYO010000025.1, read as the reverse complement.
GGCGTCTCCGCGTGCGGGCAGTCCTACCTGGGCGGCATCCTCACCGCCGAGGACTTCTACGCCGACGCCATCCGCCACCCGCTGCCGCTGGCCCTGCCCATCACGGGCGCGGGGTCGGCGTCGCCGTCGCACCTGCTGCCGGCCACCCGCTACGACCAGAACAACTTCACCGACGCCGACGACGCCACCGCCGACCCCTACCGGCTGCCCGAGGGCGCCCGGTTCCGGCTGCCCGCCGACTTCGACATCGAGGGCTGGGTCGCCGAGCGGGCACTGCCCCCGGAGGAGGCCGGCGACGACGGGTCGACGGCGGAGGTGCTGAGCAAGGTGCTCGTCTGCCTGCGCGACTACGGCCTGTTCATCGCCGAGTCGGCCGGCATCGTCGGCTTCTCCGGCGAGCACGAGAAGGTGTACGGCACGCCGTACCACCCCTACCCGGCCGACCAGATCCCGCTGTGGGGCAACTTCGGGCAGCAGCTGCCCTGGTCGTCGCTGGTGCAGGTCGAGCCCCCCACCACCGACATCTCGGTGCCCGCGTCCGACGCCTGAGCCGCCCCCGGATCGCGGGCGGCGTGCGTCGGCGTCAGGGGTGGGCCTACGGCTGGCCGTAGCCGGCCGGCAGCGCCTGCACGCTCCCCCACGGGAAGTTCTCGAGCACCGAGTACTCCTCCGTGCCGCCGAGCAGCTCCGCCCACGGGTCGACGCCCGTGACCAGCTGCTCACCGGCACCGCTCTCCGTGGGCACGGCCACCGCGCCCGAGTAGTCGGTGACGATGAAGCCGTACTTCTGCGCCGCCTCGGCGATCATCGCCGCGACCGGGTGCAGGCCGAGGGAGGCCACGTCGATCGACGGGTCGAGGCGCAGCCGGGTGCCCTCCGGGATGGCGTTCGGGTCGCTGCTGCCGCCGTCGCCGCGCTGGGCCGGCCAGACGAACCCGTCGGCGGGGTCGGGGATGGCCAGGGCCAGGGCGTGGTCGATCGACCCGGCGCGGACGTCGGCCAGCCGGACCATGCCGCCGGTGTGCGCCAGCCCGCTGGCGCTGGCGCCGAAGCCGTCGTCGTGGAAACCGAGGCTCTGGCTCACGTTGTCGATGCGCCCGCCCCAGCAGGCGCTCCACTGCCCGTCGGCGTCCTCCTCGGCCACCCAGAACTCCCAGAGCTGGTCGGTGGACGGCGAGTAGATGGACATGGCCTTGTCGTCGCCGTTGGCGCCCACGGCGCCCTCGGGGATGGGCACGCCGGTGAACTCCCCGCCGGGGCCGGTGAGCCCGTCGGGCAGGTAGCCCTTGCCCTGGCAGTCGTTGAAGGCGACGTCGACCAGCGGGGTGCCGGCCGGGGCGACGAAGTAGCTGTTGTTGTACTGGCTCACGTTCAGCGCGGCGACGCCGCCGTACCGGGAGGTGACCGACTCGGCGAGGTGGGCGGCCATCGCGTCGGCGTTGGGGGCCAGCGGCGCGTCGGAGATGTCGTCGAGCCACACGCTGTCGGGGCCGAACGGGTAGTCGGCCGGTGCCGTCGCCGCGGGGGCGGGCGCGGGGGCGGGGGCGGGCGCCGGAGCCGGGGCGGGCGCGGGAGCCGGGGCCGGCGCGGGGGCCGGCTGCGGCGCCGGGACGACGGCCGACGGCGACGGCAGCGCCTGCTGCGTGCTGGAGAGCCCGGAGTCGGCGGTGGACACCTGGGCCGGCTTCTCGGCCTTCACGGCCAGCGGGGTCTCGCAGGCGGTGGCCAGCGTGAGCAGAGCGGCGGCCCCGAGCAGCACGAGCGGGCGGCGTCGGGTGGAGCGAGGGGACACGAACGGCCTCCGGGGAAGACTCGCGGGCACCCCACGCGAGCGTGTCGTTGACGAGGAGATACCAAATCGTGACACAACGGAGGCGGATGTCGACATGTCGATCCGCGAAGTGCCACTCACGTCACACGAGCCCCACCGGTCCCGGCGCGTGGCGGCGGTCCGGCCAGGTCACCCGGGTGCCGACGCGTGGCTCAGGCCGGCGGGACACCACCACGGGTCGGCACCGGGTGGCATCCGGTCGGGGACGGGACCCCGGTGTCAGCGGGCGACGGGCTGCTCGGCCACCCCGGAGGCCTCCATGCGGCCGCGCCGCAGCCAGGCACGCGCCCGCGCCGGCAGCACCCGCATGGCCGCCCAGCGCGAGAGGTACCAGGCCCAGAAGCGCCAGCGCGGCTCGAACGCCGTCCGCGCCTGGTCCAGGCGCTCCCGCCGCTCGGGGGTGAGCTGGTCGTGCTCGGCCAGGAACGCCTCCAGCCAGCGGATGTAGCGCAGCGTCGCCGGGTCGCGGTGCCCCCGCCCGGGCGAGCGGTGCACGGCCGAGGAGCGGTGCTGGCGGTACAGCGACGTCGACTCCGCGACCGCGACCGCCGGCGCGCGCACGGTGAGGCGGGAGACCATCGTCTGGTCCTCGAACAGGCCCCGGAAGAGCGGGTCGGCGGGGCCGTCCGGCGGCACGACCGCCCGCCGGAACATCAGCCCGCAGGTGGGCACGGGGGCGCCGCCGCTGAACGTGGTGGAGCGCAGCAGCTCTCCGGGCGGGAGGAGGACGTCGGCGTCGTACGGCAGCGGGCGGACGGCGTCGGCGCCCTCGCCGCGCCAGGTCACCCAGATCGTGGCCGGGGAGACCACGATGCCGGCCTCGGGGTGCCGGCCGGCGGCGGCGAGCTGCCGCTCCAGGTGGTCGGCAAGCCAGACGTCGTCGCCGTCGAGGAAAGCGATCCACTCCCCGCGCGCGTGCGCGACGCCGAGGGCGCGGGAGGCCCCCATGCCGCGGTTGGCGCCGCCGGGGTGGGTGAGGACGACGACGCGGGGGTCCTCCGCGGCCCACCGGCGGGCGACGTCGCCGCTGCCGTCGCGCGAGCCGTCGTCGACCAGCAGCAGCTCGAGGTCGGGCACGGTCTGGTCCAGCACGCTGGCCACGGCCTCGTCGAGGTAGGGGCCCGGGTCGAGGAAGATCATCACGACCGAGACCTGCGGGGTCGTCGTCATGCGAGGGGTGCGAACTCCGTTCCACGGCGCTTGAGCTCGCTCAGCGCCTCCGGCAGGTACTCCTGGAGCAGCGAGCGGGGCGGCGCGCCCTCGACCGCCTCCTCCAGGCCGTCGTGCATGAGGACGACGTCGCCGGCCGCGGCGCCGTCGAGGACGCGCAGCGCGCTCTCCGCCGTCGTCCCCGGGGCGTAGTCGGCCGGGTCGACCGTCCACAGCCACGTGCGCAGGCCGCTGCCGCGCAGGGCGCGGGCGCCGCCGGCGTCGATGCGGCCGTGCGGCGGGCGGAACAGCGGCACCGGGCGGCCGAGGACGTCCTCGAGCGAGCGCCGGCCGGCCAGGTAGTCGGCCATCGCCTCGCGGGCCGGCAGCCCGGTCACCCGGTGGGTCTCGGAGTGCGAGCCCACCGCGTGCCCCTCGGCCACCATGCGGTGGACCAGCTCGGGGTGCTCGCGGGCGCGGTACCCGACGCAGAAGAAGGTGGCCGGCACGCCGTGGGAGGCCAGCACGTCGAGCACCGCCGGGGTGCTCTCGGGGTCGGGGCCGTCGTCGAACGTCAGCGCCACCGACGGCGACGCCAGCCGGCGGTCGGCCCGGGCCAGCCGGCTCAGGGCCAGGTACAGCCGCCAGCGGACCGCCGTCCGGACGCGCTCGGCCGCGCTCACGCCCGGACGAGGAAGACGACGAGCACCAGCGCGGCGACCGCCACCGCCGCGAGGGCGCCGACGAGCGCGTCGCGCAGCTCGCGGTGGGCGGCCAGCCACCGGTGGTCGAGCGGGCCGAGGTGGAAGTGCCGGACCGTCATGGCTGCGACCCCCGCATCAGTACGCGCCCTTGCTCTTGGCGACGGCGCCGACCGTCTTCCACATGATCATGAAGTCGAACATGAGCGACCAGTTCTCGACGTAGCGGACGTCGAGGCGGACCGAGTCGTCCCACGACAGGTCGGAGCGCCCGCTGATCTGCCACAGGCCGGTGATGCCGGGCTTGACCAGGAAGCGGCGGTGCATGTCGGCCCCGTACCGCTCGACCTCCCGGGCCAGCGGCGGCCGGGGGCCGACCAGCGACATCGAGCCGAGCAGCACGTTGAACAGCTGGGGCAGCTCGTCGAGCGACTTGCGGCGCAGCCAGCGGCCGACCCGGGTGACGCGGGGGTCGCCGTGCATCTTGAACAGCACGCCGTTGCCGTCGTCCAGCGAGGTCAGGGTCGAGACCATCCGCTCGGCGCCGTCGACCATGGTGCGGAACTTCAGCATCTGGAAGCGGCGGCCGTCGCGGCCCACCCGCTCCTGGCGGAAGAGGACCGGGCCGGGGCTGCTGACCCGGACGGCGAGGGCGATCCCGGTCATGATCGGCGCGAGCACGACCAGCAGCACCGCGGCCAGGACCCGGTCGACGACGTCCTTGGCGAGGCGGCGGACGCCGCGCAGCTCGGGCCGCTCCATGTGCAGCAGCGGCAACCCGCAGACCGGCCGGATGCGCACGCGGGTGCCCACGACCTCGGTGACCGACGGCGCCAGCAGCAGCTCGGCGTTGGTCTTCTCCAGGTCCCAGCCCAGCCGGCGCAGCGCCGGCCCGTCGAGCTCGGGGCAGGGCAGCACGGCGACGGTGTCGATGCGGTGCCGCTCGACCACGGCGGGCACCTCGGTCAGGTCGCCGAGGACGGGCAGGTCGTGCAGCGCGGAGGTGCGCCCCGTCTGGCCGGGCGGCAGGCAGCAGCCGACCACCTGGTAGCCGTGGTAGGCCTCGTTCTGCAGCTGCTGGCGCAGGGCCTGGACGGCGGCCTGGTGGCCGACGACGAGGGTGGTCTGCAGGTACCGCTGCCGGCGGCGCTGGCGGTGCAGCCAGCGGCGCTGCCCGTAGCGCTGCAGCAGCGTCAGCGACGTGGCCAGCGGCAGCGCGATCACCACGAAGCCGCGGGCGACCTCGAGCTGCAGCGCCCACGACACGGTGCCGAGGACGGCGAGGAAGGCGGCGGCGGCGCCGAAGACGCGGCGGAACTCCTCGGGCCCGACGAACAGGTGCCGCTCCTCGTAGCTGCGGGAGACGAGCATCAGCGCGAGCCAGACGAAGGGCAGGGCGAGGGCGGCCCACAGGGAGGCCTGCGAGTAGACGAGGGTCTCCGCCTCGGTGCCGAAGCGGGCCAGCAGGCCGACCGCGACGGCCACGCAGGCGGCCAGACCGTCACCCAGAGCGATGCGCCGGACGTAGCCGCGGCGCCACGAGCGCTGCGATTCGGGAGCCGCGCCCTGCTCGATGGCCGGCGGGACGGCGACGACTTCCGTCTCGGCAGCAGCCTGCTGGGTCACGTGCAGCCCGGAAATGGTGCGACTCCTGTCCCTCTGCACCGCTCACCCCGCTGAGCAGTGCGTTCGTCCTGATGGCGCCCGGACGTTAAGCCGAGACCCCTGAGGACGGTAGACAGTTGCGCGCGGCACTTCTCACCCGGGTAATGGCCGGGAGCGATTCTGGAACAGGCAGTCAGGAGGCCGTCACAGCACGTTCATGAATCGCCGCGACGGCCACTTTCCGCGATGAGCCGGTGACTACGGGGAGTGACGGCGAACGGCGAGCTCAGCGGCCGCCACGCAGGCGGGTCCAGCCCTCCCACGCCGAGCGCACCATCTCCTCGGCCCCGAACGCGGCCCGCCAGCCCAGCGCCTGCTCGACGGTGTCGGCGGCGGCGACGACCCGCGGCGGGTCACCGGGACGGCGCGGCTCGACCACCGGCGCCGACCAGGCCTCCCCGGCGGTGCCGGTGACCGCGCGGATCGTCTCGACCATCTCGCGCACCGAGACGCCCTCGCCGCGGCCGATGTTGGCGGTCAGCGCCGTCACGCCGCCGTCGGCCAGCGCCCGCGCCGCGGCGACGTGGGCCGAGGCGATGTCGGCCACGTGCACGAAGTCGCGGACGCAGGTGCCGTCGGGGGTGTCGTAGTCGTCGCCGAAGATCCGCGGGGCAGCGTGCCGCGACAGCTGCTGGAAGACCATGGGCACGAGGTTGGAGACGCCGACGTCGGTCAGGTCGGGGGCGGCGGCGCCGGCGACGTTGAAGTAGCGCAGGTTGGCGTAGCGCAGGCCGCTGGTGCGGGCGACGTCGGCGACCATCCACTCGCCGACCAGCTTCGTCGTGCCGTAGGGGTTGACCGGCCGGCAGGGGGTGTCCTCGCGGACCAGGTCGACGTCGGGAGCGCCGTAGACGGCGGCGCTGGAGGAGAAGACGAAGGAGTCGACCCCGACGGCGCCGGCGGCCTCGAGCAGGACCCGCAGCCCCTCGACGTTCTCGCGGTAGTAGTGCAGGGGACGGCGGACCGACTCCTCCACCTGCTTCTTGGCGGCCACGTGCACGACGCCGCGCACGCGGTGCTCGCGCAGCGTCCGCTCGACCAGGGCGCCGTCGAGCACGCTGCCGACCACGAGCGGCACCTCGGGCACCCGGCTCGCGTCGCCGGTGGAGAGGTCGTCGAGCAGCACGACGGGCTCGCCCGCCTCGAGCATCGCCCGCGTGATGTGCGCCCCGATGTAGCCGGCGCCGCCGGTCACCAGCCACGTCATGGCCGCAGAGACTAACCACGATCACGGGCCCCGCGGCCCGCCGGCCCGCGCCAGGCGCTCGCTGACCGCTCCCGAGCGCCGTTGCAGGCCCGGCGCCCGCCGCCTCGGCGGCGTACCAGCGGGCGCGGCGGGCCCGCTCACGGCGGCGCGTGGTGGCCGCGACGGCACCCAGCCAGACGCTGCCGGCGGCCGCGGCCAGCGACCAGCGACCAGCGACCAGCAGCCATCCCCACCACGGCACGGCAGGCAGCATCCCGGGGCGTGACCCGGGCCACGAGCCCCAGTGCGGGACAGGGTCAGCTGCCGCGGCGGCCCAGCGCCCGGTAGGTCCAGCCGGCGGCGACCCAGGCGTCGCGGTCGAGGGCGTTGCGCCCGTCGAGCACCCGCTTCTGCGCCACCACCCTGCCGAACTCGACCGGGTCGAGCTCGCGGTACTGCCGCCACTCGGTGAGCACCAGGACGGCGTCGGCCTTCTCCGCCGCCTCCTCCGGGGTGGCCGCGTAGTCGAGCTGCGGCCACAACCGCTGGCTGTTCTCGATCGCGGCCGGGTCGGTCACCCGCACGTCGGCGCCCTGCAGCTGCAGCTGGGCGGCGACGTTCAGGGCCGGGGAGTCGCGGATGTCGTCGCTGTCGGGCTTGAACGCCGCGCCCAGGACGGCGACCCGCTTGCCCAGCAGCGAGCCGTCGCAGACCTCGCGGGCCAGCTCCACCATGCGGATCCGGCGGCGCATGTTGATGTTGTCGACCTCGCGCAGGAAGGTCAGCGCCTGGTCGGCGCCGAGCTCGCCGGCGCGCGCCATGAACGCGCGGATGTCCTTGGGCAGGCAGCCGCCGCCGAAGCCCAGGCCGGCGTTGAGGAACTTGCGGCCGATGCGGTCGTCGTAGCCGATGGCGTCGGCGAGCAGCTTCACGTCGGCGCCGGTGGCCTCGCAGAGCTCGGCCATGGCGTTGATGAAGGAGATCTTCGTGGCCAGGAACGAGTTGGCCGCCGTCTTCACCATCTCGGCGGTGGCGTAGTCGGTGACCACCTGCGGGGTGCCGCGCTCGACGATGGGCCGGTAGACCTCGTCGAGCAGCTGCCGGGCGGTCTCGCCGGCCTCCCCCTCGGGCAGCCCGTAGACGAGGCGGTCGGGGTGGAGCGTGTCCTCGACGGCGAAGCCCTCGCGGAGGAACTCGGGGTTCCAGGCGAGCAGCGCGCCGGGCACCTTCTCGGCGACGAGGGCGCTCAGGCGGGCGGCGGTGCCCACCGGCACCGTGGACTTGCCGGCCACGAGCTCACCGGGGGCCAGGACGCCGATCAGGGACTCGGTGGCCGCCTCGACGTAGCGGAGGTCGGCGGCGTACTCCCCGCGCTTCTGCGGGGTGCCGACGCAGAGGAAGTGGACCTGCGCGCCCGCGGCGTCGGCGAAATCGGAGCTGAAGCGCAGCCGGCCCGAGGCGAGCGTGCGCTGGAGCAGCTCCTCGAAGCCGGGCTCGTAGAACGGGGCCTTGGCGTGCGCGAGCGCGCTGACCTTGTTCTCGTCGACGTCGATGCCGACGACCTCGTGCCCCAGCTCCGCCATGGAGGCGGCGTGCACGGCGCCGAGGTAGCCGCAGCCGATGACCGAGATGCGCATGCAGCGGACGGTATGGGTGTCAGGCCCCGCTGCCAACCGCGACGGGCGGCGCCATCCGCACGGATGCGGCAGTTCGCACGTCCGGGGTACCCGGGCGGGCCGGACGGCGTGGCAGGAGCGCCACGAGGACCGCCACGAGCAGCCCGACGGCGGTCAGCGCCTCACCGCTCTCCTCGACGAACGTGGCGAACGCGGCCGACACCGGCCCGCCGGTGGCCCGGGCGTAGGAGGCGATCGCCGAGAGCCCGACGGCGGCGAGCACGTGCGCGCCGAGGACGGCGACCAGGCGGTTGCGGTCGCGGCCCCGCCCCAGCCCCCAGACGAGCGCGGCGCCGGCGACCACCAGCAGCCCCAGCACGGCCGGCAGCTGCAGGCGCAGGTTGCCGGCCAGCTGCGCGCCGGCGAGGACGGCCAGCACCGCCGCCGCCGCCGTCCACCACCGGCGCCGGGCGGGCTGGGTGGCGACCCCGAGGACGGCGGCCAGGACCGCGGCGCCGAGCACCGCCACCACGAGCCAGCGGGCGAGCGAGCCGGGGGCGTCCATCGCCAGCAGGTGCCCGAGGCGTCCGCGGACCTCGAACAGGCGCACGGCGAGCCCCGTGGTCTGCAGGAGGGCCACCGCCGCGGCGAGCGTGGCGGCGAGCGACGGGACGACCGGGTGCACTGGGACGGACCGGTTCACCCGCCTTGTGTAGCCGGGCGCCGACGCCGGTCCGGGCTGCCGCGCAGACGGGGCTCCGGACGCCGTCCCAGCCGTCCCAGGGGCACCACGCGGCCCGCAGGACGTCGCGGCCGGCACGGAGCGCGACCACGCGCGGACGCTGCGCCCGGACGGGCGACGCCCGTGTGAGGTCAACTGTTCACACGAGCAGCACTTTCGTCACGGTCGGCCATCGGTCAGACTGGCGCCGTGCTCACCCGGACGAGTGGCCGCTCCGACGCGCCCCGGCCCCGGTCGCCCGGCGACCGGCGTCGCGGCGCGCCGCTGCACGTGCACTGGTTCCGGTGGTCCGGCGACGACGCGTTCGGCCCGTCGAGCCTCTACGCCTGCCGCTGCGGCGCCGTGCGTCCCGGCCTCTGAAGCACCGGCCGCCGGCCGTCCCCCTGCCGGGTGAGAGCGCCTCCCCCGACGCGCACGCGCCCGTACCCTCGGGAAAGACGCACGTCACACGGGGGTTCCATGCGCGCGGACGAGGACGAGGCTGCCGACCGCGGCGCCCACGCGAGGCCTGAGGAGCCGATCGCGGGGCAGGGCTCGCACCGGCGCCGCCGCACGGCGCTCCGGCGGACCCTGATCGGCGCCGGCGTCCTCGCGGTCGCCCTCGCCCTGGTGGTCGGCGGTGGGCTGTGGTTCGTCACCGCCCGCTACGCCGGCAACATCGACCGGATCGACGACGTCTTCGCCGACCTGGAGGAGGAGGCCCGCCCGGCCCCGGCGACGGCCGCGGAGGAGGCCACCGCCGATCCGGTCACCTTCCTGCTGGTCGGCTCCGACACCCGGGGGCACGCGGCCGACGGCGAGGACCCCGACGGCCGCTCCGACGCGATCATGCTCGCCCGGCTGTCGGCCGACCGGCGGCACGCCCAGCTGGTCTCCATCCCCCGGGACTCCTGGGTGGAGATCCCCGGGCACGGGATGAACAAGATCAACGCGAGCTACGCCTTCGGCGGCCCCACGCTGCTCATCCAGACGGTGGAGCAGCTCACCCAGGTGCGCATCGACCACTACGTCGCCATCGACTTCGACGGCATCGCCGAGGTGACCGACGCGCTGGGCGGCGTCGACGTCGTGGTCGCCGAGACCACCGAGAACGAGGGCCACGTCTTCGAGGCCGGCGTCAACCACCTCACCGGCGAGACCGCCCGCTGGTACCTCGGCCAGCGCTACGGGCTCGAGGGCGGCGACTTCGACCGGGTGAAGCGGCAGCAGCAGTACCTGCGGGCGGTGTTCCAGAAGCTGTTCAGCTCCGACACGTTCACCGACCCCGCCGAGCTCGACGCCGCGCTGCGGGCGCTGACCGGCGCGGTGGCCATGGACGACACGCTGAGCAGCACCGGCCTGCTGGGCCTGGCGGTCTCGATGCGCGACCTGACCCCCGACGACGTCGACTTCTTCACCGCGCCCGTGCTCGGCACCGGCACGGAGGGCGCGGCGAGCGTCGTCTACCTCGACGACGTCACGTGCGAGCGCATGTGGGCCTACCTGCGAAGCGACTCGCTGTCGCAGAACGCCGCGGAGTTCGCGGCCGAGGCGCTGCCCGAGACGCCGCGCTGAGCCCGGGCGGTCAGCCGGCGAGCTGGCTGTCGGCGATCAGCGTCTTGGCGCCGCAACGGCGGCACAGCTCGTGGACGCGGGTGCCGGGGCGGAACGCCGGGTCGAGGCGGTCGGGGCCGCGGCGGACGGCCCGCGACTCGGTCAGGACGACGTCGTGGCTGCCGCAGAGGCCGCAGGGGTGGTCCAGCCGGGCCACCGTGAACCGGTGACGCCGGAGTTGCCTGCCGGGTTCACGCCTGGGCGTCGCGCACGCCGCGTCGGCCGGGCACGGCGTCCGGCACGTCGAGGGTCTGGGCGTCGACGGTGCGGCGCAGCGGCCAGTCGGCCGGCAGCACCAGGCGCGGGGCGACACCGGCCAGCACGGCGATGAGGAAGGCCACGCCGGCGAGCGCCTCGCCCGACTCCTCGACGTAGGTGGCGGCGGCGTACCACTCCGCGCTCGCCGCCCCGGAGACGGCGGAGAGGCCGACGGCGGCGACGGCGTAGCCGGCCAGCGAGCCGAGCACGCGCCGCCGGTCGCGGCGCTCGGTCCGGCTGAGGAACCACAGGGCGCCGACGACGACGCAGGCCAGGAGAACGCTCAGCGCGGTCGCGGTGGTGGTGCCGACGGCGTCCTGCAGCGCCGACAGCGCGTCGGCGTGCACGGTGCTGCCGGCCTTGACGGCGGCGACGAGGCCGGCCACCAGGCCCACACCGGTCCACCAGGTGCGGCGGCCGGGCACGGCGCCGGCGCCGGTGAGGGCGATCAGGGCGGCGGCGGCGAAGAGGAGGGCGACGAAGAGCCGCGGCACCGAGTAGGGGGCGTCCATCGACAGGAGGCGGGAGGTCGACCCGGTGAGCCGGAGGACGAAGCCGATTGTCTCGAGCGCGACCGCGATCGCCGCGAGGGCGATGCCGATCGGCGGCAGCGGGATGCGCCGGCGCCGCACGCGCACCGCGGGCGCCACCTCGCCGGAGGCGGCCAGGCCGGGCACGTCGGCCGTCGTCAGCACCTCGATCTCACGCCATTCGGCGAGCCGGATGCCCCGGCCGATGACGACGCCGACGAGAGCACCGACCACCAGCCACGCGACCAGCCCGCCCAGGACCCACCACACCCACACGACCGGACTATCGGCAGGTCAGGCGGAAAACCTGAACGGGAGCGGCCGGATGTGGCGGATGTGGCTCAGGCGGAGGCGAAGCCGGGGATGTCGGCCGTGGTGAGGACGGCGCCCTCGTCGGCCGAGCGGCGGTCTGCCAGTCGGATCCCCCGGCCGACGACCAGGCCGACGAGGAGGGCAACCACGAGCCACACGGTCAGCCCGCCGAGGGCCCACAGCATCCACACGCTGTGGTCATCGGCGGACTCCGCCGCGGCTCTGACCATGGCCGTCACGCGTGCAACATAGATCACACGCACCTCGACCGGCTCAGCGGCCCGGCCGCACCAGCCCGGCGACGCCGTCGGTGAACGGCACGCCGACGCCCGGGTCGTCCGCGACGAGGTCCGCGAACCGCTCGAGCAGCGGGAGGAGCGCGGCCGCGACGAGGTCACCGGCCTCCTGGTGGGCCTCCAGCGGCAGGTTGATCGGGTCGAGGACGTCGTCGTCCTCGCCGCCGACGTGCCGCGAGCGGCCGGTGGCCATCGCCCGCACCAGGTCGCGTGCCCGGCTCGGCAGGTCGTCGCCATCGGCCTCGACGTCGCCCAGCAGCGTCAGGACGTCGGCCGCCTCCCGCAGCGTGAAGGTGCGGGCCAGGGTCCGGGGCGCCAGCTGCAGCACGTGGTGCCGGTGCGCCCGGGTCATGGTGAGGACCAGGTCGGCGCCGGCCGCGTGCTCGGGCTGCAGCTGCCGCGCGGCGAAGGCGCCGGGGTCTCCCCCGAGGCCCGCCAGCACGAGCGCGCTGTCGGGGTGCATCCCGCTGCCCACGACCGCGCCGGTGCCGGCGCTGGACAACCGGATCAGGCCGGCGTCGTCGCCGAGGACGTCGTCCAGGTATGCCCGGCCCAGCCGCTCGGCGAGGGCGGAGCGGCAGATGTTGCCGGTGCAGACCAGGAGGATCCGGAACTGGTCTGTCGGGTCCTGCTGTCCGGGCACCGGGACAGTGTGCGGGTCAGCAGGCGCCGGAACCACGCCGGACCACACCTGGGCTGAGCGCGATCGCCACTGCTCGTGGGGGACACCCCGCCGTCACTGGCTGACGCAGACGACGACGATCGTGACGTTGTCCTGGGCCGCTACATCGACGGCTCGTGCGACCAGCGCGTCGGCGAGACCCGGATTCTCCTGCTCTGCCGCCGTCACGTCGGCGATCTGGACGTCGCTCAACTCTCCCGTGAGGCCATCGGTGCACACCAGCAAGCGTTGCCCGGGGGCAACTGGGACGTACTGGAAATCCGGTCCGCCACGGTCGCCGAAGCCGAGCGCTTTGGTGATCATGTGCCGCTGGGGGTGGGTGAGAGCACGCTCCTCGGTGATGGCGCCGGCGTCGACGAGGGCCTGCACCACGGAGTGGTCGGTGCTCACCTGCTGCAGGCCGTCGGCCTCCGACCAGCGGTAGATGCGCGAGTCGCCCACGTTGAACGTCACCCAGCAGATCTCACCCTCGTGCTCGGTGAGCGCGATGCCGGCGACCGTCGTACCCGGCCTGCTGCCGGCCTCGATGGACTGGCCGAGGGCCTGGATGTCCTTGTCCGCCTGCTCGAGGGCGGCCTTGATGGCCTGCACGCTCACCGTCGGGCCCTGCGCGATCTCGGCCAGGCGCGCCACGGCGATCTCGCTGGCCTTCTTGCCCTCCGCGTGGCCGCCCATGCCGTCGGCCACGGCGAAGATCGGCGGCGCCGCCAGGTAGCTGTCCTGGTTCTCGGCGCGCTGCCCCGTGTGGGTGGCTGCTCCCCAGCTCAGCTCGGGCAGTTCCATCGACGCTCCCGTCCACGACGTTCTCGACCCTCGACCGACGGCCGCCCCCCGTGGGCGAGCGCGCCGAGCGTATGCGCCGCTCGTCACCTTCCGCGACGGCAGGGGCACGGGTCGCGCGGTCAGCGGCTCAGGACGTGCCCACCGACAGGAATGCGACGAGGAAGATCAGACCCGGGATCGCGCCGATGATCCCGCACACCAGGCCGGCGATCGCCAGGCCGTTGCTGGCCCCGGTCCGCTTCCCCTGGTTCATCCCGACCGCGCTCAGCACGATGCCCGTGCCGGCGAGCAGGAAGCCCAGGACCGGGATCCAGCACAGCACCAGGCCGGTCAGCCCGGTGACGAAGCCGGCGATGCCGACGCCGTTGGCCGGCTGCGGTGGCGCGTACACCGGGTAGCCCGGCGCCGGATAGGGGGCGCCGTACCCGTACGGCGTCGGCTGGGGCGGGACCGGTCCCGGCGGCGGGACGAACCCCGGCGGCGGCGCGCCCCACGACGGCTGCGGTTGAAAGGGCGGCACGCCGTCCTCCGGCCGTTCCGGCTCGTCCTCGTGCCGGCCGTTCTGCTCGCTCACGACGTCCTCCCGCTCGGTCCCGCGGACGCCACGGACGTCCGCGTCCAGTGTGGTGGCCGGCGCCCCGGCGCGGGCGCTGCCGCTCCCCCGCGTCACCCCCAGGGAGGGCTCGAACGACGACGGGCCGGCGCCCAGCCACCGCAGTGACCGGGACGCCGGCCCGCCGAGCGCGGCCGCTGCCGTCAGACCGACGACAGCGAGGACGCCACCGAGAAGACGAAGGCCAGCAGGAGGATCCACACGAGGACGGCGAGGATGCCGCAGACCAGGCCGGCGATGGCCAGGCCGGTGCTCGCGCCCTTCTTCTTGCCCTGGGAGATGCCGATCCCGCCGAGCACGACGCCGACGAGGCCGAGGAGCATGCCGATCCACGGCACCCAGCAGAGGACGAGGCCGACGAGGCCGCAGACGAAGCCGGCGACGCCGAGGCCGTTGCCCGGCGCCTGCTGCGGCGCGGGGTAGCCGTAGCCGGGCTGCGGCGCCGCGTAGCCCTGCGGGGCGGGCGCGGCGTAGCCCTGGGGGGCCGGCGGGTTCGGCGGGTAGGTGGGGTCGTACTGCTCGGTGGACATGGCGTTCCCCGTTCGGGTCCGTCGTCGGCTCGTCCGACGTTCCGGGGCAGGGTCGTGACCGAGGTCGCCGTCGCCAAGCAGGCTCACGTGTTGCGCATCGTGTCGTGGCCCACAGGGCACACCCACCTCTCCCGTGCGGCCCCTGTCACCTGCGCGGGGTACTCGGGCCCCGTTGCGTGGAACTGGCCCGTCCAGAACCCTGTGGCCCAGACACGGAGCCGACCAGGGGCTCCGCATCACGGGCCTCGAGCCATGGGGCACCGGGTTCCCTCTTCTCCGGCGTGCGCCCGCGGACCGACCGTGCCCCCGTCCTCCCGTGCGCACCACGACCGGCAGTCGTCCGGCCCGCGGCGAGACGTGCTCCCGTCAGTCCGTCGTCCGGTCGCGGCGGTGGACCGACGGACGACGGCGCTCCCGCGCCACACCCTCCCGGACGTCGGCGTGCGCGACGACCGCCCCGAGCAGGAGCGCGCCGCCGGCCGCCAGGCCCACCCACACGGTCACGATCAGCAACCACCACACGGCGCGCACCTCCTCTCGGTGTGACGGAAAGCCTCCGCTGGGGCAGGGCGCTCGGACAATCGCCCAGTCCTGGGGGACGGACTCGTCCCCGCCGTCCCACCCGGTCCCGGCCGTCGCACCTGCCACGCCGCCTCCCCCGCCCCGGCACCGCCGCTGCCTAGCGTGGGCGCGGACCGGAGGAGGGAGGCGTCGGGTGGCCACGATCGGGGTCGTCGGCCGGCACCGCGCCGGCTCCCTTCCACGGGCGCGATGCCGGGGGACGGCGGGCGAACGCCGGGCCTGGCTCGCGCCGCTGCTCGCCCTCGTGGCCATCGGCCTGCTCCCCGTGCTCGGGCACGGGCTGACCTGGCTCGGGACGGTCGCCACCGATGCGCCGGCCGCCGCGACCGGCACGACGACGCCCGCCGCTCCCCGGTCGACCGCCGCGGCCCGACCGGCGCAGCCGGCGACCGCCTCCCCGAGCACCGGGGCCACGGCGACGGCGACCCCGCCCGACGCCGCGGCGCCGTCGGCCCCCTCGACCACGGCCGGCGCCGCCCGGAGCACCACCCCGGCCCGCGCCACGGCACAGCCGCCCGCGGTCGCCCCGGCGCCCGTGGTCGTCGCGCCGCCGGGCTCGGGGACGGGGACCGGGACGGGAACGGGCACGGTGGAGTCGCCGGTCGACCCGGTCGAGGAGCCGCCGGTGGTCGGGCAGCCGCCGCCGGAGGCGCCGCCGGTCGAGGAGCCGCCGGTGGAGGCGCCGCCGGTCGAGGAGCCCTGCACCACCTGCGGCACTCCCTGAGCGCCGCCGGCCGATCAGCGGTCGGCGCGCCGCCGCTCCCTCCAGGCCGAGCGCAGGACGGGGCCGCAGGCCACGGCCGAGACCACGAGCATCCCCACGCCGAAGACGATCGTCTCGGTCGCGCCGAGCAGGAACAGCGAGACGGCGACACCGATCACCGCGACGAGCTCGACGGCGATGACGACGACGAGGAACGCGAGCAGGAGCCGGGCGGCCACGGGCCCATCGTCCCCCATCCGCGCGGTGCTCACGGCACCTGCGGCGGCTCCACGGGCTCGGGCGTCTCCGACGGCTCCTCCTCGGAGCGGTCGGGATCGTCGGCGGGGTCGGTCGGCTCCGTGGCCTCGGGCCGATCCGTGGGTTCCGGCGTCTCGGGCTCGGCCGGTGCCGGCGGGGCGGGCGGGACCGGCTCGGGGACCAGCACCGGGACGGGCGTCTGCGCGTCGTCCGCCGGGGTCGTCGCCTCCGGGGCCGGTGCCGCGACGGGCTCCTCGGTGGCGGACGGCACCGGCGCGGGCGTCTCCGCGGACGACGACGGCGCGGTGGACCGGCCGCCGGCGGACGAGCGCGGCGCCGAGGAGGTCGCTGCGTCGTCCGGCCCGCCCGTGGTGGTCGCCCAGCCGTCGCCGACCTCGGCCCGCCGCCACGGCTCGCCCAGCTCGCCGTCGGACGCCGGACCGGCCGAGGTGGCGACGGCGGAGCTCGCGGCGTCCTCGGCCCGCACCTGCGGGGCGTCGGACACGCTGACCGCGACGAGGACGGCGACGCCGAGGACGGCGTTGCCCCCGGCGATCCCCCACCAGAGCCGGCGGCGCGACCGCCGGATCGCGTGCCGAGCGCTCATCGGACGCACGCCCTGATGACCAATGCCACACCCCCGTAAGCGGCACGTCGACTTGAGAGTTTCAAGCTTGTCATTCCCCTGGCCTGCACGGAAGGGGTTGGCTGACCCTTTGTGACCAATCCGTCACAGGGGCTGTGGCGAGGGGCGCGGGACCACTGTGACGGCCGTGCCGGGGAGCGTTCCGACACGCTCCGGTATCACCGTGCGCGTCCGTCCCCGCCCCTAGCCTTCCGCCCATGTCCTGTCCCAGCTGCGGGACGACGAGCGCACGCACGCAGCTCCTGCCGGGGTACTGGCGGTGCGACGCCGTCGTCGAGGTCGACGAGCTCGTCGGCGCCGGCTCCGGCACCGCGCCGGCCGGTGGGGAGCCCCGCCGGTGCGGCGCGGTCTACCTCCAGACGCGCACCGACGACTCCGGCCCGCAGACCTGCCGGTGCGGGGAGCCGGCGGTGGGCGAGTGCGCGGAGTGCACGCGGCTGGTGTGCGCCGACCACTCCGACCTCTGGCAGGGCTGGCGGGTGTGCGACCGCGACCTGGCGACCGCCCGCATGCGCGCCCGCGCCGCCGCGCTGGCCGAGGAGCGCCGGATCCAGGAGGCCGCGGCCGCCGCGGAGGCCGAGCGCCGCCGGCTGCGCAACACGCTGCTCGACCTCTCCCCCGCCCAGGCGCTCGAGCTGCTCTACGTGCAGCAGCCGCGCACCGAGCAGGAGATCCGCTCGGCCGACACCGTGCTGCGCCGGCTCCCCGGCGCCGCGTTCACCCGGCTGTGCCTCGACGTCCTCCCGGGCCTCGGCGCCCCGGAGAGGACCAGGCGCAGCGGCCTGCGGCGGCTGTCGGGGTGGCCGTTCGCCGGCCCGCACTACCACGGCCGGTCGTGGCTGCTGACCCACAAGGGCGACTGGTACCGCAGCGGCTCCTACGGGATCTCCGGCGCCGAGCAGGGGCACCGCGGGGAGAAGGTGCCGTTCGACGACACCGAGAAGCGCGCGGTCATCTACGAGATGGCCTGGCAGCAGTCGGTCGCCAGCGGCGTCGCCTGACCCGCGCTCCCCCAGCCGAACGGCCGCGGCCTCCTGGATCCGGCGCCCTCGACCCCCGCGCAGCCGTCCAGCGGCCGGCCCTCCACGAGACCGGCGGTCTCGTGGCTGTCACGCCCCGGAACAGCACGAGAACGCAGATCTCACCGTGGGGTCAGGGTGGGGCGACGGCGGCCGGCAGCCCGTCGTCGCCGGCGGCTGATCCCGCTGGCCACGCGGCTGCCCAGCACTGGACCGTCCTCGACTTTGGTCGTACGACAGCTCGCCGGAGCCCCCGCACGCGGCGGATCGCCGCCAGAGTGGTTCCCGCGACGGGCCGCCTGCCTCCCCCCGTGGGCCGGCGGCCCGTTGCGCGTTCCGCGGCACATCCACTCCCAGAGCGGCGCGGAAAGGGGTGCGCGATGCCGTCCTACCGGTTGTTGGTCGGATCCGTGACCGAGGAGTTCGACGCCGAGGGTGACGAGCACGCCATCGGCCACGCGCACGAGCTGACGCGGGGTCTGCCGCCGATCGAGTCGGGCGACGCCCTGTCGAGCGTCCTGCGCCTGGAGAAGCACGGCCACTCGGGCTGGGGGCTGATCTTCGCCTGGCGGCCCGAACGCTGAGAGGCCGGAAGGCCCGGTTCGGCGCGTCAGGCCCGGTGCGCCCGCCGGACGCTCTTCACGCCGTACATGGCCAGGTCGGCCTGGGTCATGACGCCGTCGGCGTCGTCACCGGGCCGGCCGGCGGCCGAGCCGATGCTCGCCCCGATCCGCACGACGACGTCGTCGATCTCGAACGGCTGGTCCATGAGCTCCTCGAGCCGGCGCACCCGCGCGGCGAGCGCGTCGCCGTCGAGCGCCGGGGCGACCAGGACGAACTCGTCGCCGCCCAGGCGGGCCACGATGTCCTCCGGGGCGGCCAGCCGCCGCAGCCGCTCGGCGACGGCGACCAGCAGCCGGTCACCGACGGCGTGCCCGTACCGGTCGTTGACCTCCTTGAAGCCGTCGAGGTCGCAGAACAGCAGCCCGCACCCACCGCCGCTCTCGGGGTCGAGGTGGGCGCGCAGGGCCGCGAACAGCGCGCTGCGGTTCGCCACACCGGTGAGCGGGTCGGTCATCGCCAGCCGGCGCGCGTGCGCCTCCCGCAACCGGTGCACGGTGACGTCGATGCCGATGAAGGCGACCGCGTAGGGGCGGCCGTCGGCCGAGCTGAGCACGCTCGTCTGCAGCTCGATGCGGCGCGGCTCGCCGTCGCCGTTGACCCAGTCGACCTCGCCGGGGATCTGCGGCTGCCCGGCCAGGACGGCGGCGATGCCCAGGCGGGCGATCTCCACCTCGGCCGGCTGCACGACGAGGTCGTAGAGCATGGAGCCGATCAGCTCGTCCCGCGTCCGCCCGGTGAACCGCTCCAGGGCGGGGTTGCCCAGCAGGATGCGGCCGTCGCCGTCGCAGACGAGCACGAGGGCCGACGTCGCCTCGATGGTGGCCATCGCCAGGCCGTCGAGCACCGACGACGGCACGGGCACGCGCGCGGCGCGACCGGCGACCGGCGCAGCCGGTGCGGATCTGCGGGTGGCGCGCACGTGGACGTCCTCTCGGGCGGTGGCCTGACGAGGACGACATCGACCTGACCAGGCACGACCTTGCGCCCGGACCCCCCGATCGGGTGACGGCGGCTACCGGCGGCCCACCCGGGTCCCGCGCAGGCCCAGCCGGCTCTCCAGGACGCGGACGGTGTCGCTGAGCAGCACCCGCGGGGTGTCGGGCGCGTCGGCGAGCGGCGGGAAGTGCACCCGCCAGTGGCGGCCGTACTTGCGGCGCAGGCCGCGGCGCATCTCCGACGTCGCGTACCTCGTGTACACGGGCAGCACCGCGTCGGCGGTGACCCCGGAGGCGTGGGTGAGGTAGGCGCGGTGCGTGACGGCGCAGCCCCCGCCGAGGGCCCGGTTGCGCAGCACGTAGTCCTCCATGGCACCCCACCCGTGGCGGCCGAACGCCGTGGCGTCGAGCGGGCCGAGCGCGCGGTACCGCTCGGTCGTGAACGCGAAGCACGTCCCGTCGATCAGCGGGACGCCGAGCTCCACGGGCTCCGGCACGAACTCCTCGACCGGCCCGCGGTGGTAGCGGTTCTGGGTGGGCACCGCGTCGTCGTAGCAGGGCGCGACGAGGTCTTCCGGGCGCCGCTCGAGCGCCGCGCGCAGCCCCGCGAAGAACCCGTCGGAGAGCCGGGTGTCGTTGTTCAGCGGGACCAGCCAGTCGCAGCCGGCGGCCGCGGCCGTCGCCACCCCCAGGTTGGTGCCGCGCAGCCAGCCCAGGTTCTCCCCGGGCCGGAGGACCTGCACCCCGCGGCCGGCGGGCGCGGTGTAGTCGCCGGCGTTGTCGACGACCACGACGTGCACCAGGTCGGCTTCCCGCAGGCAGTCGGCCACGACCTCCGCCGTCATGTCCGGCATCCCGTAGGCGGGGATGACGACTCCCCCGCGGTTCAGCTCCACGGGCGGGGACGCTGGCCAGCCGAGCTGTGCAGAACCCGTGCGGAGGATCGCCGAACCCTTCGGCTCAGCCGGACGACCCGGGCCCCTCCGCGTCGCGGAGGGGCCCGGGTCCTCGCCCCGCGGTCAGGCGCTCGCCGCCGCGACCGAGGGAGCCGCGAGCGGCTTCAGGTCGCACGAGGCCGCCAGGCCCATCGCCTCGATGCCGAAGGCGGTGTTGGTGCGGGTGTAGAAGTTCGCCAGCCCGATGAACGCGGTCAGCTCCACCAGCGCCGGGGCGCCGAGCTGCCTGAGCAGGCTGGCCGACATCTCGTCGGTGACCGCCGGTGGGGTCTGGCTCATCGCCTCGGCGTACGCCATGACCTCCCGCTCCAGCGGCGTGAACACGTCTGACTCGCGCCAGCGCGGCACCTCGCGGGCCTTGGTGAGGTCGAGCCCCTCGTTGTGCGCCTGGAAGTAGCCGAGGTCGAGGCAGAAGCTGCACCCGACGTAGCTGGCCACCGCCATGTGCGCGAACGACTTCAGGCTCAGGTCGCACGCGTCCCACTTCTGCGACCTGCGGCCCAGTCCGAAGCTGAAGTTCAGCACCTTGCGGTTGTGCCACATCACGCCGAGCCCCTCGGGCACGTCGCCGAGCATCTTGCGCGACATCCGCTTCACCACCGCGCCGTAGACGCCGGTGAGCTCCGCCTCCGGGATGCGGGTCCTGCTGGCCATGTCTCCTCCTCCGAGTGGGTGTTCTCGGACATGGAGACGCGGGCCCCGCCCCGGATGTGACATCGCGGCCGCGGGGCCTGGAGCAACAGGGCGTGGCGCTAGGTCGTGACCGTGGGGGCGTGGCCGTTCTGCCGCGCCGCGAGCCGTTCCCGCTGCGGGACGACGGTGTACTTGGGGTCGCGCGCGCTGGCCACGCCGGCGTCGTAGACGCCGAACCGGGTGAGCGCCGAGCCGGCCGCCAGCAGCGCGCCGGCGGCCACCGCGCCCAGCCGGCGGCGCCCCGCCACCACGGTCAGCGCCGCCCCGGCCGCGGTGCACGCCTTGGCCGCGCGCAGCAGCCGGCCGGGCCTGCCCTCGTGGAACGGCTCGCTCACGATCCCGTGCCCGGTCTCGACCTTCTGCATCACGGCCAGCTCGATCGCCGCCCCGGCGACCGCCATCCGGCGCGCCGGGGCCGCCTCGGCCACCGGCGCGAGGGCCATCGTGATCCCGCCGCCGGCCGCCATGCCGGAGGCCCCGAACACGTAGGGCAGCTGCGTGCCGGCCGCGTGCCACGACGGGACGGCGGTGTTGCCCAGCAGCACCCCGGTGTAGGTGGCCAGCGGCCCGGCGAACACCGCCGAACCGACCGCGCCGAGCTTGCGCAGCACCGGGAACCGGCCGAGCACGTGCAGCCCCGCCGTCGCCACGGCCAGCGCGCTGAACGGCGAGAGGATGTAGGTGCCCACCGACAGCGGCGACGTCGGTTTGAACACCCGCAGCATGTGCAGGAACCGCTCCGGCCGCCCCAGGTCGACCACCAGCAGCCCCACCGACGCCAGCGCCCCGCCACCGGCGAACAGGTGCGCCGCACGGGTCAGCTTCGGCCGGTCGGTGAACTCCCCCAGCGCCCCCAGGACCGACGTCGCCCCGGCCGCGCCACCGAAGAACAGGTACAGCGGCACCTCGGGGCTCTTCCAGGCCGGTTCCTTGATGATCGGGCGCCCGTAGTAGGAGGTGAACTCGGCCTCCGGCACCATCGCGACCTCGCCGCGGCCGCGCCCGCCGCCCTTGCGGCGACGCCTCTGCAGGGCCGGCCCCATCGCCGACCGCCAGCCCTGCCCCGGACCGGTCACCTGCGCCGCCACGACGTGACGAACGCCGACACCGCCACGCCGACGATCATCGCCGCGCCCTTCGCCGCCGCCTTCCACATCGCCGGCAGGTCGCGGGTGGTCACCACCGGGTCCGGCGGCAGCCCGTACACCTCCGGCTCGTCGAGCAGCAGGAAGAACGCCCCGTTGCCGCCCACGCCGTCGTCCTCGTCGCGCCCGTACAGCCGCGCCGTCTCCACGCCCTGCGCCTTGAGCGTGGCCAGCCGCGCGTCGGCCCGCGCCTGCAGCTCGTCGAGGTTGCCGAACTGGATCGACTGCGTCGGGCACGCGGTGGCGCACGCCGGCATCAGCCCGTCGGTCAGCCGGTCGTAGCAGAGGGTGCACTTGAACACCCGGCCGTCGTCCTCGCGCCGGCTGATCACCCCGTACGGGCAGCCGACCACGCAGTAGCCGCAGCCGTTGCAGATGTCGCCCTGCACGACGACGGTGCCGAACTCGGTGCGGAACAGCGCCCCGGTCGGGCAGACGTCGAGGCAGCCGGCGTGCGTGCAGTGCTTGCAGACGTCGGAGCTCATCAGCCACCGGATCTGCTTGTCGGCGCCGCTCTGCCCCGTCTGCGGGTCGAACTCCGAGAGCGCCTCGGCGTTGAGCACCGAGGCCTGCGCGTTGGCCAGGCTGTCGGGGTGGGCGTTCGCCGGCGAGCGGCCCGCGCCCAGCGGCTCGTCGTCCTGCCGGTCGTCGCCGGGCCGGCCGAACGTGGGCATCGGCAGGTCGACGGTGCGGCTCTGCTCGATGAACGCCACGTGCCGCCAGGTGTTGGCGCCGAGCTGCCCGGTGTTGTCGTACGACATGCCCGACAGGCCGATGACGTCGCGCGTGCCGTGGGAGTCGTCCATCGGCAGCGTGTTCCACTCCTTGCACGCCACCTCGCAGGCCTTGCAGCCGATGCACACCGAGGTGTCGGTGAAGAAGCCCACCCGCGCCGGGTGGTCGCCGTCGTAGCCTGCCTCGGCCTGCACGTCGGGCAGCGGCCCGAACAGCCGGTGGTCGGGGTCGCGCCCGGCGAACGCCGCCGGGCTCGCGGAGCTGAAGAAGCTCACGTGGTCTCCTCACCGGTCGAGGCCTCCACCGGGGCCCGGCCGTTCACGCCGACCCGGCCCGACGGCACACCGGCCCGCAACCGGTAGGACTCCACCAGCTCGAGCAGCTCCCGCCCGCGCGGCCGCGGGCCCGGGCGGATGTCGCAGGTGGACACCTTCGACTCCTGGATGTGCGTGTTGGGGTCGAGCACGATGCCCAGCAGGTCGTTGGCGGAGTCGCCGGTGGAGATGCCGCTGTAGGCCCAGTGGTAGGGCATGCCGATCTGGTGCACGACGGTGCCGTCGCGCAGCCTGATCGGCCGCACCCGCTCGGTGACCAGCACCTTGGCCTCGACCGCCGTCCGGGCGCTGATCAGCGTCGCGAGCTCGCCGTTGGTGAGCCCGCGCAGCTCGGCGAGCTCGGGCGAGACCTCGACGAAGAACTCCGGCTGCAGCTCGGCCAGGTAGGGCAGGGTCCGGCTCATGCCGCCGGCCGTGTGGTGCTCGGTCAGCCGGTAGGTGGTGACGGCGAACGGGTAGACCGCGCTGCGGGTCGGGTTGGCCCGGTTCCACGGGCCCTCGATCATCTCGAGGGTCGGGTTCTCCTGCTGCTTGTAGAACGCGTTCTCCACCACCGACTCGGCCGGCTCGTAGTGCGCCGGCAGCGGCCCGTCGACCAGGCCGGCCGGCGCGAACAGCCACGCCTTGCCGTCGCCCTGCATGACGAACGGGTCGTTGCCGGCCAGCGCCGCCTGCGCCTGGGCGCCGTCCGGCGGGACGTAGTCGGGCCGCTTCTCGGCCTCGAAGTCGGGGATGTCCAGGCCGGTCCACCGGCCGGCCTCCTCGTCCCACCACACGTACTTCTTGCGCTCGCTCCACGGCCTGCCGTCGGGGTCGGCCGAGGCGCGGTTGTAGAGCATGCGGCGGTTGAGCGGCCACGCCCAGCCCCACTCGGAGGCGACCGGCCCCTGCTCCCGGCCCGGCTTGCGGCGGGCGGCCTGGTTCACCTCGTCGGCGTAGACGCCGCAGTAGATCCAGCAGCCGCTCGTGGTCGAGCCGTCGTCCTTCAGCTGCATGTACGAGTTCAGCGCCCGGCCGTCGGGGCCGACGCCGTTGATCTCGCGCAGCACCGCCTCGGCGTCGGGGTCCTGGGTCTCCCCGTGCAACGGGTAGTCCCAGGTCAGCTGCTGCAGCGCGCGGTCGCGCGGGTCGGTGGAGTCCTTCAGCCGCTCCCGCAGGATGCGGCCCAGGTGGTAGTAGAACCACAGGTCGCTGCGGGCGTCGCCCGGCGGCTCGACCGCCTTGTGCCGCCACTGCAGCACCCGCTGGGTCTGCGTGAAGGTGCCCTCCTTCTCCACGTGCGTGGCGGCGGGCATGAAGAAGACCTCGGTGCCGATCGTCTCCGGCGCCAGCTCGCCGGTCTCGATCTCGGGGGCCTCCTTCCAGAAGGTGGCCGACTCGATCATCTGCAGGTCGCGGACGACGAGCCAGTCGAGGTTGGCCAGCCCGAAGCGGTTCATCCGGCTGTTCGGGTGCCCGACGACGGGGTTCTCCCCCACCAGGAAGTAGCCGGAGACCTTGCCCTCGATCATGTCGGCGATCGTGCGGTAGCTGCTGTGGTCGCCGTCGATCTTGGGGATGTGGTCGAAGCAGTAGTCGTTCTCGGCGGTGGCGTGCTCGCCCCACCAGGCCTTGAGCAGGCTGACCATGTACGACCGCTTGTTGCCCCAGAAGCCGGCCTTGCCGGCCGCGTCGGCGCAGTACTCGTCGAGCGTCTGGTGCTGCAGGGCGTGCGGCTGCGGCAGGTAGCCGGGGAGCAGGTTGAACAGCGTGGGGACGTCGGTGCTGCCCTGGATGCTGGCGTGCCCGCGCAGCGCCATGATCCCGCCGCCGGGGCGGCCGATGTTGCCCAGCAGCGCCTGCAGGATCGACGCCGTCCGGATGTACTGCGCGCCGACGCTGTGCTGGGTCCAGCCCACCGAGTACACCCACGCCGTCGTCCGGTCGCGGTTGCTGTTCTCGGTGACCCACCGGGCGACCTGCTCGAAGACCTCCGGCTCGATGCCGCAGACCTCGGCCACCATCTCGGGCGTGTAGCGGGCGAAGTGCCGCTTGAGCACCTGGAAGACCGTGCGCGGGTGGTGCAGCGTGTCGTCGCGCTTGGGCTTGGCCGGGATCGGCGGCCCGCCGCTGCCGGCCGCCTGCGCGCGGTCGGCCTTCTTGACGTCGGGGTGGTCCTCGATGGCGTCCTGCTGGGCGGCTCCGGCCGGGTCGTCGGAGCCCGAGTGCGGCGGCTCCTCCGGCTCGTAGCGCCAGCTGTCCTCGTCGTAGGTGCGGGTCCCGGGGTTGAAGCCGGAGTACAGGCCCTCGAGGTCCTCGGTGTCGACGAAGTCCTCCCCCACCAGCGCCGCGGCGTTGGTGTAGGCGACCACGTACTCCTTGAAGTACTTCTCGTTCGTCAGGACGTGGTTGATCAGCCCGCCGAGGAACGCGATGTCGGTGCCGATCCGGATCGGCACGTGCAGGTCGGCGATCGCGCTCGTGCGGGTGAACCGCGGGTCGATGTGCACCACCTTGGCCCCGCGCGCCTTGGCCTCGCTCACCCACTGGAAGCCCACCGGGTGGCACTCGGCCATGTTCGAGCCCTCGATGACGATGCAGTCGGAGTTCGCCAGGTCTTCGAGGAAGTTGGTCGCGCCACCACGGCCGAACGAGGCACCCAGACCGGGCACCGTGGCGGAGTGCTATATGCGCGCCTGGTTCTCGATCTGGATCGCGCCCAGGGCGCTGTAGAGCTTCTTCATGAGGTAGTTCTCCTCGTTGTCGAGGGTCGCCCCTCCGAGGCTCGCTACTCCCATGGTCCGGTTGACGCGCTTGCCGTCGTTGACGTCCTGCCAGCCCTTGCGGCGGGCCTCCAGGACGCGGTCGGCGATCATCTCCATCGCCGTGTCGAGGTCGAGGTCCTCCCACTCCGTCCCGTACGGACGGCGGTACTTCACCGTGGTGACGCGGGTGGGGCTGGTGACCAGCTGCTTGCTCGCGCCGCCCTTGGGGCAGAGCCGGCCGCGGCTGATCGGCGAGTCGGGGTCGCCCTCGATCTGGACGATCTGCTCGTCCTTGACGAAGACCCGCTGCCCGCAGCCGACCGCGCAGTAGGGGCAGACGCTCTGCACGACCCGGTCGGCCGTGGCCGTCCGGGAGACCAGCTGCTCCGTGCCCTTGCTGCGCGCTGCCCTGCCGCGGCCGAGGGGATCGCTTCCGGTGAGCTGGCGGTACACCGGCCACGCGTCGAGCCAGGTCTTCACGGGTCGAACTCTGCCACCAGCGCGGCATCGCGGCACGCCGACGGCCGTCTGCCCCGCTAGGGCGTGTCTGACGGATCTTGGCGGTCCGGATCGGCAGGCTCCGGGCGATGCGACAGCATCGAGCGGTGGTCTCCGATGAGGCGTGGGCGTGGATGGAGCCGTTGCTGCCGTCCTCGGCCG